>JACMPP010000144.1 GCA_014377445.1 Oligoflexus sp.
CGTTCGCACTTGGTTTTTTGCGTATTCTATTCAGTTTTCAAAGAGCGTTTATTTCCGTTTCCGGAGGGCTGTTGTAGTTCAGAGAGTTTTGTTTTTCAAGAAGTTTTTTAATTATCTTCTTTACTTGAGTCCGTCTCTTTCACTTCGTCTGCCGTTCACCGGAGGGTTGTTGTAGATCAGAGAGACTTTGTTTTCAAGAAGTTTTTTGAATTATCTTCTTTACTTAGGTCCGACTGTTTTCTTCCATTCCGCCGAGAAATAGGTTTATACGGATTCGACCCCGGATCGTCAACAGAGTTTTTGCTAAAATTTATAATCGTTGGTGCACAAGGGTTTGACGGCACAGGATTGTGAAGATGATGTTCTTGGAAGGAAATTTGGGTCTGGTGTTTTTCGCGGAAGGCTGAAGGCCTGCTGCATTATTGGCCTGATTTTAGAGTCTCAAACGGCTATCTTGCCAAAAATGGCGCGAAAGCGCTCCTTCTCTTCTTCAGCTGTGTATTGTTTGAAGGTGTAAGTGAGAATGCTTTTGACTACGCGCTCGATCTCTTCTGACCGGCAACGCTCTTCGTAGTCTATTAGTATGAAGCTCAGGCCTGTTTGAAGGCTTTTAAGCGACAAAATAGCATGCTCAAGTCTTTGTGCGATCAAATCCTCTGACGACAGGGCTCCTACTATAGAGAAGACTGAAGTGCTTACACTGTCATCAAGCTTTGTCAGGCGCCCAATTGACTCATCCCTTTTTGTGTTGAGCTGACTCAATTCATTTTGCATTGCGACTTCGGACTTGCCCGAACTTGCCTTCTCTTTTTCCTGGCCATCGCCAAATTGCTCAAAAGCGCTCGCGATCAAATCGTCTGCAACTCTTTGGACATCGTCCACGAGCCCTTCGGTTTCTTTGTCAGGATGAAGGTAGGTAAACTCGAGAATGTTTTCCGCATCGAGTTTGTTCCGCTCGACGGTATTGCTGATGTCTTCAATACCCTGCATGACGGCTTCAACGGTCGTCACCACACTCTCCCGAATCGAGAGAAGCTCTCGCTCGATGAGCAAAGTGAAATTCTTGAGAAAGCCTACGAGATAGGCCGTCGTATCATGATCGTCGGACATGAATTCTCCAAAGACTCATTGAAAGTGAATCGCCAGAAATACATCAACCCGCGATTTTTGTAACAGCTGCTACCAGTTGTTCGGGTTGAAAGGGTTTAACCAACCAACCTTTTGCACCGGCTGCTTTTGCTCTTTGGATAAGATCAGCGGCACCTTCTGTGGTGAGCATAATGACGGGAACTGTACTGCCGCTCGCCTTCATCTTCTCAACCATTTCGAGGCCGTTCATGTTAGGCATGTTTACATCGCTGATGATCATAGCGATATCTGCGTTCTCACCAAGTTTCACGATGCCGTCAGCGCCGTCTTCAGCTTCAACGACGTCGTAGCCGCCTTTGGTCAAAGTGAAACGCACTTGTTGACGAATTGTTTTGGAGTCGTCGACGATCATGATTTTCTTAGCCATCTGTTTTCATCCTTCATTTCATTTTAGTTTGTGATGCTTTACTCTTCTGCCTTGGATATCCGAATATTTTATGGAAGACTTCTTTTTCCTCTTCTGAGCTGTAGCTCAGATAGACTTCCGTGAGGACTTTGTTGCGAAGTAGCTTCACCCGCTCAGGGCTGCACTCCGTTTTGTAGTCGAGGAGAAATTGCGCCAAAGCTCTTTGCAGAGTTTGTAAAGACTGAATCACATGTCCAAGTCTTTGCGCGATAATATCGTCGACCGACACAGAACCCATTACATCAGAAAGCACTTTCTGCAGATTTGTATCCAGCATCGAGATGGCTTCGAGATGTTTCGAGAGTACGCCGCTGCTTCGAAGCAACTTCGACCCGAGAATCACTTTGCGATTGTCAGCACGATCGGCGTCTGGTTGAGCTGCCTCTTTTTTCTCCACAGCACTGGCTGAGGAGGAGACAAAGGCCCCTGAGTTGAAGTCTTTGATGAGAACTTCGCTGGCCTCTACTTTCTTGTGAGAGGATTCGTCGCTCATCTTCATCATCGACGCCATCACCTGGCTGACGACGCCTTCGAGCATATCTTTGGTCGACAGCAATTGCTGCTCACTTAAAGATGTAAAATCTCTAAGAAAGTCGATTAAGATCTTCGATGCTTGAAAAACATCTTTCCGTGCAAGACTCACTGCCAATCCTCGATCGCTACCAATTAAGCCGCTTTAAATCGAACCGCATTGGGGGATCTATCGGTGAAGATGGTCCTGTCTTGAGGACATTCTGGAGATAGGCCTATAAGCTCCTGATATTTTTTGATATATAATCATTTTGACGTCTAGGTCCTAGAATTCTTAGCCCTCAAACTTTCAGATTATTGGCATTTCCGCGCGTTGGTTCAGTCTGTGCTATACTAGGGGCTGACGCGGCCCCAGCAGCACCTTCTTGGTAGGTCCTACACTGTGAAGAAAAATATCTTAGAATTCTTCTACGATCATGTTGACGAAGAAGACTGGCTCTACGGACTCGATATTTATACCTCGGGTCGAGTGGAAGCCTTGCGTTCTATGCATGGTCTTGTGACTGCCAAGGTCTCTGCTGGCGGGCCACGTGGCGAAGAAGCTCGTCTAAAAATACACCCCAATGGCCATTGCATCCAATGGATCGAATGTACCTGCCGTAAAAACCGCACAAGCGGCGTTTACTGCGAACATCTTGCGGCGTTTATGATCTGTATCGATCGCGAGCGTTCGGAACTCCTCGCGAACCTCGACACCAAGATGCCTCTCAAGCAGCCTATTTCTCCAAAGAAGAAAAAAGCCGCCGCGGGTGAAGACGAAGCCAAAAAGAAGGAAAAATCCGACGGGGCCGCTCAGACCATTTTGAGCCACCTCAAAGGCAGCATTCAATACGTCCGTCTGATGGCCAATGGTCCGACGATGAAGGTTCGGCTGGAAATTAAAGCCGGGGAACACACGAATTATCATCTCGGTCTGGATGAGGCGGCAAAATTCTTACAAAGCCATCCCAAGCTTCCCATGGCTGATGAAGATGTTCGAAAGCTCAAGATCTTTCCCCAACTCGTTTCGCGAGGCACCCGCATCTACCAGGAAGGTGATGAAAAGCTCGTGGCGGAGCGCGTCATCGCGATTCCTCATACGGCTATGCAATTAGCGAAGTTGAAAGCGGAGTATCCGGAAGGAGTCTCGAGCTTTCCCGAACTGCATCGAATGCTCTCGCGCACAGAGCCGGAAGGCAAAGAAGGCCATTTCGAATTTATTTCCTATAAGGCCGCTCAAAAATACATCGGTCGGGAATTCTTCTTTCTACCGGAACGGGGCTATTGGCCGATTGCCAGCCACGATGTCAGCGAGAGCTGGAACGACCTCGCCGTTCGCAAAGTCTTCAATGAAGATGCCTCGGCCCAACTGATTCAGGACGGATTCTCCGAATATCTCAGCCAAGGCCCGATCTTCCTCGATAACTCATTGAAGTCCGCTGTCATTGAGAACGCACCCAAGCTCAGTGAAATCCATATTCACAAGCAGGAAGACGGCTGGTTCTATCTCGACCCGCGCTATCAGAGTGCCGAGTCCTCGATCTCCATGCTCGACCTTGTGAGTCAGTTTAAAAAGCGTAAAAGAAACTACATCAAACAGGGCGAGAAATGGGTCAAGATCCCGGATTTCGTCAAGGAACATAACTGGCAGACTGATGAGTCAGGCCAATACCTCAAAGTTAACGCCATGGGCCTTCTGCGCCTTAAGGCGGCGGTTGGGGACTTCGATCAGTTCGTAGGCAGCAAAAAGCTCCTCAATCAGATTCGAAGCAAACTCGAATTCAATAACGATACGAAAGTTCCGAGTCTTTCGCACACCAAGCTTAAACTGCGCGAGTACCAGTACCACGGCGTACAATGGATGTGGTGGCTCTACGAGAACCAACTGCATGGCCTTCTTGCTGATGAGATGGGCCTTGGCAAGACTCACCAGGCGATGGGTCTTCTCTCTGCCATTCAAAAGAAAAAGCCAGGCGCCAAGTTCATCGCCATCGCACCGACGACAGTCTTGGATCACTGGGAAGACAAGGTCCGTGACTTCTGTCCGAACCTCAACGTCCTGAAGCACCACGGTCCCAAACGCAGTCAGAACATTAAGAAAATGATGGAAGATCATGACCTCATGATCACGAGCTACGGCGTTATGTTGCGCGATATTCAGCAACTCTCCGCCATGCATTGGGACGCCGTGATCCTTGATGAAGCGCACTTTGTGAAGAACCAGGATACAGCGACTTATCAAGCCGTCTGTATGATGCATGCTGATATTCGACTTTGTTTGACTGGTACTCCGATCGAGAACCATTTGGGCGAGATGAAGAACCTCTTTGACTTCCTGGTACCGGGTTTTCTTGGATCGGATGAATACTTCCGTAAGAACTTCATCACTCCGATCGGCAAAGGCGCCGAACCTGAGATTGAGCTGGCCTTGCAGAAGCTGATTCACCCTTTCAAAATGCGCCGGACCAAAGCCCTCGTTCTTCACGACCTTCCGGAAAAAGTGGAAGATATCCGCCACTGCGGATTGTCAGCAGCTCAAGTGAAGCTCTATAAGGAAGTTCTTGATCTCAAGGCCAAGCCTTTGGTTGAAACTCTGAAGAACAATGAATCACCTGTGCCTTTCCTTCATATCTTTGCGATTCTGACTCTGTTGAAACAGATCTGCAATCACCCTGCTTTGCTGAAGGATGGAGATTATACGACCCTTGAGAGTGGTAAGTTTGAATCTCTGAAAGAGATTTTGGCTGAAGCCCTCGAGTCAGGCCACAAGGTAGTCATCTACAGCCAGTATGTTGGGATGATCAAGATTATCAGCAGCTATCTCAAGACTCAAAATGTAAACCATGAAGTGCTAACGGGTCAGACCAAGAATCGCGGTAAGGTCATCGAACGTTTCCAAACGGATCCTGAGTGCAAGATCTTCATCGCCTCACTCCTTGCGGGTGGTGTCGGTATCGATCTGACTGCGGCTTCGGTCGTGATTCATTACGATCGCTGGTGGAACGCGAGTAAGGAAAACCAGGCGACAGACCGTGTGTATCGTATCGGCCAGAATAAGAACGTTCAGGTTCTCAAAATGGTCACACGCGGAACATTGGAAGAAAAAATTGACCTCCTTATCGCCTCCAAACAACAACTCTTTGAGAAGTTTATGGATCGCGATGAAGAGGTCTTCAAAGCATTTTCAAGAAATCAACTTATCGAACTTCTGCAGTAAGATTGCCAACCGGCGATCATTTCCCGAGCGATGTATCCAGATAATTGCGAATTCTAAACCGCACCATCTCCCGACCGATCTGCTCCAGGGACTCGGCCAATGGCGGCGAGTCTTTGCGTCCGGTCGCAATTAAACGCACGCTCATGAAATAATCTTTTGGCTTCCAGCCGATCTTCTCGCGATGCGCATTGAGAAGGTCGTGAATCGCTGAATGATTCCAGTCGTAGAGTTCATCGAGCTGCTCAACCAATTCATTCAACATCAATTGCATGGACGCGACCTCTTTGCCTTTCGGCAGAATATCGATGCCCTGATAGTTGAGAGGACCGTTGAAGAAGAAGCTGAAATTGTCGACAAATTGCTCAAAACGCGACATGCGGTCCTGAAGCAAGGGCCTCAGAGCGAGCAAGTAGTGTTTGCTGAAGATCTCATCACGGATGTAATCCACGAAATGATCCGGCGAAAGCTTTTGGATATAATGTTGATTGAGCCAGGTGAGTTTGGCCAAATCGAAAACCGGTCCACCGAGCGAGATCTTTTTCAGATCGAAGACTTCGATCATCTCGTCGAGACTGAACATCTCTTTGTCGTCACCAAAGCTCCAGCCCATCATACCCAGGTAGTTCACCAGGGTTTGGGGCAGAATACCCGCGCGCTTGTAGTAGGACAGGGACACGGGGTTTTTGCGTTTGGAGATTTTTGATTTATCGGCATTGCGAAGCAGGGGAAGGTGACAGAACACCGGAGCTTCCCAACCAAAGGCTCGATAAAGCAAAACATGTTTCGGCGTCGAAGAAATCCATTCTTCAGCACGGATGACATGCGAGATCTTCATAAGATAGTCATCGACGACATTCGCCAGATGGTAAGTCGGAAAACCGTCGGTTTTCATCAAAACCTGATCGTCGACACGATCGACATCGAATTCAAGCTCGCCGCGCAAATGATCTTCGAACTTCACGGTTCCTGTGGTCGGAACTTTGAGTCGAATGACATTTTTTTCGCTAGCTGCGATTCTCTTTTTCACATCGTCTGCTGCCAGAGTCCGGCAATGACCGTCATAACGCGTGGTCAAACCTTCGGCTTTTTGCTGAGCTCTCACAGTATCGAGGCGCTCGGCGGTACAAAAGCAGTGGTAAGCCGTACCGTTGTCGATAAGCTTCTGTGAATACTCTTTATATATAGGGAGACGCTCGGACTGCTTGTAAGGGCCGAACTCTCCGCCAACATCAGGACCTTCATCCCATTTTAGACCAAGCCATTTGAGGCTGGTGAGAATCATGTCCTCACTGGATGACTTAGCTCGGGATTGATCCGTGTCTTCGATGCGAACAATAAACTTACCCTTGTTCTTCTTTGCGAAAACGTAGTTAAACAAGGCGGTATAAGCTGTCCCAACATGCGGATCACCGGTGGGAGAGGGGGCGATTCGTACACGTACCTCACGGCTCATGGGATTTTTCCTTTAGTGATTCTTGAATTTCAGCGGGAGATTCTTTATACATGATGCTCCCGCGTCAAGGGTGCTTGAAGCAATTGTTATAGAGTGGAGAACCAAAGTCCGCAACCCCGTTTCTCCGTGTCTATAAATCGGTTTACTCCTATAAAATCTGGCGGTGTACTATGGAAGACAAGGCTGCTCACCAAGAGAGCAAAGAACGCTACGGTCGACTCTTTATTAACGATATCGACAAGATCGATTGCGCGATTTTCGATCCGTCAGTCGGCGTTGTGGGTCAGTCGTGGTCCGTGGACATCACCGTTGCCGGTCTGTTGGATGCTAACGGTTTTGTATATGATTTTAGCCTCTTAAAGAAACTCGTTAAGCAGGTTCTAAAATCGACCGTCGATCACACACTCGTTATTCCAGCCCAATCGAAGCTGGTTCACTATCAGGAGACTGAGCGTGGCGAACTTTGGCGCCTTCAGGCGAAGAGCCGCTTAACTGGCGTGAACTCGGACTGGTCTTACCTTTGTCCCAAAGGTGCCGTTTATCCTATGCGTGCCATGCAAGTGACGCGCGAGATTATCGAAGCGGAATGCTCGCGCTTGATTCGTCACCGTTTGCCTGAGGAAATCAGCTCGGTTGAAGTTCACCTGCGCAAAGAAGAAGTCGTGAGTGGACAATCATTTTTTCGTTACAGCCACGGCATCACAGGTCACGAAGGCCTTTGCCAGCGTCTTTTTCACGGTCACCGAAGTCTTATAGAAGTTCAGGTTGCGGACGAACGTCGTCACGATCTTGAGCAATGGCTGGCCCACGAAGTGCTGGGTTCCGTCGTACATATCGCTTCCCTCACGCAATTAGTGAACCCTCCTGCTGGCATCAAGTCCGGTACCCGTGCGGATAACACGAATCCTTTGACGATCTCCTACAAAGCATCGCTAGGCGACTACGAAGCGACTGTTCCTGCCAATCGAGTCTTCCTCGTTGAAGACGAAACCAGCATTGAGTCGATTGCTTACGAATTGGCGAAGTTGATTGCCAATGAAGGCATTGAAATCGGCGGTCCGATCAAAGTGAAATGCTTTGAAGGTATTGGCAAAGGCGCGATCGCGGAAATTTAGGCCTTCAAAATACTCTGTATAAGAAAAACGCGATACCTGAGAAGGTGTCGCGTTTTCTTTCGTTTAGACTTCCGTTTCGATTTCAAGATCCCCGTAGTAGCTGTGCACCAGCTCCCGCCAGAGTTGCCAAAGAGGTTCCTGCTTCTCCGAGAGGAAGGATTCGGGGTGATATTGGACACCGATTGCGGGCCAACGTCCCTCATGCCAGGCAATTCCTTCCACCTCGCCCCCTTCGCTGACCGCCCAAACCCATTCGCGGGGAAGACTGGCCCGCTCGACGATAAGTGAGTTGTAACGGGCGACGTTGAAGGTTGTGGAAAACCTGTGAATAATATTGTTTTCACCAACTGTATGAACCAGTTGAGTAGAGCCGTGGAAAGGGTTTATCGCTTTGCCGATCTTCCCGCCCAGAATATGTCCTAAACATTGATGACCGAGACAAACACCGAGTATGGGTGCCTTGCCGAGAAGTATGCGCATCAGGGAAAGCGTGTCAGGCAAGACTTCTGGCCTCTTTGGCCCCGGAGATACCACAAGAGGAAGAGGAGAGCGCATAAGATTTTGTACGGCATCCCTGTCGTCGAAAGGGATGTACACAAGCTCCATGTCAGCGTCAGAGAACAAGCGGTCTATCAGGTTAAAACTGAAGCTGTCATAATGATCTAGAAAAGCAACACGCATAAATTTTAGTACTTTGGAAAAAGTTTATGGAATTCAGCACTAGAAAACTGCGGAAATTGACCCTAACCGGGTCGAGCGTCTTTATCGTCAGCTTGAGCAGCCTAGAATCGCTTGCCGCTGAGAAAAGTTCAAGCTTTGAACGTAAACAGGCTGCCTGGTCACAACTCAATTATTATAGCCCTACTGAAGGTTTTCATTCCAAGGGTTCCTATGGTCTTCATTTGGGAATTGGGGCAATAGCACCCATTCCGACCCAGAAAGACGATAGCCAGGAATTCTCGGAATTGGAGCAACCAAAGGCTCGCATCTTCATCGGTAAGGGAACGCCTTGGCCTGTGGATTTTGGAGCATCCCTGTCGGTGTTAGAAGGCAAAAAATCCATGCAGGGTGGAGTTCATATGCAATGGACTCTCTTTGAAGGTTTTCAGATGCCTTCCATCGCGCTTCGCATCAGTCACAGCATGCTCAGCAATTATCATGAAGTGAAAGAACTGACGACCGATTCCGCTGAATTTGGTTTCAGCTACGGTATCATTCGTTACGTAATTCTCTCGGCAAGCGTGAGCGAACAGTGGGAAAAGGGCAAAACTCAGGCGAAGGATGAATTCCTCACGCTGCTTGAAACCGACCTTCCCGAATGGAAGGAGAGACGGACAGTCTACTCATGGGGACTTAATATCAGCCCCTTTACGCCTTTCGTTCAGATCGGACTGGAGCAGAGCTATTGGGACCAGAAGATTCAAGTCTCTCTCGCGAAAGTCTCATTTCTTCTTTAGAAGGCCCTGCAGAGTCGAAATTATCCCTTCCCCGCCATCATCTTGAACTTGCGACTGAGACATCGTCTGGATTAATTGCCCCGAGTTTTCAGTCAAGAGTTTGAGATGACTCTTCAAAGTCTCCGCAGTCAAATCCTTCTCACTCAAAACCATCGCCCAACCCTGCTTGGCAAACGACCTTGCGTTATGCAACTGATCGCCTCGACTGCCAATTTCAAGCGGTATGAGAAGCATAGGTTTGCGCAATGCTTTCAGTTCGAAAAGCGAGTTCGCTCCAGCGCGGCTGATCACAGCATCGCTGCAGGCAAAGATATCTTCCAGACCTTCGTTGACGTATTCGAAGGCTCGATAGCGGGGATGGTTGAAGCCGATGCTTTTACCTTTACCGGTCAGATGCACGACCTGCCAATGCAAAAGAAGTTCTGGCAGGATCTCCTGCAGACCCTTATTGATTCTTTCCGCACCGAGACTCCCTCCCATTACAAGCAGAACCGGTATTCCATTTTTGAAATCCAGGCGCTGAAGGCCGCGAACACGATCCCCTTGAAAGAGGGAAGGGCGAACCGGAATACCTGCTTCAGCGCTCTCCTGGGCTTTAATATAGGCCTTGGTGTCGGGGAAGGCGTAAAAGAGAAACCGGCAGAAGGGCGCGATTAGGCGATTCGCCAGTCCGGGCGTAAGATCCGATTCATGGGATACGACCGGAATGCGTAGCAGCCAAGCGGCAAAAGCAACAGGCACGCTGACAAAACCGCCTTTGCTAAAGACCAGGTCAGGCTTGAGTTTGCCGAGGAGGTAGATCGATTGAACGAAGCCCCAGCCGATGCGAAACAGGTCCGTGAAATTTTGCAGAGAGAAGTACCGTCTGAGCTTGCCTGTTTGAATCGTATAATAAGGCAGCTTTTCTTTTTCGATCAAAGATTTTTCGATGCCATGCGAACCGATATAGGAGAGATCCCAACCGAGTTTTCGGTAGGCAGGAAGCATTGCGATATGAGGCATCACGTGGCCGGCGGTACCGCCACCTGTCAAAACTATTTTGGTCATTTTATCCGAGCCTCGAGATTTTCGAGCGAAGGCAGCTGAAGCTCCAGCGGGTAGGCTTCTTCAATACTTCGCGAAATAAGCGTTAAATCGACAACGACGAGTCGAAAGCCATCCAGATTCTGTGCGAGAAAGGCCATCAGACTGGGATTGGTCGGGTCGACGATATAAACGAGGTAGCTGCCTTTTTCGTCGCGATGCGGCGCGCAGCATTGATAACGCAGGGCATCCGCATAGGAAACCTTACGCAGAATCGAAAGGTCGATATCGTTTTTATCGAAGCTATACACGCGATCGATATTGTAGGTTTCGGCAATCGCATCGGCTAAATCATGTTCGGTCAGCATGTGAGTCTGCAGAAGGGCATGATAGGCGCTCACAGACCAGCGGCCGCAGTATTTTTCGATAATACGGACATTGGTCTGACTGATATATTCGTTCTTCTCAAGATCAAGAAGCAAGTTCACGGCTATTCCTCTTGAGATACAATGCGGCAATCAACTTTGTCGAATTGATCGGAATGGAGAACCAAAGCCTGCTCGCCCCGCAACAGACGAACCGCAAGAGACATCTTCTTGAAGCCCCAATAGAGACTCCAGTTGATATCAGCCTTCCAATATTCCTCACTTCGATTGCCATGTTTATTCAGTGACAGCCTTATCGTTCGATCGCTATCGACCACGGTATATTGAATTTCGTTGGCAGTGACGGTTTCTGCCACAATTTTCTTGAGCCAGCGCTGGGGTATTTTATGATTGAGAAAGCATGCGACTTCGTCGCTGCGGAGGCCGATTTCGTGACCATCGAGACTCACGATCTTGTGTTTGCCGACAGCCAGTTTCTCCAAAGCCGGTAATGGTTTTCCCGATTGCTTAAAACTATCTTGCTTTTGTACGAAATCGATTTGAAAAAGAGTCTGGCCGAGAGGGGAATAACTCGCGAGTCCGAAGTCCCCGTTTGCATCCGATGTCCAATCGGCGTCAAAGATCTGCTGAACTTTACCTTCGGAAAACATTTCGATGGAAACACTCCCATCATTACCCGTGCACTCGCTGAAATAAGCTCCGGCGAAAGCGGGCAGCTGCACCGGCTTGTACGACTGAGTCGTCGCACAGGCCGCTAAACTGAAAGAGATAAAAAGTGTTCCGCTATTCCGCAGACTTCGCCATTTCATATTTTACCTTAACCCTTTCCAGGTCTTTCGGTTCTTTTGAGGTGTCGAGCACGATTTTATAGGCTGCGAGGGCCTTTTGATTGTCACCCGATGCAGAATACGCATCACCCAAATGCTCGGAGATAGTGGGATCGCTATTGGTGATCTGAAAGGCTTTCTCGAGGATTACGATCGCTTCCTTATAGCGTTTTTGCTGATAGTAGACCCAGCCGAGCGAATCAAGATAGAAACCATTCTCTGGTTTCTCGTCGAGGGCCCGCTTGATGTATCCTTCCGCCTCTTCCAGATGAATATTGCGCTCAGCATACATGTATCCGAGGTAATTGAGAGCGCTCGCATGCTTGGGGTCCCTCTTCAGAACCTCTTTGAGCGTCGCGATACTTTCATCAAGCTTTTGGGCTTTCTCAAAGAAGACTGCTTTCAAAAACAAAAGTTCGACGTTCGCAGGGTCATCCACAAGGCCTTTATTGACCAGGGCGATGGCTTCATCATTTTTACCTTCGTTGCTCAACAGATTCGAGGCAAGCGAATAGAAGGCAACCGCCTGATCGCTTTTTGAATCGATGACTTCCATGGCCACCTTGATCGCTTCTTCATTGCGTCCCAGACGCTTGAGAAGGTCAAAGGCCCTGACGCGCGTGACGGCATAAAGATCCGCCTTCACATCGAATTTGAGGTAAGTGGCGAGGGCGTCATCCGCTTGGCCGTTCTTCTCCTGAGTCAGTCCGAGGAGGTAGGCCAGGCGCTCATTTTGTGGATAACGATTGGCCAGCTCTTTGAGAATTTGTGAGGAATCTTTGAAGTTCTGCTTACCCCATTCCAGGACCGCCAACTGAAAGCTCAGGCCATCGCTTTTTTTGCCCGTATCCTTATCCGCTTTTTGAAAAGCGCCAATAAAAGTTTTGTTCGCACCGATCTCTTCATAGAGCTTGAGCATCTTTTCGATAGAATCGTCCGAAAAATGTTCGGCTCTGATCAGAGAGTCGAAGTAAACCAGAGAGGGTTTGACCTGTTTGCCAAGTAGGAGACTGACAGCGAGAAGATGGATTTTCTCAGCATCATTATTGTTCAAATCATAGGCTTTGCGGGCAGGGGCGATCGCATTCTGCGGTTGGTTGTTCACGAGGTAGAGTCGCGCGAGCAGCGCCCAGCCTTCAACGAAGTCACCGTTGGTTTCAACCATCGATTTGGCGACGACGATCGCTTCCTTGTTTTTGTTTTGGGCCTGGAGGAGCTGGATGAGCAGAACGCTGCTTTCAAGATTTTCCGGACGCATGCGCACGGCGTTTTTCAAATAGGTTTCGGCTTCTTTCAAATCGCCCTTAGCGGCTAGAAGTCTACCGTAGGACAATTGGATTTCGCTATTGTGCGGATAGAGCAGCGACATCTTTTTCGCCAACGCAAGCCCTTCGTCGAAATTGGATTGAGCCTTGGTTTCAATGAGTTTGGCACCGATGAAAGCATTTGGCTCCATCGCGTAAGCCGTTTCAAACAGCTTCGCAGCGCCAGCCGCATTGCGATTCATCAACTCATATTCACCTGCGAGATAATAAAATGACGCATTGGCTTTTTTTCGTTCAGGGGACCAAAACTCAGAAGGAACGTCGGAGTCGACTTTCTTGACTACTTCGCCGGTGGAGGGATTCGTCATTGAGGCCTTGTCAGACCCTTTGTGGGCACAGGCTACACTGACCAAAGAGACTAAAATAGACCCGATCACAAAACGGCTTGACCGCATAGATACACCCTATCTTTCCGCTCAGCATTCTTGAAGTTTTGCCAAATACCCCCAGAGCCGACCATGGACTTACGGGCTAGGAATCTTCGGTATTATATGCTGAGCGAATAAGGATAAACAGTCAAAATAAGATTGCGGTGCGGGGAATCAAGTCGAAGGAAAGACAAAGGAAAATTCAGCATGCGTCGATAGAAAACGTGGATCGATCTCAGTCGTGGGTTCGTAATAGATTTTCACCAAGCTTAATCCGCCTGCAGGTGCAGTCATACCAGCCGCTCGGCGATCTGCGGCCTTGAGAATTTCGGGCATATCCTCGGGCTTTCTTTTGCCTTGGCCGACCTCGGCGAGAGTTCCGACGAGGTTTCTCACCATTTGTTTAAGAAAACCTTCGCCGAGTATGTAGAGCTCAAACAAGCCGTTGCCTTTATGAACCCATTTCATATCGAATATCGTGCGATCAAAAGTTTTGGAGCCGTTATCAATGGCAGCAAAACTTTTGAAATGATGCCGGCCGATAAAACGATCGCCTGCGAGCTTCATGGCATCGGTATCAAGGGCGTAGGGGATAGACCAGGAAAAGGGCCTGATAAAGGTGTTGGTGCCTGGTCCCAGCCAAATTCGATAACGATAAAGTTTCGCAAACGCGTGGACGATGGGATGGAAGTCGGTGGAAACAGGTGCAAGACTCAAAATGCCGATCGAGGGAGGTACGAGCGCCTGAAGGGAACGAAAGACCCGCGGGCAATCGATTTCTTCATCGACCCGAAAGGTTGCGACCTGGTGCTCCGCATGAACGCCTGTGTCGGTGCGCGATGCCCCCAGAACTCGAAGCTTTTTGCGTAAAGCAACGGCAAGTGCACGCTCAAGCGCGTCTTGAATCGTGTTGCCGCTTGGCTGACTTTGCCAGCCATTGAATTCTGTACCGATGAAATTAAGATCGATTCGGTAGGTGTAAAATTTTGAGAGACTCTCGCTGTTAGCGGAGTCCTTCGAAGCTGAGATTGATTCCATAGACTTTTCGATCGTAGTTACCCATTTTATCGTTAGTGGTCTTCACAATTTCTACGAAGGGACTGATATAAAGTCGATCCACGCCGATGGCTTTCAGTGCATAGTCCGAGCGCGACTCGATACCATTGATGGAAATCGAAACCATCGCGCCTGTCACCATTCCCTGATTCCAACCTTTGGAGACCAGAGACGTCCCATCGGGTGCCGTTTGGTTGTCCGGAAGATTCGGCTTTAGGGCTTCCTGAACAAAGAGGAACTCAGGTCCTGTCCAGCCTCGAAACACGATTCTACGGCTGACTGGAAATGGACTATAAGCCAGTTCCAGAAGGGCTTGTACGGGAATCAGCGTAAGTTCGATATTTTGTTTGGGATCGATGACAGCCGTATCGGGGAGGTTTCCTTTCACTGGAACGTCCAGATTCGAAAGGGAGGTCAAGGGATGACCGTTGTCGTGGTAGTAACCAAACTTGGCACTAAAACCGATGTCCACCCCGTACGTATAGACGTAGTAACCTGTTTGCAGGTAACCCATCTTTCCTTTAGCGCCATAAAGACGCTCATAGTGATTGTATTCGCCCATTTCTTGAACCTGGCCCAGACCGAAGGCAAAAATACTAGAAGGACGACGGCGAACATAGCTCGTGTCTGACTCCAAAAGAGGTGACTCCGTTTTAGCCTCTGCCGCATTCGGTTCGGGACTTTCGGTGACCATTTCTTCTTTCTTCTCTTCGACTGATTCTGAGTCAGGAGTCGGATTCGGGGCGGGAGTATCTTGAGCCTCCAAGGTCGGGTTCGGCTCGTCCTGAATTTCGTCGCTCAAAGGAAGAGCTGACGTCGGAGGAGGCGCCTCGTCTCCCTGGTTAGTGTCTGCGTCTTGAGCAAGAGCGTAAGCTGGATGGGCGGAATTCGCTGCCATTCCAAACAGAGCAGCTACCAACAAAGACTTTCCTTTTCGCAGACCTAGCTTCATGTCTTGCCCTTTTTTTGACCCGAGCTGTAGCGAACGACAGACTACGAGTCATGAATCAATATTGTTGCCAGCAGCATCAGCTTCGAAGATGTCATCGTCATCCACGAGTTTGGTCCAGCCAAAGAGCCATTCGATTGGACCGCTCATCGCATATCCAAAGAATATCAGAAAACCAAACAACTGAGGTTGAATGGCGATCAATGCAACGATGAGGACACCCAAGACTAGCAGTCGAAATGGCTTAATTCCAGTAATTTTAAGAGTCTTGTGGGAACGATAGGAAACATTAGCGACCATGGCCACGGCCAAAAGGAAGCCTGTTATGGCAAAGAACCAAAGACGGAACTCTGGGTTCTTGAATACGTTTTCGATCCAATAGAGAATTTGGTATTCGTTGGTCGATTTCTCAAAATCCTGCCAAAGAGCGACAAAGCAGGCAACGACTGCGGCGGCCATTGGAATGGGAAGGCCGGTAAAATCCCCGGAGGCTTTGCCGATTGAAGACTGAACGTTAAAACGGGCTAGGCGAAGGGCACCGGCGGCCAGAAACATAAAGCAGATAATCCATCCGAGTCGGCCTGCATCGTGGAGCCCTGCCTGGTACATAAGGAGCGCGGGAGCCAAACCAAAGGACATGAGATCGCAAAGCGAATCGTACTGAACACCAAACTCACTCGTGCTCTTCGTCATTCTCGCCACGCGTCCGTCAAGGACATCAAAGATAGCTGCGAGAAGGATAGCGACAGAGGCCCAAGCAAAATCACCCTGCAAACTTTTAACAATAGAGAAAAAACCGAAAAACAGGTTTCCGGTCGTAATCAGGTTGGGAAGGATGTAAATGGCGCCACCTAAACGTCGTCTCGTTTCGATACTCTTCATGGTGTTTTTCCTAAATCTTGCGATAGATATCTATTGTGCGCTTAAGGATACCTGGGCCCTATACGTCAAATCCACCGAGGTTTCAGTTTTTTGCCTTCGCAGAATCCAACTTCTCTTCGGGGGCCGACTTTCTAAGATAAATAGGCACCAAATTACCTTCGCTTAGCTGGTCTGAATTTGCAACGAAGTCCTCGACCATCGAAGAGACGATACTGTGATGAAGGCCCTCCGTATCAAGGGTATTCCACTTCGAACCCTGGGCACTTAGCCATTCCTCAACACGAGGCCAACGGCCAAGTATTGAAACCTGTCCAAGATCCTTGGGCTGCATGGGCGTCAGACCTTCGGTACCGGAATCGATAATCGAAATCACCGCCGAATGACTGAGGTCGAAGACACCAAATCGTGAGGACGAAGACGGTGAAATTTGGTCACGATGTGTGAAATAACCTGCCGTCTGAGTCGCAGGCAAAACCAGTGTATGGACATCGGGCAGCTGCTTGAGAAGCGCGCGAAATGAACTGACGCCCCAGATCTTAATGGGAGTGCCAGCCCGCTTCCAGCCTGAGGCGAAGCTCAGACCGATTTTGATGCCGGTAAATGATCCCGGCCCCTTGCTGATCAAGAGATCGGTAACTTCGCTCAATGATAATTTTTGTTTGCTTAACAGACCCTGACACAGTTCCGGAAGCCTCGCTGCGGCTTCCTGTGGTTGATTGGAACCGTAGATTTCAAGGATATCGAAGGCTTTGCCATCCAACTGAACGAGACCAACCGTGAGGCCCTGGAGGCTGGTGTCGACGACTAAAAGAATCAATTCTCACCCCTTAGAACATTGATCCAACGCCCTTCATCATAGACGCCCAAAAGCGACCAACATCGTTATAGGTAGCGATGACGATGAGTGCGAGAACCATAATAAATCCGACTTTTTGATAGTTTTCTATCGTCTTCTCACGAACGGGGCGGCGTACCACCGCTTCGGAGGCGATCAATACGATCTGTCCACCATCCAGGATAGGAATCGGGACCAGATTGATCAGAGCCAGGTTGATACTGATGATGGCCAGAGCACTAAGGTAAGCTTGCCAGCCAATACGAACAGAATCGGACGCGGCTTTAGCAATCGCGATGGGGCCGCCCAAAGTCGTCAACGGCATCTCACCGGTGAAAAGGCCGATCAACGCGCTCCCGATATTCTTCACCATCTCATAGGTCTCTTTCGAGCCGTAAACCAGAGCCTGAAATGGATTGCTAAATTTTTCCTCCACCAGTTCCGGTTGGACGAAACCTCCGAGATATTCCACCGGCAGGGTGTAGATCGTGACTTTACCTTCAAGCTTTTGAACTTCGACGGCCTTCATCTTCACGGAAAGTGAAATTTTCTTGCCGTCCCTGAGCAGTTCCAGGCTGACGATTTCTTGTCTGTTGTCGCTTGAAACTTCACCGAGTTCGAAGAGACTGTTGATCGGTTTTTGGTTCCAGCTCAAGAGTTTGTCATTAACTTTTACGCTTTCTGCGACTTCAGGGCCGACCTTGGAGAAGGTCAACTGGCTTTGACTCAGGCCTGTGCTTTGGGCCTGTTCCGCTGGATTGAAGACCCAATCGGCAGGCAAGGCAACGGGCAAGACCCGGGTGGGGGCGGCAGAAACTTTTGCGTCATCTTTTTGCGGATCAAAATTTTGCAGCGTGAGCTCAAAGGTTTTGCTGCCGCTGCTGGCCGAAACATCAGCCAGGAATTGCAGCCACTGGCGCCAGAAGAGAAGGGGATATTCCTTGCCATCCCATTGGGCCTTCACCGCACGTTCCCCGGTTTTCACACCAAGTTTGGCGATAAAGCCCTCGGGATTCACGACCGTGAATACGGATGGGATAATGTAGGGGGAAATGCCGATTCGTCCTTTTTTACCAGGCATTTCCTTTTCATCGACGGAATCCGTGGCGACGGTTTTTTCAACGATGCTGCCCTGACGATCGACTTTGATTTTGAGTTCTTTGGAGGGCGCGTCACTGATGATGCGTTGAAGATCTTTCCAGGAAGCGATTTCTCTATCGTTGATGGCAATGACCTTGTCACCAAAGAGCAAGCCGCCTTTTTCAGCCGGACTGCCAGGAATGAGTTCGCCGATCATCGCCGGGGCCTGCTTGATGCCATGCATGACCATCGCTGAAAACACCAGGATTGCTAGAATGATATTTGCCGTGGGTCCAGCAAATATGGTGGCGAGACGAGCGGCAATGGGCGCACGGTAAAATTCACGGCCTTTGATGAAACTCGGGACCTCCTCGGACGGAAGGCTGCCATAGAACTTGACGAATCCACCGAGCGGGATAACGCTGATCCGATAGTGGGTCTCTTTCCGCTGGAAGCCAAAGATGACCGGTCCGAAACCAATAGAAAAGATTTCGACCGGAATTCCACAGAGTTTGCCGATCAAGAAATGACCTGACTCATGGACAAAAACCAGGATTCCAAGCAACAGGACAACAGCAACGATCGGATGAGCTAGGAATTCCATGTCATGCGTCTCCTCGGACTAACTGCCAAATTGATACAATATAAACCAAATCACAGGGGCCGCAAAGAGCAAGCCATCAACACGATCGAGAAATCCACCATGTCCCGGAAAGATTTTTCCCGAGTCTTTTACTCCAGAAAAGCGTTTAAACGTCGATTCTGTGAGGTCACCCAGTTGACCAAAAACGCCTCCAAACACGCAGCATAGAACGACCACGGGCCAGCTCATAAAAGCTTCCCCGTAATAGATTCTCAAACAGGATCCGCCGATCAATGAAGCCATGATGCCTCCAATCGCACCTTCCCAAGTTTTATTGGGAGACATGCGCGGAGCCAGCTTATGCTTGCCGATCGCACGACCTGTAAAGTACGCCCCGGTATCACCGCACCAGACAACCAGACACAAGAAGAACACATAGGTCGCGTTATTCGCCTTGAGATAAAGAGCAAGAATCGCGATCCAGGGAAACACAGAATAAACGATGCCCATAAGAAAGCCGGACACATTAGCAAAGGCCAGGTCGACTGAAGGAGCTGAAAATACTCCGACCAGTATGGCTCCTAGCAGGGCAAGGCCTATGTAACCTATGACATGGCTTTCTGTGAAGACTAAGGAAGCATACAGGGAAACAGATAATAAAATGGTTACAATGCGGGGCCACTGGGGAGTTTGGGGCGGTACTGATCCATTTTTTTCACCAAAACGACTGTAGAGCCCCGGAAAGAGCATAGATGCCATTTCAAAAGCGCTGATGCCGACGAGGACTGTGAAAAAAATGGTAATGACCTGAGCGTCACCTTTAAGGAAGATCCAGAGCGTGGGGATCAAAGCAAGAATAGCGGTAATCACGCGAGTCTTTAGCATACGCGCCTCATAGACGTTTAGGAGAATTAGGGGGAAATGAGACCGCCAAAGCGTCTTTCGCGTTCGGAATAAACAGCCAGTGCTGCTGCGAAGTCATCTTTAGAAAAGTCAGGCCAATGGACGTTGGTAAAATGAAACTCAGTGTAGGCCATTTCCCAAAGTAGAAAATTGGAAAGCCGCTGTTCTCCGCTGGTTCGTATGAGTAGATCAGGCTCTGGTAAAATCGACGTACTAAGCCGACTTTGAATGAGTGCTTCGTCAATTTGACTTGGAATGATGAGTCCGCGCTGAACATCCATTGCAATCGACTGACACGCTCTGACCATGTCCGAGCGCGCACCATAACTGAGGGCAAGAACCAGAGTAAGACCCTGATTGTCTGCCGTTCGAATTTCTACGTGTTTAAGCCATTCCTGGCAGTCGATTGGCAATCGGTCGATATTTCCGATGCTTTTCAGGCGGACGCCGTTTTCGTGAAGGCGTTCGACCTCTTCTTTCAGATAACTGATGAGAAGAGCAAAAAGAGCGTTCACCTCTTCATCGGGCCTTCGCCAGTTCTCTTCGCTAAACGCGTAGAGAGTGAGAAATTTAACGCCCATTTCGCCCGCAGTTTCTACAACTTCACGAACCCGAGTTGCTCCACTATGGTGCCCAAACGCTCGCGCTTCACCCTGACGCTCTGCCCAACGTCCGTTGCCATCCATAATAATTGCAACATGCCGGGGAACATTATGTTGTTTGAGCAAATTCATAGTCCTCGAAACAGCCTTATCTCGTGACGTCCGATGTTCTGCAAGCATTATACAGAGCCCGGAATGTTGTTAATCAACATGGACGGAAAGACTTCCATTAACATACTTCCCAAAGTTTCCCAAGGATAGATCCAGAAAGGGCTTCGATTGCCCGAGGAAAAGTCTTCGAACGACTTCGAGGCGAAGCGCGAATCACGCTGTCAGTTAGGCAGTGATTGGGGGAGGGAAATGTCGGATGAGTTTGCGCGGATTCAGTCGATATTGCGGAAAAAGTAGCTTTGACTTAGGTAGGGCCAGCTAAGCTTCAGAACGACGACCGTAGCCGCCACTACAGGAACAGCAAGTAAGACACCGAGCAACCCAAACTGGCTGCCAAACGCATACACCGAGGCAATGACGGCGATAGGATGCAGTCCCGCCCGGTCGCCGATAATCCGTGGAGTCACGATCATTCCATCGAGAGCCTGAACGATTCCTATCACGATTATCGCAGCGATAAAGATCGCAAGGCCAATGCCCTGGGTTAGGATGACGACAGTACAAAGAAGGAGAGCTACGAAAATATCGAGATAGGGAACGATTCGACACACGCCCGCCAAAGCCCCAATCGCGATTCCGGACGGGACGCCGATCACGGTGAAGCCGAACATATAAAGCGCACTTAAACAAAACGCGACGATGAACTGGCCCTTCACGACCGCTCGCAAAACTGTGTTTACCTGGAAAATAAAAGTTCGGCCCAAAGGCTGGAGTTCACCGGGAATGCATTTCTTTATGAGAAATTTAATACGATCGAGTTCGGCCAGAAGAATGTAGCTGAA
Source organism: Oligoflexus sp. (assembly GCA_014377445.1). Taxonomy (GTDB): domain Bacteria; phylum Bdellovibrionota_B; class Oligoflexia; order Oligoflexales; family Oligoflexaceae; genus Oligoflexus. Next base: position 21,080 of record JACMPP010000144.1, read on the forward strand.
GGCCGGAATCATGGCCATGTTGAAGACCAACTCAATTACAACCGGTGTGCGCATGAAAATCTGCTGCATGGCGCGGGAGTCTGAGAGGAATTCAGGGAGTGCTGTGAGTCGCCGCAAACCTGCCTGGACAGCCTCTTCCGGGACGAGACGCGTGCTGGCGAGCCGGCTCGCGAAAGGTTTCAACAGAGTTTCCAGATAAGCGATTGCATCCGGGACCATGCGCAGGATGTGAAGTGTTTCTTCGTAGATAAATGGCAAAATCAAAATCGCAGCGGCACTGATGAGTGCCACCGAAAGGATGATTATAAGAGCGACCGTTTTTTTGCGGGAGATGGGTGAACGCGCGCAAACGCTATCGACAAAGGGATTGGCGATATAAGCGATGATGAGACTTGTCACCACTCCGAGTAGAACAGGGCGGTAGAGATAAGCGACGCATGCAACACCCAGAAACATCATCGCTACGATTTTAACGAGTTGTTTAAAGGCTTCCCAATCATGCGATCTTTGCAGCGAATCGGGCATTAATTTTTCCCTGGCATTCCTAGGGTCGAGTAGCTACGACGACGCGATCATGACCCGACAAATCTTTGTGACAAAGACAATCGGACCATCCTGCTTCTTCTAATAAAGAGAATACTTCAGCTCGCTGCTGATAGCCTATTTCAAGGTAAACTTTGCCGTTCGCTTGCATAATTTCGGGAAGATGAGCGGCGAAGGTCGCATAAAACGCGAGGCCATTTTTCTCAGCAAATAGAGCGCTATGCGGTTCAAACTTGATAGCGGACGGGGACATCACTTCGGTTTCATTCGAAGCGATATAGGGAGGGTTAGACACGACAATGTCAAATTTTTGACGACCGGTTCCCCAAGCCTTTGGATCCAAAGCGTCGACATCTCGAAATTCTATTTCAACATTATTCTTAGCCGCATTCGATTGCGCAATCAGCAGCGCATCCGAACTGATATCCCAGGCTTCGACCGTCCAATTCGGGCGGTGATGCTTGAGTGTGATGGCAAGACAGCCGGTTCCCGTCCCGATGTCGAGCACCTTCAAGGCCTGGTTTTTGTCCCGGCTCGTGGATTCGAGGATGTGTTCGATCAGATGTTCCGTTTCCGGACGAGGAATGAGGGTCGATGCTGAGACGTTAAAGCTTAGGCCAAAGAAATCTCGCCGTCCCGTAATATAGGCCACAGGCTCGCCTTGAGCCCGGCGCCGAATCATATCCTTGTAGCGATCACGCTCGGTCTGTTCGAGCGGTTTAGAGTATTCGAGGTAGAGATCCAGTCGCCGGCACTCCAGCGCTTCAGCCAATAAGAGTTCTGCATCGAGCCTTGGGCTCTCGCTGCCGGACTTTTGGAGAAACCCGATCGACCATGCGAGAACGTCTTTAATTGTCCAAATTTCCTGGCTCATCAATTATATCCTCTGAGTTTTCTCCAACTCGCTCTTGAGCAGTTCGGTCTGATGCGCAGTCGCCAGTCCATCGAGAACTTCGTCCAAATCACCTTCCATAACCGCCGCCAGCTTGTAGATGGTGAGGTTGATTCGATGATCCGTCAAGCGTCCTTGTGGATAATTGTAGGTCCGGATGCGTTCGCTTCGATCGCCGCTTCCAACCTGGCTTTTTCGATCGGCACTGATGGCGTCCTGCTGCTCACGCTGTGCTCGCTCAAGAAGCCTGCTGCTCAAGACTTTCATGGCCCGCTCTTTGTTCTTGATCTGCGAGCGTTCGTCCTGACATTCAACCACGACACCGGTCGGTTTATGCACAATGCGCACCGCGGAGTCGGTGGTGTTTACGTGCTGTCCCCCCGCCCCCGACGATCGACAGAGTGTAATCTCAAGATCCTTGGGATCGATATGGACTTCATCAATATCTTCAACTTCAAGTAGTACGGCAACGGTACAGGCTGAGGTATGTATGCGGCCCTGGGCTTCCGTGGCGGGCACACGCTGGACTCGGTGTACGCCCGATTCGAACTTCATGCGGCGATAGACACTTTCACCACTGATGAGCACAATTGCCTCGCGATAGCCTCCCGTAGAAGACTCGGTCGAGGACATAAGTTCGACTTTCCAGCGATGATCTTCGGCGTAGCGCATATACATGCGAAGGAGATCAGCCGCGAAAAGAGAGGCTTCCTCCCCGCCTGTGCCAGCCCGGACTTCAAGCATGATGTTACGGTCGTCGTTGGGATCTTTGGGAAGGGTAAGAACCTGCATGCGCTTTTCAAGCTCGATCACCTGTTCTTCCAGAAAATCCAGCTCTTCTTTAGCCATCGTGCGCATGTCTTGATCGGGTTCTTCACTGAGCATGACTTTGGCCTGGTCCCGTTCAGACCTGGTCTTCTTGTAGAGCTGGTATGCCTCGACAATATCAGCATAACTAGCGCGCTCTCGGGAGAGCTTCGTCAGCTCCGCGCCACTCAGACCTTGCCTTGACATGATGCTATCTATTTCACCAAATCGTAACTCAATCGACTCTAGTTTATCGTACATATTGTCCTGCTTTCTTCGGCATTATGCGATCGCCCAAAAGAAGAATGCCCAAATCCACCTTTATAAAGGGAATTCGGGCAATCGTGCTCGACTTTTACCAACTCTGCGACCTCACCTTAATGGCAGTGATCCTCAGACTCAGCCAGCGCAGCTTATTTCACTTCTGCGCGTATTTCTTCTTGAATTTCTCGATACGACCAGCTGTATCCATCAGTTTTTGCTTACCAGTAAAGAACGGGTGGCATTGGCTGCAGATCTCAACCATGATCTCACTCTTAACAGAACGAGTTACGAATTTGCTTCCGCAAGCACACTGTACGTGGGATTCAACATACTTAGGGTGAATGTTCTCTTTCATCTCATTATCCTTATCAGATCACGTGCCCTAGATACCACGCCAATCGCGACATCCCCTGGGCTATGTTTTAGCCATTCATTGATTCTAAGAACTCTACGTTGGTCTGAGTTTTCTCTAGTTTGGTAACCAGAAATTCCATCGCATCGACCGTGTTCAAAGGCTGCAGCAATTTGCGCAGTATCCACATACGGTTCAGGACATCTTTTGGCAAGAGCAACTCTTCTTTTCGAGTGCCTGACTTGTTAATGTCCATTGCCGGGAAGACGCGTTTCTCAGACAACTTACGGTCGAGAACGAGCTCCATGTTACCGGTACCTTTGAATTCTTCGAAGATAACCTCGTCCATTCTCGAGCCGGTGTCGACCAACGCTGTCGCGATAATGGTCAAAGAGCCGCCATCTTCAATGTTACGAGCCGCGCCAAAGAATCTCTTGGGTTTGTGCAACGCGTTTGAATCCACACCACCGGAAAGGATTTTTCCAGACGGAGGAACAACGGAGTTGTAAGCACGGGCCAAACGGGTGATGGAGTCGAGCAGAATGACAACGTCGTGTTTATGCTCAACGAGGCGTTTTGCTTTCTCAATAACCATTTCTGCAACTTGAACGTGACGTTGAGCGGGCTCATCGAAAGTCGACGAGATAACTTCACCGCGTACCGAACGCTCCATGTCTGTTACTTCTTCAGGACGTTCGTCGATTAGAAGTACGATCAGGATCGCTTCGGGATGGTTCTTCTCGATCGAGTGAGCGATGTTTTGAAGAAGAACGGTTTTACCCGTACGAGGAGGAGCGACGATCAGGGCGCGCTGGCCTTTGCCGATCGGGCACATAATATCGATTATACGTGTGGAATAGTTATAAGCGGATACTTCCATCTTAAACTTTTCCATCGGATAAAGCGGGGTCAAATTGTCGAAGAGGATCTTGTCGAATCCTGGATCAGGTGCTGCGCCATTGACCGACTCAACTTTGAGCAAAGCAAAGTAGCGCTCGCTGTCTTTGGGAGGGCGAATCTGTCCGGAAACCGTATCACCGGTACGTAGATTGAATCGACGTATTTGGGATGGTGACACGTATATATCATCTGGGCCTGGGAGATAGTTGTAGTCAGGGGCACGGAGGAAGCCAAAACCGTCCGGTAGAGTCTCAAGGACGCCTTCACCGTAGATCACACCGCCACGTTCGGACTGACCCTGCAGGAGGGCAAAAATCAAGTCCTGCTTTCTCATGCTGCTCGAGCCTTCGATACCGAAGTCACGGGCCAGTTTGTTGAGGTCAGAAATCTTTCTTTCCTTCAACTCTTTCAAATTGATATCGACGGGGCCGCCAGTGCTGTTAAGAGCCGGAACGTTGACGCTGGCTTCGATGATTGCAGGCTGAGCAATAACATCCGAATCGACTTTCTCGATTTTGGTAATCGCTGCCTTCTTGCCACGTGTAGTCAACGTTGCTGGCTTTTCCTTGTCTGACATGATTAGCTCTCTTCGGTGGGTAATTTAACAATGGGTTGGCTGAAAATATAAATCGCCGTTTATGGCGTTCGAAAACTTTTACTGAAAACGTAAGTGAAATCTAGTGCTAACGGTAGGAACGCGTTGCGTAGGTGCATATTAACTTATTCCTCGTTAGGTTGCATAGGGGATTATTTCCGGCTTGTCAATCCCCAACGCCCGCAGATTCGACCTCACCAAAAACCCAGAATAATTGATGAATCACTCTTCGTGACCGGCTTTCTAGGCAAAAACACTCTGGCTTGGTAAACTTAAATTATAGCTTCCTTTAGAAATTTCAAAGGAAAAGGTAACCCACCTATGAAGCGCGCTCTACTTTTAGTCGGTCTCTCGTTAAGTTCTACTTTTATGTCAAGTACTTGCCACGCTCAAATGATCACGACTGAAGAGCGCTTTCAAGATTTATTCGTGACCGCTGGTTATGGCGCAGCTTTTGGTGCAGCCTTTGGAGCCGCACTCCTAAGCTTTCAGCCGAAACCAGACAAGAATTTGAAGTTTGTGGCAATCGGTGCGTCGGTCGGATTCATAGCGGGTAGCCTGATGGGGACCTACATGATCTTCTCGCCAGTCGCTGGCACCTTCGAAGATGCGCAGACCTACGCATTCAATGATGCAGACAAAGCTCCGCTCCGCATCAGCCCGGTCTTTGATCCTGCGACGCATACCTTCGCTGGCGTGACCGGACAATGGACGATGGCTCGTTTTTAATCCGAGCAATCGCACCCATCTCTCAGTCGACCACTCGCCCCACTAGATCGTAGTCATGCGAATCTGTGATCAGAACGTTTTGAATGGTACCGGTTTTGAAATCGCCATCGTTGATATAAACAACACCGTCGACTTCAGGAGCTTGGGTCGAAAGTCGGCCTTCAGCGAGAAGGTCGGATTCATCGGACAGTCCTTTGATGAGGACCTGTACGGTCTTGCCAACGTAATCGATCAAACGATCCGCTGAGATTCCACGTTGAACCGCCATGATCTCTGCCTGGCGGTCGAGCTTGATGTCTTCTTCGATCTGATCCTTCATGCGACCCGCGACCGTTCCCTCTTCCTGGGAATAGGTAAAACAGCCAAGATGATCAAAGCGTTGTTCTACGACAAAGTCTTTGAGCTCGAGGAAATCTTCATCAGTTTCGCCTGGAAATCCAACCATCACCGAAGTTCGGATCGCCAGACCCGGAACGGATGCGCGGAGCTTTCCGAAAATTGTGCGAAGACCATCCCGTGATATATCGCGATTCATCTTTTGCAGCAGCGTGTCGCTCGCATGCTGAACGGGAATGTCGAGATATTTTACGATTTTTGGATGCGACGCAAAGAACTCGATGAATTCATCGCTGATATTTTCTGGATAAACATAGAGCAGACGAATCCACTCGATGCCTTCAACCTTCACCAGAGCTTTCAACAGCTCGAGAAGATCGGAGGACCCCCAATCGCGTCCGTAGGCGGCGAGGTCTTGCGCGATCAGGTTAAGTTCCTTCACGCCTTCCTTAGCCAAAGCTTCGGCTTCCTGAACCACGTTCGCAATGGGACGTGAACGCAGTTGACCGCGAATCGCCGGAATAATACAGAACGAACAGTTATGCTGACAGCCTTCGGCCACTTTCACGTAAGCGGAAGATGAGGTCAGTGTATTTTTCTTGGGGAGACTGCCGTCGTAGAGGTAGTGCGTGCGTTGGGCGCGAACCGATCCTTTGGGGAGATCCTGTTCAAGGAATTCCGCGATCTTAGGAAATTCATCCGTGCCGATGAAAAGGTCGACTTCCGGCAGACCTTCCACGAGTTGGCCTTTGTAACGCTGAGTCAGGCAACCCGCGACAACGACCTTGAGATTGGGGTTCAATTTTTTAAGTTCAGCCGCTTCCAGAATCGTTTGAACGCTTTCAGCCTTCGCGGATTCGATAAAGCCACAGGTGTTGATCACGACCGTATCCGCTTGTTCTGCATCATCGGTGATCGAATAATTGTTCGACATCAGTGAACCCAACATAACTTCAGAGTCGGCTCGGTTCCGAGCGCAGCCTAAAGAAATCAAATGGACTTTGCGGGTTGGGGAAGCTAAAACTTCCATACTATTCATACTCCTATTGGCGGGCAGCCCATCACTAAGTCAATAAGTGAGAGGACTGCCTTGACTAGCACTCTCACCCTTAAATCGCAAGGACTAACTATGTCGTCCTATGTCATGATTAACGGGCATATCCACCCAGAACTGCAGGCAGTAATCCCGGCTCTTGACCGTGGTTTCCTCTATGGCGACTGCATTTATGAGGTTTTTGCCGCTAAGGCTGGAGTGCTGATCGACTTTGAACGCCACCTGGAAAGATTGCGTCGCAGCGCTCAGATTCACGAAATCCCAGTTCCATGGTCCGATGAACTTCTACGTTTTGACATCGACCACATGCTCAGTCTTGAGCCTGCGGAATACGCCCAGATCCGCCTCGTCGTCTCCCGCGGGATCGGTGGCCCTCTGATCCCCACTGGCCCGATGAAGCCAGAACGCTATCTCTATTACAAATCCATGCCTTTTCCTCAATACGTCCCCGATGCCGAGGGATTGAAGCTTAAAACCAGACGTCACCCCGCCCATCAGCGCGAGGACGTGGCGAAGACCAACAACTACTTGTCAGCCATCAGTCTGTCGATGGAAGCGGCTAAGGAAGGTTACGACGATCTGCTCTGGCTAAGCCCAGAGGGCGAACTGATCGAATCAGCCGCGGCGAACATCTTCTTTCTAAGCCGGGAAGGCGACCTCGTGGAGATCGCGACCGCACCGATAAGCAGCGGCATCCTTCCGGGCGTGACAAGGGCCCGAATCATCGAACTGCTGACTCTCGCCAAGATTCCTGTGACCGAACGGGTCGTGACGATTGAAGAACTGCCTCGCTTCGATGAAGCCTTCGTCTGCTCCAGCATTCGACTTCTAAGGCCCGTGAGCTTGATCGATAAACATCGCCTGCATAGCTGCCGTAAGAACGCCGTCTTCTGGCACATTCACCGACTCTACAACAGTTGGCTGACGAAACTTGTGAGCGATGCGTCTGACGCGAGCGACCAACATTAAAGGGAAGCCCCTCTCGGAACTTCCCTCTAAATCATGAATCAATCATGACACAGCACGGAACCTGAACAGAGCTGCAAAGTCGGGATTAGCCCTTCTTTTCAGCCTTTTTGTTCTTCTCGGCCATTTGCTCTTTGGCCTGCTCGATCGTTGCTTCGAGTTCGCCAGACTTGGGGGAAGCCGTATACTTACGCATTTCTTCCATAATATTGTGACGAGTCGTGTATTCGGAAGTATTCAAGATGATCTGACGACCCTTGTGATTCTTCAGGTTAAAGATCACAGGCGCCTTAAGATTCGCGGTCATTTTCTGCGGATCACTTGGCATAGTGATGATAACGGAAACGACAGCATCTTCTTCATTCTCGATTTCCAAATCCCCAACTTCACCTTCATTGACCTCGACGAGGTAATCCGGCTTGAAAAGTAAAGGATTGATCAAAACGAACGCAATCGCGCCGTCTTCCAATGCCTGCAACCATTTGAAGGGGGAATCCTGATCGTGATCAAGCAGCACATACTGCTTCAACTCTGGAAACCCAATGATGCCAGCAGGGAGGGTGATCACATCTTTTTCGTCGATATCAATCTCGCCGAAGCGCGTTGTTTTCACCTTTATCAAGGCCCTACTCCTTGGAATTTTCAGTCGATGTTGGGGAACCTGTCACTAGTCTAACCTAAGTTCCAAAGGGCAACAAGAATAGACTAAGATGTCTTTATGAATCGGCCTTTTTCGAGGCTCGAACAACTTTTTTGAAAGGCGAGCCGGTAGGCATCGGAATTCCTTCATTTTCCTCCATAATATCGGTAGCTTGATCTACGCTTGCTACCTGCGAGTAGGATGCTTGACGGTTCTCGTCCTGGATCCTTTGATAAACTTCTTCGCGGTGAACCACGGTGCTTGCACTCGCTTTGATGCCGAGCCTTACTTGTTTACCTTTTATTTGCATCACAACGATCTTGATATCGTCGCCGATGGCGATCCCTTCTCCCACTTTTCTAGTTAATACAAGCACCTTTTTACCCTCCCTGGCAGTTGGCGCTAGTCTCTGGAGTCACTGCAAGAAGTTTAGCAGTGACGGCTGAAGCAACTTATTGGATGCCATCAGCGTACTTTGTAAAACAGCTTCAGATTTCTTAAAGTCAGTCGTAGCCTTGTAGACGTCCGCGTCTTCCAGACGAGAGAGGTCTTCATGGGTAAGCTCGTTATTAAGCTCGAGACGCTTGGACGTCTCGTCAACTGCGTTGTAGGTGGCTCCAAGGACGGACTGACTTGATGTCGTCTTATCCATCTGGAAATCCAGTTCGTCCATCGCCTTTCGAATGCCATGAATGTCATTATCCTTAAGCGAGTCGCGCAGAAGGGCAAGGGTTTCAACCATTCCGAAATGACCCTTAGCGCGTTCATCCGCGTTCGGCTCAAAGAGGCCACGGGCCTGCAGATTAATTTGGCGAAAATTGCCCGTTTCCACCTGAAGGAATACGGCGCCGTCATCACCCGTGAATTGTCCGTCCCCTGTTACTGGAGGCGTCTGGGTGCGAAAACCACCGAACACATATCGATTATTGTACTGTGAGTTGGCGAGTGATACGACCCCCTGCACAATTTCGCCGACCTCAAGTCCTGCGGCTTCCCGGCTGTTTTGAGCGTAGGTTCCGTTGGAAAGGTTAACGGCAAGTTCCTTAGCGCGAATCAGATAGTCGTGAATACCCTGAAGAGAGGATTCCGTACGATCGATGTAGCCTTTGGTAAACTCGATATTTTTGGTGTACTGATCGATATTGCTGAGCTGATTGCGCCGGCGGAGGATTTGGCCCACGGCCACGGGATCGTCTGACACTCGTGTCACACGCTTTTGAGTCGACAATTGTTCAAGGTTATTCGCATTCTCAGTCTTCGCTTCATTCATGCGATGATTGGCTTGGTCATAACGTTGTTTGTCAGAAACTCTCATTTATATCCCTTATCGTTTCATCTGAAGAACGGTTTCGATCATCTCATCGACGGTCGTAATCACCTTGGAAGAGGCCGTGAAATTTGCCTGCCACTTCAAGAGGTTCGTTGCTTCTTCATCCATGGAAACGCCCGCAACCGAGTCGCGGCGGGAATTGAGATTGCGAATCAGCGTGTCATCGGCATCTTTAGTCTGTTGCGAGCGTACCAGATCCAGACCAAAAACCCCGACATAGTTAGCGTAGTAGTCGTTGAGCGTCGAGTCGCCCATGACTTTCTGCTCTTTCAAGCGAAGCATGTTGTTGACTCCAACGTTATCACCCGGTGCGTTAGGGGACGCAGCGACTGAGATCGCATTGGTGGATTCGACGATGCGGTCATCCAACCCAAGGCTGCTGACTGCCTGACTGGGATCATCGCTGATTTTAAAGAAATCTCGGCCTGTGGTCTCTTTGTAATCCTTGAGCCCGAAACCCTGACGATGAACCTCATTGATGCTGTTCGCAAAAGAACCAGCCATCTTGTTGTTGCTATCCAAAAGATTGGGAATCACACGGTCGCGAACTTCGATCATGCCTGCGATACGTCCGCGTTTGTTGCTGTGCGTGACGACGGTAGGCTTAAAGGAGGCGCCGTCCTGAACGACAACGTCGTACAGTCCGTCCTGGCCATTCTTTTGAACATCAAGTTTCGCGGACGCTCCCCGGTCAACGAGAAGTGTTTCCGATGGACCACGGACCACGACCATGTTCTGGTCACCGCGGTAGTAAGAAATATCCATCTTCTGGGTCAATTCGCGTAGAATCTTGTCCTGTTGATCGAGAAGGTCGTTGACTTCCTTGCTCGAACTGGTCTCCGCGCCTTTGATTTGAATGTTGAGCTTGCCGATCTGATCGATCATCTCTGAGGCTTCCGACACTTCGCCGGCAATGCGATTATTGATGTCTTCTCTTTGAGTCTTGAGACTCTCGTCGACATGCTTGAACGCGGAAATCACGCTCTGGGCGTTTTCCTTGACCGATGTTCGGATGGGAAGTTCTTCCGGAAAGTTCGAAAGATCCTGGAGCGAGTTGAAGAATTTATCAAGCTCGGTGGGAACGCCATTGCCCAATTCGGGACTATAAATAGCTTCCAAAGGCTTCATCGTATCGAAGCGGGCCTGGGATTGGCCTGCCTCCTGATGGGTGTCGTTGATTTGTTTTTCCAGGAATTGGTCGTGGGCACGCGTGATGTTTTTTACAAAAACACCGTTACCAATGACGACACCGCGGGTCTCCGACGGAGTCCGCGCTTCCAGGTTAATTCTTTGCCTGGAGAAGCCTTCGGTCTGAGCGTTTGCAATGTTGTGCCCGGCCGTATCCACACCTTGCCGGGAGGCAAAGAGTGACTCGGAACCAATATTCAGCGAGTGAAAAAGGCCGGACATAAATTAGGTCCTAACGTTGAGAATGGACTTCTGCGACGAGCCATTCCCATACTTAGTTTTTCCGGTCTGACCGTAGACCGCTTCGGACTCGCGTGCAACCGCTTGCCAGAAGGCATAGGTTTCACGATGGTATTCGAGGAGTTTTTTGACCAGATAAGCATTCGTTTCAACTTTGGCGAAAATCTGGAGTCTGAAGTTTTTCAACTTCAAAGACCACTCTTCCAAGCGCTTGAGCTCAGTCTCGAGACCGGGATGCTCCTTGAGAAGCTGCTCGCGCACCGTAGAAACAAAGTGTGTTAGCTGACGATCGTCGTCGGAATCGACTTCGACACCACCGACCTCAATAGCAAGATCTTCCATCGCTTCTTTCAAAGTGCGGATCTGTTTCTTAACTTTTTCGCCAAAAATGATTTTATCGTCTGTGATGGCTTCGAGTTCAGCGAGGTCTGAGCGACCGATCGCTGCATTCTCTTTCGTGATCACGACTTCAAATTCTTGCAAAACGAGATAGAGGGAGCTACAAAGTTCAGTCACTTTATTGAGTCGATTGCCGATACTCGGATTCCCTGCCATACATGAGCCTCATCTGGTATTAGAGCTCAGGTTCGCCTTTGGAAAGTTCGTCTTTTACAGCTTCGCGAAGGATGCCGTCAGCGATGTTTTCCGAGCTAACCTTATAGTCACCTGATTCGATTTTTCTCTTTAGTTCAGAGACTTTATCTTCGCGAACGTCAGGAGTGTTGCGGGCGATGTCGAGAGCTTTGGCGCGCGCCTCCTGCATCTCCTTCGATTTGCCCGAAAGGTTGACGTTGTAATCACCTTCCCCGGCCTTGGCCTTGATTTTTTTTGCATCAGCTTCGGCTTGCGCACCCTTGGCTTTTTGAACTGTGGTGTTACCCGTCAATGCCTGTGAAACATTTGGCCCGATCTTAGTATCCATACGTCACGCCCTCCTCGGCCCTAAGGCACTTGAGTAACCGTTCATCGTTCTTCATTGTTCAGGATCTGCTTATTGTATTTTGCCCGGCCTGCAGATTTCTGCACCTCATCAATCTTACCACCACCTTCCATAAGACGGGTTAAGTGGCCCTCAATAGATGAAGAAAGTCCGGTCATGTCTTGGTTCGCAAGGTTTTTAGCATATTCTGTGTCGAGCATGGACTGAAAAATTTGCTCGCCATTGCCGCCGTCGATGAATTTGGACTTGTCAACGGTCTCTCGCATTGATTTTAGCACAATCTCCATGAAGATTGATTCGAACTCCTTGGATAATTTTTTGACCTCCTCGGAGTCCTGCGGAGTCTTCTGATTAACCTGCTTTAATCGCTCAGCATTCATGTCATTTACGGAGACATTCGAAAGGGCATTTATTTCCCCCATAAAAACCTCACATGAGCTTGATCTCAGCCCTTAGCGCGCCAGTGGCATGGATGGATTGCAAAATACTTATAAGATCTTCAGGCTTGACGCCCATTTGATTCAGACTCTTGACCAAATCGTTGATAGTCGTTCCATTCAAAGGCATGATCGATTCTGATTTCAGAGACTTGCCGCTTCCGACCTGGATGCTAACACCATTATGAGAAATCACGACCTCCGAGACCTTGACCTCGCCACCCATCACGATCGTACCGGTTCGTTCATTGATTATAACCACAGCTTTTTGATCAGCCAGGACCTCCAGACTTTCCATTTCCGCAATGAATCCCGTGACATTTGACCAGCTCTGCTCTGGAACGCGTACTTTGACCCGGGCTGGATCCACCGCTGTCGCGATCTCGTTATGAAAGTGTTTGTTGATTGCGAGTGCGATGCGATTCGAAGTCGAAAAATCGGCGTTCATGAGGTTAAGGTCGATCGCCTGGTTCTGCACGAGGCTCGGGATAAAGTCCCGCTCAATCATTCCTCCGTCAGCTATGACGGCCACGGTCTGCACCTTAGCGCCCGCTCCGTTGGCCTGACCGATGATGATCGAGCCTGACGCCATACTATAAATTTGCCCGTCCCCGGCTTTAAGAGGCGTCATGAGCAGGGTTCCGCCGGCAAGGCTCTTCGCGTCGCCGATGACGGAAATCTTCACATCGATACGATCGCCAATGCGTGCAAAGGCCGGAAGATCGGCGGTAACGATGACCGCAGCGGCGGCAAGGGTAAGCAAAGGGGTGGCGTCCGGCGCCATTCCCAGGCGGGTCAGGACGTTTACCACGGCTTTATTTTTGGCAAAGGACACAGCACTGTCACCCGTTTTGTTCAAACCGATGACGAGACCGAAGCCGATGAGACTGTTGGTCCGATCCCCACGCAAATGCGCCAGCTCCTTAATGCGCACGGACTGGCTAAAGCCAGTTGTCGCGGCCAAGAGGCAAGTCATTGTAAGGATGAAGATCGAGAGCGAGCGTAACATCAAATGATCCGCCTATTATTGCTGCGGCTGAGCCTTGGGGTCTTTGGCTTTAGGATCGAGCGGCGCTTTAGTTTCGGGAGCTACCAGATTGGCAGGAGGTTTCTTCGATTCTTCGATAATCTGTTCTTGTTTCTTGATTATATCTTTTTGCTGCTCAATAAGGGCATCTTGCTGAGTATTTTTCTGGGATAGCTCGTTAAGCTTGTCTTCCGCTTCGCGTCTCAGGACATCGACTTTGTCTTTCTCTGCCGCGAGTTTATTTCGTTCGCGACCAACGTTGACAATCTTATCCTTCAGGCGATCCTTAACTTTTTCGAGATCTTTTCGTTTACTTTCAAGGTCGAGTGCCACCTTCGAACGGGCTTCGTCAAAGCCGGCCCAACGCATGCTGTACTCGTCTTCCCAGGTGTTGGATTCGCGCTCGGTCATCGAACCATTCACGGATTCGGACCAATGAACATCGGCAAGGTCAGCCGTCGTGATGTCGCCCGGGTTGGATACCTTCGCGTAAGGGACGCGCGCGGTCGCTCTTTGGCTGTTGGCTTCCCACTCGTTTTGAGAGGCGCGGGCCGCTTCGACGATGACATCGCCATTATCAAGCTTTCGCACGACTTTCATTTTGATTAAACCTGGCATCTTTGCTTCCGCAGTGCCCGGCTCGAGCTTGGGCAAAGCTGCGATCAGCTCGTCCTGCACGGCTTTGCCTTTGGCGGCTGGATCGGTCGCGGCGGCGGGCGTTGTAGCCGGTGTCGCCGGCTTTTCCTTACGATTCACCTGGACAAAAACATCCAGGAAATCACCCAATTTTCCACGCGGAGTATCCGTGAATAGAAAAGTGTCGGGATTTTCTAGTGCAAGGAGGGAACCGCTGTAGTTTTTACCCTCTTGAGGAACAATTTCAATATTTTGTCTCTTGAGGTAGACTTCCGACCCTGCAGTGGTGCGCTCTTCAATAGGTCTTCGATGACCGAGATTGGCGGATTTGCCTTCCTTTTCATACATATTCCTTTGAGAAATGGGGACAAACCCCGTTTGGCAACCGTTCAGAATGAAAGCCATCACTATGAGGGAAAATCTTTTCATAGAGAAGGCACCTCAACCTGAGAACGGGCGATGACGACAGCAAGAATATTTTTCTTGGTCGCTTCCAATCGTATCCGGATTTTTTGTCCTATAAAACCAGGCTCGAGAGCCTGAGCTACGCTATTGAGCTTGATGCCGTTGCTATTGATGACTGCCTCGATGCGATCGCCTCGCTGGACTTCGGGTTCGCGTGTAAGATCCCAGCTGCGAATGGCCTGATTGGCCATGATGCGGGAGCGAAGCAGTTTACCAACTAAAAGTTTATCGTCCATGACGACCTGATCCTGATAGGCAATCCATTGCAGTTCGATGGATTCAGCCGTGAGGCGCTCGCCTCTTTCCTTGGCCTGGATGACAACCAGGGCCTGAATTTCAACACGCAGATTGACCTGGGCTACGAACTCCACCGTTGCCTGTGACGAGGGATCCAGGTCGACGGCAAGAATTTTGACCTGTGCAAAGCGTGATCTTGGATTACTGAAGACTCGTGAGATCTGATCGCCATAGCTCGCGATGCGGTAACTATAGTTGTTGTGACGAAGGACCTGCATGGATGGCAATCGAATCGATTGAACGACGACGCGCATACCTTTTGGAGCCGCTTGAAATTCATGCTCCAGCACGCGTACAACCGATTCTTCATTCACCGGGCTGGAAAGCGCTGTGACCAGGCAATGATCGGCACCGTCCCACACGACTGTAGCGGCACTGAATTCTTTTTGAACAGTGGCTTCAACCTGTTGACGGGCGATACGATCCTGCCGCATGGGTTTCGGTGCGGCTCCCAGATCGACCCCTTGAAGCTCATCGCAGAATTTCTTGGATCCACGGCAGCTAGCGAGATCGGAAAGGAACATGCGTTCGCGGGCAACGGTAAAGCTATCGCGTAGGGTGAGTGTCACCGTTTCGCTTACAAGAGGTGGAATATCCGAAGAGGAGGACGGACGATGAGGCGCCTGAGCAGAGCCCGGCACCTCGTTACCATTACCACTTCCCGTTCCACTTGCTGCAGAAGGCTTGCCGTAGAGCTGCTGGAGCAAATCCACAGGTTGCGCGCAAAGGTCGAGGGAATAACTGAGAAAGAGACTCAGAAACCAATATTTCATGTTAAGTCTCTCAATTCATCTTAGCGGATGTTATTGGTCTGCTGAAGCATCTGGTCACCGGTTTGAATAACCTTGGAGTTGATCTCGTAGGCGCGCTGGCCAGAAATCATGTTAACCATTTCTTCTACGATGTTGACGTTGGATGCTTCGAGTTCGCCTTGGCCGATACGACCGAAACCGGTGGTATTCGCCTGGCCCACGATTGCAGGACCGCTGGCTGCAGTGTCGGAATAGAGGTTTCTGCCGAGAGATTCCAGGCCGGTTGGGTTGACGAAGTTAGCCACTTGGATTTGACCAATTTCTTGAGTTTCCTGACCAACTTTGACGGTTACTGTTCCATCGAGACCGACGTGAATCTTGTCGAAGGTCACATTTTCAGGGATGACGATTTCAGGGACGAGGGGAAGGCCTTCGCCTGTAACGAGACGACCGGTATTATCAACTTTAAAGCCACCATCCCGAGTAAACGCGATGCTACCGTCGTCTTTTTGTACGCGGAAGAAGCCTTGGCCTTCGATCATCAAGTCCGTTGATTTATTGGTGATGCGGATAGCGCCTTCGGTGAACATCTTCTCGACGCTTGAGACTTTCGAACCGCCACCGATCTGGATACCAGTGGGGGCGACGGTACCGGCTGTTGAATTTTGGCCGGGCGCTTTGAGCGTTTGATAGAGAAGGTCATGAAAATTCGCACGCGAACCTTTAAAGGCGGTCGTGTTAACGTTGGCGAGGTTGTTAGAGATTGTATCAATTGTTACCTGCTGAGCTTCCATGCCTGTCGCAGCTGTAAAAAGTGAACGCATCATATAAGAACTCCAATCGTCAATTAAGGTCTGGCACTAAACTTAAGCTCTGACTTCACCGATTACGTTCGAGGACTTTTCCATCATCTTGTCGTAGTTCGAAACCGCTTTTTGATAAGCTTCGTAAGATCGGTGAGCCACTATCATTGAAGTCATGCTTTTAACCGCATTGACATTCGATCCTTCAAGAAAACCTTGTTCGATGCGACAGTTAGCGGCCGGCTTGATCGTCTTTTCATCGCCACCGAAGTGGTAGTAGTTGTTGCCAACTTTTTCGAGCTCTTTCTTGTTATCGAAAGTCACGACTTTCAAACGGTCGACCATTTGTCCGTCTTGAAAGATTTCGCCTTGAGCGTTGATCTTAAAATCCGTACTGCGGACATAGACCAGGCCTTTTTCTCCCATGATGGGATCACCCATCTTGCTCGAAAGGACGCCGTCATTCGTCAAAGAAAGATCGCCGGCTCTTGTGTAGCGGACGCCTTCAGGCGTTTGGACGGAGAGAAAGCCATCACCCTGAAGCATCACGTCGTGGGCATTCTGAGTGTGGATCGCTGGTCCTTGCGAGAAGTCGCGCTCGACAGTGGCAACACCAACTGAATTCATTTCGTTGCCGCGCAGAGGAAAGACCGAAGACATATCTTCTTTGAAGTTTGCTGGGGGAATCGCACTCGGGTAGTTCTTGTTGGGCTCAGGGTTGAGAAGAGTAAATGCGACTGCATCTCCCTTGAAGCCAACTGTGTTGACGTTTGCTAAGTTGTTACTGATAGCTTCCAGGGCTCGTTCTTGTGCGAGCGCTCCTGCTACCGGTACATAGATGTTATTTAGCATTGTCTTGTCCCTCTGCGAGTTCCTTAGATACTTTGCAAAGAGTAGGCCAGAACGGAAAGAAAAGATTTGTACGTGGGGATGATTTGATTTAAAGACGATTTTTTTGGATTTACCATCAGTCTTCATCTATCTCGTCAGAAAATTGACTCTCCATATTTTCCTCCTGTCAAAAACCAAGCGCAGAACTCCTGACGGTTATAGCAAATTTTTGACGAGGAGCGCGCAGGCACTGCCACCGAAACCCATGGATGTAATCAAAGCGATTTTTGGGCTCTTCATTTCGATCGGAAGTCTCATGGGGTGACCTTCGGGAAAATAAGGGTGAGGCGGTAGTTTTCCGCTCTTGAGATGTTCGCAGGCGAGCATCACACTAAGAGCAGCCGAGGCGCCAAGCATATGACCTGTGCACCACTTGTGCCAAATGAGGGCCGGCATCTCTAGGAACATTGTTCGGTAAGCTTCGAGTTCGGCATTGTCGCCCTTCCTCGTCCCCGCTCCGTGTCCGACGATAATATCGATGGCGGAGGAGTCGATATCCGCGATCGCCAGCGCCCGACTGATCGCGAGTTGCAGCGCTTTGCCCTCATCCGAGACACCGGTGAGTGTGCCGCTCTCCGTGGCGGTCCCCCAACCGACGATCTCAAATTGACTTTCGCCCCGGTGCCGTTCCAGGCGCAAGAGAGCCGCCCCTTCACTCAATACCATTCCGGATCGCTCCGGATGACCGGGCCGACAGGGAAAGTCATCCACAACTTTGCTGTTAAGGACTTTTGCGGCCCGAAGCATTTCAAACGTAAATTCCGTATTGGATGCTTCCACACCCCCGACCAGAACGGATTCACAAAGATGAGAAATCAAGCTGCTCACGCCTTGAATCAAAGCATAGAGCCCCGTCGAACATGCGGCTGACAGGGAAAAGCTTGGCCCTTCAAAGGCCAGTTCACGTGCAAGACTTGCGGGGAGTGAGCTGGCTGTTGTCGTAGGGCTCGTGACCGGGCTGAGGCGCTGGCCTGCTTCGAAGCACTTCCAGGATTTTTCAAGTGTTTCCGTTGGCCCTCGAGAGGATCCAACGATGACTCCTGAACTTTCTTTGGCGGTCGAAAAACCCGGCTGCATTTGCCTTGCGAGAAAGAGCCCCATGCGGCTGGTCTTATCTTGATCTTTAAGGGATTTTTCAGATGACATGAGGGATAGAAGGTCGTGGATCTCATCGGGCAAAAGCCCCTGAGGAAAGGTCGGATGATGGAGCTGGGTGCGCGAGGCGAACAGACTTTCCAAAAGCACCGTGACGCCATGTCCAGCTGGGCTTAGGCAGTCATAGTCAGCGATGTAGATTGGCGGGAAATGCATCGATTTAGTCCTCAGCCTCGGTCTTAGTCGATTCCATCGAAAGACTCAAGAACAGTTGGACTCAGAATTAACCGCCAATCGCGGAAAGAAGTTTGAGGGCCACATTGGGCATTTGATTGGCCTGAGACAGCACTGCGGCTCCAGCCTGGAGTAGGATGTTACCCTGTGTAAAGTCAGCTGTTTCTTGGGCGTAGTCGGAGTCAATAATACGGGATCTTGCAGCCGTGAGGTTTTCGATGCTTACGCCAAGGTTTCGCTCGGTACTGACCAGACGGTTTTGGACCGAACCAATGGTGGAACGGTATCCAGCGATTCTCTCCAGTGCGCTGTCGACGACAGACATGGAATTTTGGGCGCTCTGTTTCGAATCGATGCGGGTACCCGCTTCGTTTGCGCTGCTTCCAAGGTTTAGGGAATTGGGGCCTTCTGTACTCGCATTCAGCTCATTGAAATCGATTCGGATAATATCGACTGGATTTCTTGCATCGAGTGAGTCGGACGGCAGGAGATAGTCTTTACTGATCTGCATTTCCAAAGGGGAAATGTTGTGATTCTTGAGAAGTTCGGGGGAGACCTGTTGCGATCCGATGAGGAGCCTGGTGCCGTTAAAGTCTGTGCTCAGGGCAATTCGATCGATCTCGTCTTTGAGAGCCATGAATTCCTGATTGAGATAACCACGCTCCCTTTGACCAATCGTATCCGAAGCCGCCTGCACGGAGACTTCCTTCAATCGCGTGACGATATTGGTGATCTCCTCAAGGCTGCCTTCGGCCACCTGAAGCATCGATACCGCATCCTGCGAGTTTCGACGAGCCTGACCGAGCGAGCGAACATCGGATTCAAGCGAGGTTGCAATCGCGAGACCGGCAGCATCGTCCGCTGCTTTATTGATTCTTTTGCCGGAAGATAGCTTTTCCATGGTGGACGAGACGCGCGCATTGGTCAGCCCCATTTGTCTTTGGGCTGTCAACGATTGCGTGTTTGTCCTGATCCGAAGACCCATAGAAACTCCAGGTAACGCATAGAACTGAGAAGCGCTTACTTATAGATAACGCTATAGCTCAAGAATACGAAACTTTCTGAAGCGTGGGAAGAATCGAGCAAAAATTGCACGGCTTGTGTGAGTTCGGGGGCAACGAGGTAGGGGGCGTTGGCTTTGCCAATCATCATCGGCGCCAGGGTCAGCTCCAGATGATCAACAAGTTTTTGATTATAGAACCAGCTATTTACGACACCACCACCAAAGAGCAGGGCCCGGTCAAAGTTGTGGATTTTGAGGTAAAGAGCGAGAAACATCCCGGGATTCGCTGAGCCGTAGATCAGATTCTCGACCCCACTGCCTTCCACGATGGGTAGAGGCGAAGCAGAGACAAGGACACGGCGTATATGCTTTTGGGCCCAAAAGGCAAAAGACTCAGGCAAGGGAGTCTGAGCGAAGATAAACCACACAGGGGGTTGTTTGTTTTTTCCGGGATGATCAAGACAAGAACCATTGGCGCGGACAGAGCTGGCGCCGACGATGATGGCATCACATGATTCGATTTGCTGGCGGAGATGCTGCTGGTCGCTGGGATTGGACATCCCAACGTTTAAGCGTTCCACATCCCCTTCTCTATCGTGGACCCCAATTCTACCATCGAGACTTGAGGCCATGACATTGACTATCTTCATGAGAAGCATCTTCCTGCAGAAGTGAATCTCTTAGTTTTACACGCTTAAGCCTATTCGCATCAAGAGCTGGCTTGCTCGAGATAGGCAAGTGCGTCGTCGATGAGACCTTCGATAGTGACCACATCGGCTTGTTTTGCTTCTACGATTTCACTAATCAATCGAGCGCGGGCGCGTTCGATCATTTCTCTTTCGCCGAAAGATGGCAGACGCAATTTATCTTTGCCAACTAAGTCACGAAGGACTTCTGCTATTTCAAAAAGGGAGCCCGAACGGATTTTGTCCGAGAATTCCTTCTTACGGCGGTTCCAGATCGTAGAATATGTTTTGGGAGAACTGCGGAGAATAGTGAGGATATTGCTGATATCGTCATCGTTGACGAGTTCGCGTATGAGACCTTGGCTGGTCTTGGGAAAACGGACCATGAGGCCGCTTTCAAGGATCTTTAGTATATAGTAGTCCTGCGGTGATCCGCCAAGAGAGAGCACTTCAGTGCCTTCGATAACGCCGACTCCATGGGTCTTATGAACTACCTTATGACCGGATGGAAAACTCATCAAAGTACCTCCTGAATTGAGACTCTCGAAAGAGAAGTTGGGCCCGAGGAAGTAAATCATGGGGAACAACAGCGGAAACAACAAGGCCAACATAACTGCGCAGCTGTGACGTTTAATGGCAAACCAACTTAGTTTTGTCAATATTTAAAACAAAACCCCTATAATTTCACAAAGCAGGGGCCAGCCGTGCACCTCAACTGGCAAAGCGCTCTTCTTACTTCAGTGAAGAGGACTTGCATTCCAAGGAGCATTTGGTTACTTTGCCTGCTTACGAAGCCCGAAAACCAGGGGCAGCAGCCGAAGTTCGCGCGCTTGAAACGATTAGAAAGTTTTTTAGGAAGGATCTAATAATGGCTTTGAACGAAACTCAAACCAGCGAGATTATTACAAAGTTCGGCAAGAAGCCAGGCGACTCAGGCTCGCCCGAAGTTCAAGTTGCATTGATGACAAAACGTCTTCAGCAACTGAACGAGCATTTCAAGACACACACTAAAGACCACCATTCCCGTCTTGGTCTTTTGAAACTCGTTGGCCAACGTAAGCGCCTCCTGACTTACTTGAAAAGCAAAGACACCTCTGCTTACAAGAATTTGATCGGCGAACTCGGCCTTCGTAAATAAATTTTACACATCCCAAAGCGTCTTTATCTCTCGCCAATATCTTGATAGTGTTGGCAGGAATAAAGACGTTTTTAATTTTGGCTGTTTTTGCCAAACTCATTTTGGAGTAACCGCACGATGTCTGTCATCAAGGAAGCCATAGTCGGCGACAAGACCATCCGCTTTGAATTCAATAAATTTGCTAAGCAAGCAAATGGTTCCGTTATGGTTAGCTGTGGAGACACCCAAGTCCTTGTGACAGTGTGTGCCGCTGAAGCGCCTAAAGAGGGTCAAGACTTCTTCCCCCTCAGCGTTGATTATATTGAAAAGTATTATGCCGCCGGTCGTATACCCGGCGGTTTTGTTAAGCGCGAAGGAAGATTGAGTGAGCTTGAAACTCTGACTTCTCGCCTTATTGACCGTCCTCTACGCCCTTGCTTCCCAGAAGGTTACCTGAACGATACCCAAGTTATCGCCACAGTCATGTCCCTCGATCCCCTTCATCATCCATCCACTCTCGCTATGGCCGGTGCCAGCGTTGCTTTGATGATCAGCGACATTCCATTTAACGGTCCAGTCGCTTCCCTTCGTATCGGCCGCAAAGATGGTAAATTTATCATCGATTCCGTGCCTGGCGATGATTCGGATCTTGAACTCGTCGTTGCAGCCACTCCTGATGCTGTTTTGATGGTTGAAGCGGCCGCCAAGTTCCTGTCTGAAGCTGAGATGATCGAAGCTATCGTTTTCGCTCAGAAATCGATGAAGCCCCTTCATGATCTTCAGCTCGAAATTCAAAAAGAAATCGGCAAGACGAAAAAAGAACTCGTTCGCGATGCGGGCGCCGACGCTCTTTACGCTAAAGCGCAAGGCGTTGCTGGCGATCTCGTCAAAACCGCTCTCGTCATCAAAGAAAAACAAACTCGTCAAAAAGCTTTCCGCGATATCAAAGCCAAGCTCGCTGCTGAATTGAACCCTGAAAACAGCGGTTCAGTTGGCAAAGCTCTTTACGTAGCGCTCGAAAGACTTCAATACGACATCATGCGCGCCATGATCCTCGATGACAAAAAACGTATCGATGGTCGTTCGTTCACGGATATCCGCAAAATCACTTGCGAAACCAAGGTTCTTAAGAGAACTCACGGTTCGGCTTTGTTCACCCGCGGTGAAACACAAGCTCTCGCGACGATTACTCTCGGGTCTGGTGATGACGAGCAGCGTATGGACTCGATCACTCAACCTAACGCGACCAAGCAATTCATGCTGCACTACAACTTCCCTCCGTTCTCGGTTGGTGAAGCTCGTCCCCTCCGCGGTATCGGCCGTCGTGAGATCGGTCACGGTGCACTTGCTGAAAAAGCTCTTACCGCTGTTTTGCCCGCACCAGGAACCTTCAACTACACCATTCGTTTGGTATCTGAAGTTCTTGAGTCGAACGGCTCGTCTTCGATGGCAACTGTTTGTGCCGGAACTATGGCTCTACTCGACGCCGGTGTGCCGATCAAACAACCAGTCGCTGGTATCGCAATGGGCTTGATCATGGAAGGCAGCAAGTATGCGGTCCTTTCTGATATCCTCGGCGACGAAGATCATCTTGGCGATATGGACTTTAAAGTAACCGGTGGACAAGAAGGTATTACAGCTCTTCAAATGGACATCAAAATTGGTGGAATCTCGGCGAAGATCTTGGGCGAAGCCCTTGAGCAAGCTCGTCAAGGACGTCAATTCATTCTTCAAAAACTCATAGCAGCGATCAACGCTCCTGCTGAAATCAGTGAGTACGCTCCTCAGATCTTCCAAATGAAGATCAAAGAAGAGAAAATTCGTGACCTCATCGGACCAGGCGGCAAGACGATCAAAAAACTCGTGGCTGAACTCGGCGTAAAAATCGATATCAACGACGACGGTATCGTCAACATCATCGCTCAAGATGGTGCGACGGCTGAACGCGCGAAACAAGCGATTCGCGGCATCACTTCTGATCCAGAAGTTGGCGCTATCTACCTTGGACTCATCAAGAAAATCGTCGACTTCGGCGCGTTTGTTGAGATCCGTCCAGGCCTAGAGGGTCTTCTGCATATTTCTCAGCTTGAGAACCGTAAAGTTGATCGCGTGACTGACATCATTCAGGAAGGCGAGCAAGTGCTCGTTAAGATCATCGATGTCGATCGCCAGGGTAAGATCAAGTTGAGCCGTAAAGAAGCTCTCGGTCAAAAACCTACTGTTTAAGCTTAACTTTTGAACAGAGAGAGAAGGATTTTTTGATGTTCAAACTTCGATACGCAGAAGGCTGTCAGCCAGCATACATGACCGAGCACTCCGCAGCTGCCGACTTGGTAGCGCGTGAAGCGGCTCTTGTGCCTCCGGGCAAGGTTGTGCTCGTTCCAGCCGGCGTGTGGATCGACAGTGTGGAGTGGGATAACGTACCCGCTGGTTTTATTCCGGAATTGCAAGTGCGCGCACGATCGGGCCTGGCCCGCAAGTCGAGCATTTCACTCGCCAACGGTATCGGTACTATCGATGCGGATTATCGGGATGAAGTCGGGGTGCTTTTGATCAATCACGGCGAGGAGGCTTTCATCATCCAACGGGGCGACCGGCTGGCTCAGATGACACTTAACCTCGTGGCCCGCATCCCTGGTCTACCGGTTGGTGGATTGAGAAGGGGTGGGTTTGGCTCCACCGCAGTTTCGAGTGCCACGTCTCCTGTTTCAGCCGCACCTCAAACTGTTTGA
The DNA here is from genome assembly GCA_014377445.1 of Oligoflexus sp. Taxonomy (GTDB): domain Bacteria; phylum Bdellovibrionota_B; class Oligoflexia; order Oligoflexales; family Oligoflexaceae; genus Oligoflexus. The sequence continues at coordinate 45,031 of JACMPP010000144.1, forward strand.
GGCTAGGCAGCTCGCAGTAAGGCGACGGAGTTGACATTATTCAATCCCACAAGGGGACACATGTGAGTAAGCCGAGCGAGAATGCAACGACGCCTGAAGCAGTTTGAGGCATGGCTTGGCCCCCTTTAAGCTGCTGAGCTCGGGAGTAGCATGAGCTTTCCTCCCGCAGTCAGATCCAGAGCCAAGTCTACCAGCTCCTTCCCTTTCTGATTATTCCCTACTTTAAAGTACAACTGGCCCAAACACATCACGAGTGATGGTTTGTTGCCCAGTAGTACCTTTAATTGTTCGAGAAGCGAAATCGAACGATCGAAGTCTTCACTCTCATTGCAGGCTTGCGTCAAGGCTATGAGATAGCGCGAATTCTCGACATCGACGGAAATGCTTTTTCCCAGCCAGTAAACGGCTTCGTCTGCCATTCCAATCTTGCGATAGACACTTCCAATTCCACCCATGGCTTCCGCATCATTAGGCTTCAGAGCGAGCGCCTTGCGATAGAAGGACAGGGCTTCTTCATTGGAATGTGTAAAGAGCGCGATACGAGCGAGTCCAAGATAGGCTTCGCGCTGAACGCTTACTTCGGCTGTGCAGAGTTCAAAACAGGACATGGCATCATCGAGCAGGCTGTTTTGGAGAAGGGTTTGTCCCTTCAGGACCAGCAATCGACCGCGGTAATCACTGTGACTGCCCCAGCGGCCCATTTCCACTTCGTGAGCGACGTAGAAATCATCGATATCAAGCTTCGCCTTGGCGGTGAGGGTGGCCATCACATGTGCAAAATCACCGGCCAGTGGCAACTGAATCGGTTTCTCAGAAATACGGACTTTCAGGAAGTCTGAAAGACGCAGAGAGGCGTGGTTCTGAGTGTAATTCTTTTCGACCAGGTCAATAATCTCTGTGCGATCGATCGGGTTCATCAGCACATCGCGCAGGGAAAGAGCCAGAGTATTCGGATTGGCGACTACGAATTGAGAATTGACCACAGAGGCCAGAGGATGCTTCTCGTCGACGAGAACCTTCACCCCGCAAGCCATGCCTTCCAGAATTGTAAACAGGCGTTCCGTAGCATCCTGGCCATCGCTGAGGGATACAAATAGATCGGCGGCCGACATCAAATCGATAAAGAAGGGACGGATGTCCTGCGCGACAAACATAATGGACTTGGTCATGCCGAGATCGACAGCGCGATACTTGACAGAATCTTTGTTGGCAGCGTTGCCTATGAAGAGCAGTTTTGCCCGTTCAAAAAGTGTTACGTCCAAGGCTTCGAGCATTTTAAAGGCTGCCATCAATTCAAAAGGAGCCAGATCGTCACTGAGTGGACTGACCACGAGCAGATCTTCCTGTCCAACCTTTAAATAATCACGAAACTTGAGGCGAAGCTTGTCGTGGAAGCCAAATTTCTTAGCTTGAATCTCAGCCTGAAGTACCAGGATTTTCTCCGGGGTACAGCCCATGAACTCAAGAGTTTCGCCCACGGTTTCATCAAAAATCAAAAAGCCGCTGGCATTGTTGATGCAGTCTTGGAAGTCTTCGGATTTTTCTAAAATCGCCTGCTTCAACTCTTCTTCTTTTTGACAGAAGAGAAGGAACGGCTTCTGATGATGATAGGCGTAACGGAAAGCCTGATAAGTCGAAGCATCGAGAAGACCCGAAGCGACGATGACATCCGCCTTGGAGAGCTCATCTTCCACGCCAAGCATATAGCCTGGGAGATGATGATCCTCTATGAAGGTCTGCAAGGGAATCTCCGTGAGATAGCTTTCCGGGCTGATCCCATCGAGAAGACCGAGACCCTTGATGTCGAAATTTTCGCTAAGCGGACCGAAGACCTCTAGCAAACGAATGCTATGTTTCGCACCCATAATCAACGCAATACTCAATTTTCTTTCCATGGCCCCGTCCCTGTTAGAACATCCGACTTCGACATCCGAGCCTTTGGCGAGCTGGGAAGAGCGAAATGAGTCTTGCTTGGAAGCACATATTCGTCGCTCTCGATGAGAGCACCAAACTTGAATTCATCAGAAACAATGCTGTTGCCCGCATGTACAGCGACCAGGGCAACTTTGGACTCGCCTGGCTTAAGATCTCCCAGGGCAACGGCTTTCGTATCAACCGTGATCTGGCGGCCGGCAAGGCTGACCAGTTTGAGTTCGACCTTATGGGCGACGATCGCTGAGTTGTTGCGAACATTGACGCGGATTTTCGCGTTCTCGGATGGCTCCAGGATTCCGGCCTGATTCCCGCCTTCTTCGCTGACAAGACTCATGTTCATCGTGATGTCAGGCTTCTTCGTTTCGGTCAGCTCCACATAGAATTCTTTTTCGCGATTGGGGACCGGCCATCCGCTGCGGCCGAGGCCAGCACGCATACGAACCGAACCTTCTTTGGCGCTGACCTTCATTTCAAATTTCATCGTTCCCTGAAGGGTTTGACCCGGCTCGATTTTACCGATCAAGGCCTCATTGGTACCGAGGCTCGATTGAATCGAACTCAGGTAGACCGACAGCCGATAGATAGGCTTTTTCGAGAGATTCTTCAGTTGATAGGAAACTTCCAGCGTTTTGCCTTCTTGCATAGACATTCGCTTAGGCATTTGAACGATGAATTGAACATTCCTGTCGTCATCGGAATTCTCATTGGCTTCGCTCCAGTTGATCTTCTGATCCTTGGCGAGCCAATCCACGGCAGCTTTGTCAAAGTCGACAAGACTCTTCTTCACGAAAGCGTCGGCACTGGCTTTCCAATAGGTTGCTCTCAGACGTTCCACCGGGAAAGGGACGCCATCACGCTTGGCGAGTTCACCGAGAAATTTGGTGGCGAATATCAGAGGGACATCAGGATCGCTGTCTTTTTTATCGGCTGGCAGAAGGTAATAGGCTTTTTGCGAACGCGATGCGCTCATGACCGTCTTGGCTTTTTCCGCATCGAGACTGTGATCGAGGAAACGCTCAGACTTGTAACGATATTCACCCAGGAGATTGAGGTTTGTTTTGTTTTTTTGTAAAGGCTGGAGCCAGATATCGGGGCTGATGCCGATATTTTGAATCGAAATACCCTTTGGCGTAAAATAGCGGGCAATTGTGAGTTTGAGAGCTTGTTCACCTGGCAATTCAAAGACGGTCTGGACCGATCCTTTGCCAAAGCTGGGCTCACCGATCACGACCGCACGGCCTTGATCCTTCAATGCGCCGGCTACGATTTCGCTCGCCGAGGCGGTGTCGCCGTTGGTGAGGATCGCAATGGGATAATCAAAGTGATAGAGGTTCTTCTTGGCCATATCGAATTCACGGGAGCGGCCTTGAGTGGTCAGGATTTTGCCTTCGTCGAGAAACAAATCGGCGACCTTGACCGCTTGATCGAGGAGCCCGCCTGGATTCGATCGCATGTCGAGGATGATCCCGATGATCGGTTCTTTCTTTTGCTGGGCCTTGATGAGGGCTTCGCGGAGTTCGGCAGCCGTTCGCGAGGAAAAGCTATCGATGAAGGCATAAAAGACATTGCCTTTGACCGCTGGGATCAGCTTGGATTCAACAGAATCCACCTGGATGATTTCACGAGTGAGCTGCACATTACGAGGGGCGAGATCGCCTTCTCTGAGGAGTGAAAGTCGAACCTTTGTGCCAGGTTCGCCGCGCATGTATTGAATCAAATCGTCGAGAGTCGTCCCAAAGGTGTTTTTATCATCGATCTGCATGATGCGATCAAGCTTGGCGACACCGGCTCGTGAGGCAGGGCTTTTGGGTAAGGGCTTAACGACAGTCAGCACATCGTCTTGCATACCGACCACAACACCGAGTCCACCGAAAGAGCCTTCGGTACCTTGACGAAGGTCCCTATATTCTTCGGAATCCAGAAGATTGCTATGAGGATCCAATCCAGCCAGCATCGCATTTACAACGAGATGAGAACCATTTTTTTCGATCTTTTTGCCTTTGGCCGAGGGCTCTGGATGGCGATCCAGAAGACGGGCAAGCTTGAGGGAGTCACGCACAAGTTCGTCAAAAGCATATTTATCGCTCAGGCGGAAACTGACAGTTTCGCCAGCTTTCGTTACGGCCCAGGTGTCCGGGTTGGGAAAACTAAGACGGACAAAGTCGCCGATTTCAAGAGCTTTAAGGGTCTCTTCCATCAACTTACGATTGCCTACACGGTCCTCGTCCACATAGTAGTTCTGGACGATGGTGAGGATCGAATCGATAAGGAGCGAATCGGAAAGCCCTGTGCTGGCTTTGCCAAGCTCGGCCCGGCGGCGTTCGCCACGTGGTCTGAGCGCAAGGTCTTTCACCGTTCCAATCGCGGAAAGCTCCGCTTTTGAGTCGATTTTCGGCACAACCCAAGCTTGAGTCGCTGCCAACAGGATGACGGAGGCGAAAGCTAATAGGATGGTTCTGAAAGTGGCTGGTTTCCAGTGCTGCATGGTTTGTTCTCCCTACAGCCCTATCGACAACTAGGAAATTTTGTTTAGGTTCCGAGAAAATACTGCCCAGTTGGCCAGTTTTTTGGGTTAAGACAAGGTCTTACAATTCACTGTAAGAATTGCACTTTCGGAGCCCGATGCCGAAAAACCAAAATATTTCTTAACAATTTTACAAGGCCGCCGATGAGGAGCTTGAAGCCAGAGAACAGCCTCGGAGGATTTATGGTCAAGGATGCCAAAAAGAAGCAAGCCGCTGATAAAACAGTTTTAACTGGGAAATTTCTACCTAGGAGAGCTGTTTTCACGGCCACTTTACTCGCTGGATTGACGTTTGGAACGGCCGCACATGCTGCGCCGAAGTCCCAAATCCTTGAAAATCAGATCTGGACGTCGAATTTGGATGACTATGAAGCACTCGAACGCTCTGCGGTTCGCATGCTCCAACTCAATCCTGGCGCTTATGAGCACTATCTTATCGCCGAACTCTCGCTTCGCATGTTCAAACACAATCCGGCCGAGCTTCGTTATCTGAAACAAGCATCAGATATGAGCCAGCAGGCGATCGAACTCTCACCAAACAAAGAATTTGGTTATCTCGTGGCCGCCCAGGTCTTGGATTTGATGGGATACAAACAGGAAGCGACGGAGATGCTTGCAGAGCGCCCCACCTTTAGTCAAGGTTGGCGAACCAGCTTTGTACGAGGCGTTCTCGCTTCGTCTCAGGAAGTGGATAAAGACAGCTTCAATGATTTTGAGAAGAGTCTGAAAGCGGATCCTGCATCCGGAGAATTGGTCGGCGTCTATGTGGCGAATGGTCTTGAAGCATCGTACTCAGGCCAGGAACTCGTCAACGCCTTGCAGAACTGGCAAAAACTCATCAACAGCAACGCAATCCAACTCAGCCTGGCCCGCGCTCTTGTTGAAGTCGGCCGAAGTGAAGAAGCCCATCAAATACTCGCAAGCGTCAACAAAAGGGAGCCCAGCTTTGATGTGAAGTATTCCGATGCTGTCCTTCTGTACTCCAAGTTGAAGAGAAGCAAAGACGCCGAGAAACTGTTCCTCGATGTCGCTGCGAATGCACCGTCCGAAGAACTCAAATTCTCTGCAAAATCTCACCTAGGCAAACTCGCTCTGCTCAAGGGTGATGGCAAACTTGCTGCGAAGTACTTTAAAGAAGTGATCGTCGGCTCGAACGAGCAATTGAAATGGATATCCTTCAGCCATAGGGCCTATAGCGAAAGCAAACAGATGTTGGACTTCGCGATCCTGCTTGAGACTCTATCGGGAAGCCTTCCCGGGACCAGCTACCTCTATGCCTTGAAAGGCGAGGTCCTATCCGAATCTCTGGCCCTCCACGAAAAAGCTGTTGAATCCTTTGCCGCTGCGATCACTCTCGATCCAAAGCGCAGCGAATTCTACAATGGCATGGGTTTGGCTTACTATCGCATGCATCAAAACGAAAAGGCGCTCTCGACCTTCAATCAAGCCCTCAGCATTGATCCGAAGGATGCGACAGCTCGCTACAATGAAGCCTGTGTATTGGCTTTGATGGGTCGTGGGGATGAGGCGGTAGGCTCTCTGAAACAAGCGATTTCACTGGACGGTCGTCTGCAAACGGTCGCCTTGAAGGACAAGGATTTCGAAGGCATTCGTTCGAACGCCCAGTTCCAAACCCTCGTTCAAGACTCCAAAATCACCAAGGTGCCCTGACCAATTTCCTCGGATAGATCAAGACCTCACTGAGACGCTCGGCAAAAGTGGAAAGCCCGGCCGACCAGTAGGGGTCTTTTATATCTAGCCCTGCTTCTAGCTTCTTATGAGCGTTCAGCTCACCTAGAATCAAATCGATCGGTAAATCCGTATAATTGTATTCATAGCCAGGCTGCTTCCACTGGAAGGCGTCGCCGCCCAAGTCCATGGCTGCGCGCATAACGGCGAGGCCCAGCGAGAAGGTTTCGATGCGTTTGGCATCGACGACGTGGATATGTACGCCCCGGCAGGTCTCGCCTTGCCATTTCTGCGAAGTGGGTTGGAATTCTGCAGGTCGTAGAAACACAGCATCGCTTTTGATGTAATGCTGAATCTGTTTCGCATAAGCTTCCGGATCGCGGATATAAGGAGCACCCACAAATTGGAAGGGAAGTCCCGTGCCGCGTCCCTCAGAGAGATTACAGCCTTCCAGCATAACCGTTGCTGGATAAACATAGATGGAATCAATCGTCGGCAGGTTGGGAGAAGTCAAAATCCAGTGCTTATAGATATCCGACCAGTATTCTTTGCCAGACCAACCCTCCATCTTCACGATTTCCATGTTCGCGTTGATAGATTGATTGAAGAGCAAGGCAGCTTCCGCAGAGGTCAATGCGTGACGCATCGGGATCTCGTATTCGCCGACAAAAGATTTGGCCTTGAGATCGAGAATGCGACCTTCAATCTGCCTTCCACCCATAGGGTTGGGACGATCGAGGATCACTACGCGTTTACCAAGTCTCTGCGCCGCGCGAAGACAAGCCGCAACGGTGTATTTGAAGGTGTAGACCCGACAACCGGTAATCTGCAGATCGACCACGATGGTATCCACGTTCTCAAGCATCGAGTCTTTCGGCTCGCGTGTTTCAGAATAGAGGCTGTACACCGGCAGGCCGAAAGGCCCTGCATTGTGAGCGGTTTCGATCATATTGTCTTGAACGGTCGCGTGGAATCCATGCTGGGGGCCGAAAAAGGCAACAAGCCTTTCGCCCAGTAACTCACGAAGGAGGACCCACGACGGTTTGAACTCAGGCGTGAGAGACGCCTGATTCCCTAGAAAAGCGCAACGTCCCCACTCTTTGGCCAGATGAGGATTCAATGCGAGTCGTTCAATTCCAAGCTTCACGGGTTGCCTCACGCTTGACGCTTGTTGATTCGGTCGATGAGTTTGTTCAAGCAGTCTTCCAGCGTGTTGCCGTTGACCGATTGGATCACAATATTTTGATCGGTTGCCTGCTCACCGTGACCCACCCAAACGGCAGGACCATGCTCATTGATTTCAAGCAGGAAGTTCACACCCTGGTGAATCAGGTTGAACCGATGAATTTTGAAGAGCTGACTGCCTTCAGGTATTTTTAGGGTCTTCCAATCCATGAGGGACCTCTTAGATATTGATGAAAATGATATTTTCTACTGTAATCAATTCCATATCCCACGTCTAGCGAAACACTTTTAGAAGCGTCGGGAGGGGAGTTTTAGGCAGGAAAAGAAGCGACCCCGGAGCATTACACCCACGGGGACGATTTGGTAAATTGCAAAAAATCCAGGCATGAGACTGTACTTACTTCTACTTAAGCCACGTCTTCTCGGGCCGAGCCGTCGGCGAGTTTACTTGCGATAAAGTCGAAGAGAATCTTTTCGTTTTCTTTGTCAATCTGAACAATTTTGATCGCAATGCCTGCGCCGGTTTCACTAACAACAGCATTGTCCTTAGGAACCACTCTCGCCATCTTACCGTTAAAAAAGACTGCGCGACCGGTTTCAAGCTCAGCCCATACCTCAAGAATACTTGAGTGGTTGAACGGGAAGCGGTTTGGATTCTCAAAGTCGAGGAAAAAACCGCTATGAGAAATATCACGCGAGCTTACTTCGTAACGGACTTGAGCCCCAATTGAGGAAATGATGACTCGGAGAGGCCTATCGAGTGCCACCCGTTTAACTTTTCGATTTTCACGTCCTTGTGAAGACATCGTCACACGCCCTTTTGTGAGTTTTCATAGGGCCTATCGGTGGAAGAGAGCCGAACTTAAACGAAAAATAGAAAAACCCTATCTGAAATTTCCAGATAGGGCCTTTTTATCTTTAAGCATCAGAACCTTAGATTATTTTGCAGCGAGTTCGCTGTCGATCACTTTCTTGAATTCTTCGTAAGGAAGTGCTCCGGAGAGGCGACGACCGTTGATAAAGAAGGCCGGAGTTCCAGTCACACCGAGCTTCTCACCCGACTTCATGTTCGCCTCAATTACTTCTACGATTTTATTCGGCTTGGCTACGCACTCGTCCCATTTTTTAACATCGAGTTTGATCTCTTTTGCGTACTTCTTGAAGTCAGCATCACCCAGAGCTTTTTGGTTCTTGAACATCTCTTCGTACATTTCCCAGTACTTACCCTGTTCCTTCGCACATCGCGCGGCGATGGCAGCCGGGCGGGCCCGGTTGTGGAAGCCGAGAGGGAAGTCGCGGACGATCCAGCGGATCTTGCCTTGGTATTCTTTGAGGATGCGTTTGGCAGCAGGCTGAACGCGTTCACAGAAGGGGCACTGGAATTCAGAGTATTCGATGATAGTGATCTTGCAATCATTACCCGAACAACCGACTGGCTTGACGTCTTTGGCGTCTGGACCGTATTTGACTGGGTCAGTATCGATTACTGAAACTTTGTAAACGGGTTCTTTAGGCTCGGGATATTGAATCTCAAGATTCTTCTTGGCCACGCCTTCGGCAATGATGTTTTCAAAGACTTCTTGAGCCTTGGTCTTCTGCAGGTAGTCTTGAATCATCTTCTTTTTATCTGTATCAGAGCGATCTTTGAGCTGAGGATAATCTTTGAATTTATCGAGATTTTCCTTAACTTCCGAATCAGAAACTTTGGTCTTGGCGTCGAGGTAATCCGCTTTCGCTTTTTCGACCGGAACCTTGTCTTTTTCGGCTATTTTTACGAAAAACTCCTGAAGATAACGATCACGCGCGAGGTTAGATATCAACTCGTATTTTTTCACTTCGACGTCGAAAAACTGGCCTTGGTTTTCTTTGGCCAGATCTTCAACCGTATAAGGTTTGCCGTAAATTTTGAACGCCTGCTCGGCGTGCAAAATGCTGGTGGTTCCAAAAGCAGCGAGAAGGCCGCCCAATACTAAAGTTTTTCCGACTTGGGCCATTCTTATGATCATCGTCATAGAAATTTCGATCTCCTCGAGAATAGTAAATGGTGAGGTCAAAAGTGCAAAATACCTAATAGGTTCTTATAATAAGTGCTAGACCATGATAAATCGATAAAAAATCGAGAATTAAGTCGGAGCCCGCTTTTGAGAGATCTTTTACATGCTGGAGAGAAGCCATTTTGGCCAAATTCCCAGCTAAAAATCCTTATAACTTGTGGCAATTTCAATAGATCGTTAGGATCTAAGCTGTTCAGTATCTTTGGAGGCTCTGAGAGTTTATGGCAAAGTCGAAAGATAACCTAGTATGGATCGACATGGAAATGTCTGGCCTCAACCCTGATACGGATGTGGTTCTAGAGGTCGCGCTGATTCTGACCAATAGTGCTCTTGAGATCGTCGCCGAGGGCCCTGACCTCATCGTCCATCAAGATGCATCGCTTTTTGAGAAAATGGACAATTGGAATCAGGAACACCACACGAAATCGGGGCTATGGAAATCCGTACTCGATTCCAAGGTGAGCCTGGAAGAAGTTGAGGATCAGGTGATGGCATTTCTTGAAGCCAATCTCTTCGCCAAGACTTCGCCTCTTTGCGGCAATTCGATCGCACAAGATCGCCTCTTTTTGCGCAAATATATGCCCCGGGTCGATCAGTTTCTGCATTACCGGATGATCGACGTAAGCACGATTAAAGAGCTGGTGAAACGATGGTATCCCAAAGGGACTTCCTCGCCATCCAAGCTGAGTGCGCACCGTGCCCTCGATGACATTCGAGAAAGCATCACCGAGCTGAAATTCTATCAGGACAATTATTTCATTAAATTATCTTAAGAATTCCCTCTAGGAACGGCTGAATCTAAACGCAGGCCTTGCGAGGCCTGAGACAGACGACTTTTTTAAGGTCCCCAAATAAGACTTCTTCCGCTGGGTTTTCTTTAATGCTAAAATGTTTGCAGGACCCTCTGGCCAGCGGATATGCCGTGGTATTAAGGTCCCATAAGCTAAAGGCTTAGGAAAGGAGGTGGTGCTTGGTGTGTTCTAATTGCACTAGTAGCACGGAGGTGATCGTCTGTTAAGACGACACTTTCACTACTAAAACCGGCTCCGCCCCAATCTAAAGGCTGGGAGCCGGTCCCATTTTTCAAAACTTCAATTTGGCTTTGAAGAAATTCGGTAGAGCAAATACGCCCGTCATCAGATCTTCATTCAAATACTTCAAATTTGTAGCCTCAATCTTTTTCAATCGAGCTTTATCAAATTTTTTGACATCGATCGCATTCTTCGATGCCATCGTCCAGGACCATGTGCCCTTCGGGTAGGTCGGGATACTGGCGATGTAAGGATAAACGTGAGCAAATCCAGCCGAAACGTTTTTGTGAATGCGTTGGAGGACTGCCGGCGGATGCCAGAGGCCTTCCGATTGGCAAACCATGAGTCCGTCTGATTTCAAAGCCTTTGCAACACTATTATAAAAAGCGCCGCTGAAGAGACCTTCGCCAGGACCAATGGGATCGGTAGAGTCGACGACAACCAGGTCGAGCGAATTCGCTTCATGCTCAGCCATGTATGCGATGCCATCGCCAATATTAAGCTTCACGCGAGGGTCGCGGATGCCTTTGGCGATCTCCGGAAAATATTTTTCGCAGACTTCGACAACCATTCCATCGATTTCACAAAGAACGATTTCTTTGATCTCCGGGTGTTTGAGAAGTTCGCGAACAGTTCCGCCGTCGCCGCCACCGATAACCACAACGCGCTCGGGCTTCTTGTGATTCAATGCGGGAACGTGAGAAATAAGTTCGTGATAAACGAATTCATCTTTATCGGTCGTCATGACCAGACCATCGAGCAACAGCATGCGGCCGTAGGCTTCGGTTTCAATAACGTCAACGGTTTGAAAGTCCGACTTGTCACGGAACAAAACTTCTTTAGCAGCAAGTCCGAGCTTCACACCGTCTTCATAATCTTCGTAGTACCAAAGTTGCATAACCAGTTTCATTCCTATTAATATTAGCGACGCGTTTTTTCTTGGCTACGGACATATTCCAAGAAAGTCGCTTTGTCATCCATAATGGTTTGGTAGCGAACATGGCTCATGCCGCGATGACCTTTGTTGCCTTGATTTTGATTTTGGCCTTGCTGACGTTGTCCGCCGCGATTACCGCCACCTTGGTTGCTATTGTTATCACGCGTGGGTCGTCCGCCTGAATTGGGTCCCTGAGGTTGGTGACCTTTCATCGCGTTTTTACGCTCGACGATTTCCCAGGCGCGCAGAACTACGCTTTCCGCGAGCAGTTCACCGACAAATTCTTCCAGAGAAATTCCTTCGTCAGCTGCCTGCTCTTTGAGCTTCTTCGTCAAAGACTGAGACAGGCGAAGGTGAAGACCATCGTTTGTCACTTCGGGTTTGCGGGATTCTTGACGATGATGTTCGCGAGGGGGCTGATTCTGTGCTTGGGCCTGTGCTTGGGCCTGTGCTTGAGCTTGTTCCAGACGGGGCGCTTCAGGCTTGTTTACAACAACTCGGGGTTGAATCGGAGCGATGATTTCGGGGGTTGTCTGAGCTTTAATCTTTTTCTCCTCACGAACAACGATGGTCGATTTTACTTTGTTGGTATCCGATGCAGCTGCCGCTTCTTTATCAGAGCGAGCATGAACTGTTAGGTCGATGGGTGCTGATTTTTCAGCGGGGGGGGCTTTGCCTCTGAGGGAGCGTTTGGGTATTTCTTCGGCCTCAAGCTGAAGGACTTCAGGCAGCTCAATGTCCTTTTCTTTCTCGTCCCGCTTTTTTGATTTTACGGAAGTTTTCTTCGACAAAGTTTTTGCCTTTTTTGCTTTCGCTTTTTCGGCCATTCGAATTCATCTCCAGAGGATATTGGGATCGCGCCAAGTCTTGGCTCGATTAAAGAAAGCTTTAACATGACGACGCTGCAAACTTCAGTTTGCGCCGTGGAACATGTCTAATCTGTATTCTTAATTGCGAATTGACACTGTACTCGTTATGAAATGAGCAATCAACGGAACCGAAGTAAATTAGACAGGATTGTAAAGCTCATACAATCATCACTCTAAAAGCCGATCGATTAGATAAATCATGCGGATTGGCTCAAGGTCTGTCAACACACGAAAGGCTTACATCACGGTTCGAGGGAACCGGCAATCGAGGCAGCGGCAAGCCTTGTGTCCTATATCCTCTGCCCTAGTCAGGAAATCTCGTCAAGCGTATTTAGCTCGACATCCTTCCCAGATTCTTCGCTCTTTCGGAACCTGCCGGCCTGAAAAAATAATTTTTCTTTATTTTCAAAGTCTTATAGAGTTCTGAGGAGCGAAATCCAAGTCCAACGCAAGTCTTAAACGCCCAGGCCGAATAGCTATTTCTTAGGCCTGCCGAAATTATGTAAAATGAAGTATTCACACACAAAAAAACAGGGACATCATGCGTCATATCACCTTTCAACACGCATTCAGATTACCGTCACCGTGGTCGCTTCTGGCGACTTTAATATGCGCTTCCACCTTCGTTACACCCCGGTTGTCGAGCGCCCCCAAAACCACCCTCAGCATAGCTTTCGAAGACAATATTCGAAGTTTCGACCCACGCCAAAGTGTGGATGCAAACAGTCAGTACATTGAAGATCTTGTGCATTGCTCACTTATGGGTTTTGATCCCGATGGCAAAGCCATTCCCATCGCACTCGAGGCTGATCCAACGTGGGTTTCTCCAAAAATCCTGGAAATGCAATTGCGCAAGAACCTGAAGTTCAGCGACGGTACCGCGGTTCGTGCCGAAGATGTTGCTGCCACTTACAATTCTCTTGTGAAGAATAAAGAGTTGCGTCGATCCTCAGCATTCGAAGGTGTTGAGAAAATTGAAAGCCTGAGTGATGGACGACTACGCTTCACCTTAAAAAGACCTGATGCTAGTTTCCCAACAAATTTGGTTGTCGGTATTTTAAAAGAAGACGAGATCAAGGCTGCGGGCATCGATCCAAGCACTTTGAAAGGCTGTGGATCGTATAAACTCAAATCGACTGGCATAAACGAAATTATACTTGAATCAAACAGTTTCTCAAGCATTTTGCCAAAGCTAAGCTTGATCGCAATCAAAATTGTTCGCAATGAAAAAACGCGCTATGCGAAGCTTAGAGCTGGTGAAATCGATATTGTTCAGAATGGAATCAGTCGCGATACTCTGCGAACTCTTGAGCGACGAAATCCCAACTTAAAGGTATTGAAACGACCCAGCCTCAAGACTACCTATGTCGGCTTCAATATGAAAGACAGTTTAGTCAGCAATCCGGCGATACGGGAGGCTATAAGTCTTGCTATCAATCGCCAGGAGATTATAAACATCATTTTGAACGGCATGGCGGTTCCGGCTAGGACCATACTACCACCGACCTCTGCATATTTCAGCGAAAAGCTTCCAAAGGAAACCTACGATCCACAAAACGCGGAAAGGATCTTGGACAAGGCTGGATTCGTGAAAAAGGATAAGTTCCGCTTTGAAGTCAGTTTGAAGACGACAACGGATGTCACGCGCATCAGTGTCGCCAAAGCCATTGCCAGTCAACTGAAGCGAATCGGCATCAAGGTTATTGTCGAGCCAATGGAATGGGGCCGTTTCAAGCTGGATATCGATCAAGGACGCGTGCAGCTCTGGACTCTCACCTGGGTCGGCTTTAAAGATCCCGATATCTATCGCTATGCTTTCGCGACCGAAAACTTTCCTCCCAACGGCGCAAACCGAGGATGGTACTCCAACCCCACTCTCGACACCCTCTTGGAAAGTGGTCGTGAAAAAAATGATTTTTCAGACCGCAAAAAGATCTATGATCAGATCCAAGACATCGTGGAACACGACAAACCCTATATCTTCCTCTGGCATGAGGAAAACTTTGCTGTCGTAAATAAGGATCTGGCTGGCTTCGATCTCTATGCGGATGGACGTTATTCCGCTTTGCAGCATAGCTATTTCCAGTAAGTCCATTGCGATGCAACGCCATCGGAAGGAGCCTTTTTGTTAAGCTTCATCGTCAAACGTATCGGCAGCCTCATCCCCGTTTGCCTGGGCGTGCTCCTCATCGTGGTGGGCATGATCCACTTCGTCCCCGGTGATCCAGTCGATATCATCCTCGGGGACTACGCAACACTCGAAGACAAGAATGCCCTTCGTCATGAACTCGGTCTGGATCAATCGGTAATCAAACAGACAGTCGCTTACATCGGTCACGCCGCGAAAGGGGATCTGGGCCACAGCCTAATCTACCAAAAATCAGTGAATGTGCTGATTATGGAGCGACTGCCTGCGACGATGCGCCTTGCCATCGCTTCGCTGATCGTCGCGCTCCTCATCAGCGTGCCCCTCGGAATCATCGCCTCGATCAGCGCAGGGTCGAAGCTGGATTTCGCAGCCATGAGCTTTGCTGTTTCGGGCGTGGCGATTCCAACCTTTTGGCTAGGCCCTCTGCTTATCCTGCTCTTTTCGGTCGAACTGGGCTGGTTACCCGTCTCAGAGATGGGCAGTTGGAAGAGTTATATTCTTCCCGCACTAACCATGGGAACGCCTCTCGCAGCAGCGTTGAGTCGGATCACCCGCAACTCCATGCTCGATACCCTGAAAGAGGATTTTGTCCGTACCGCACGGGCCAAAGGCTGTTCCGAATCACGGGTCATCCTCAGCCATACCTTTCGAAATGCATCCCTTCCACTCGTAACGGTTATAGGCCTGCAATTTGGCGTTTTGATGACCGGCGCGATCATCACCGAGAAGGTCTTCGACTGGCCGGGACTTGGAAGCCTTCTCGTGGAAGGGATCAACACCCGCGATTATCCAGTCGTTCAAGGCTGTGTACTCTTCTTCTCGGGCTCCTATTTGCTCGTAAATCTCCTGACGGATATTGCTTATTCATTGGTCGACCCTAGAATCCGGCTCTCAACTTAAGGTGTCCTATGACCCAGATCGCCCAATCTCCCAGCGAACGCGTAAGACAGAAGCTCATGGGAAATGCCCGCTTCTGGATAGGGGCCAGTATCCTGGCGACCACCTTTATCATCGCTGTTCTTGCTCCCTGGCTCGCTCCCTATGAACTGGGTAACGCGGATCTCCTCGAACGTCTTTGCTCTCCCCATCCAGGCCATCTCCTCGGTTGCGATCTGGAGGGCGAAGACGTTTTAAGTATCATGTTTTACGGGACACGCATTTCACTCTACGTCGCCTTCCTCACAGTGACGATCTCGATGACGATCGGCACCGTCGTAGGCCTCATATCCGGTTACTGGCGCGGCTGGGTCGACCTCGTTATCATGCGAGTCGTCGATATTTTCATGGCTTTTCCCGGTATTCTCCTTGCGCTGACTCTGACGGCCATCATGGGGCCAAGCCTTTATACGATTATCTTTGCCATCTCGGTCAGCGGCTGGACCAGTACGGCGCGACTGGTCCGTGGCCAGGTACTGTCGATACGCGAACGAGAGTTTGTGCAGGCGAGCCGAGCCCTTGGCGCTCAAAGCAGCCGTCTTATTCGCAAACACATTTTCCCAAGCATCCTCACACCACTCATCGTTCATGCCAGCTTTTCGCTTTCGAGTGTTATTATCGTCGAAGCAGGACTCAGTTTTCTGGGCTTCGGCGCGAGGGATTCAGTTTTGACTTGGGGTGGGTTGCTCGGCCAGGCGAGTCAGGTTGAAGTTGATCTAGCCCCTCACCTTGCCCTCATCCCGGGCATCGCAATATTCATACTCGTGGTTGGACTGAATTTCCTGGGAGATGCCCTAAGGGACGCTCTCGATCCTAAGAGTTGAAACTCAAATTTTGCACGGAGTGGAGCCTTCAATGAGCGGCAAGAAGATTTTAGTCATCGACGATTCAACGACAGCCAGGCAACTGATCCTCAATCACCTTGAGGGATTAAAGCATAATATTATTGAAGCTGTGGACGGCGACGAAGGTCTGCAAAAGGCCCTCGATGAAGGGGATGTCGACCTGATCTTCTCTGACATCAACATGCCTCAGATGAACGGCCTGGAGATGGTGGAGCGGCTCAAGAAGAACCCGAAAACAGCGTCGATTCCCATATGCATGCTCACGACGGAAACCGGTTCCGAAGAGCTGATGCGGGCGAAGAGTTTGGGGGTGAGCGCTTTTTTGGTGAAGCCGATCAAGAAAGAGCAGATTTTGGCCGTAGTGAACGGTCTATTGGCCGCTCGCTGACTTAAGGGAAATTGCGTTCTTCGGTCTGCCAGAGACGGGGATTATCGACCATGTATTTGACCAGACTGTACTTAAGATGATCGTCAAAAGCGTGTGGCTGCATACGCTCTTTCATCTCAAAGATGATCTGCTTTTTCTCCATCTCCAGGTCTTCAAGATACTTCTGCTTTAAGCTTTGATAGCGCTTGGGCTCCCGCTCGCGCATCTTCTGCAGCTCTTCGCTCGCCTGTTTTCTCAACTCAGGATCAGGGCCTTTTTGCAAGCTACTGACCGGCTTCATCGTCGATTGAGCCACAGCGACGGTCGTCGCCTGTTTATCTTTGCGTGCCTGCGCAGACTGAGACGCCATCGTTTTCGATATAGCCGATGCAGAACTTGCGGCCGTCGCGAGTCGCTCGAGAACATCCGCCTGACGCAAGGTCAGTGGCGCCGCAAGCGAGGCCCGGGGCAGGTGCTCGATGTCTTTTTGATATTCCGGCTGACTCTTGATCATCGCCGCGAAACCGCTGAGCCTTTCGGCCAAAGGGAGAGTCGTGTTGCTGATCAACTTGAGCGCCGGGCTATCTTTCAGCCAACCCGGCATTTGGAAGATATCCGTGTTCTTGGCGCGAAGACTCCATTCGAAAAAGAGTCCTGCGATGGAAAGGAGCATGTTCCCTTCCAGCTTGAGGTGACCGGAGGACTCGATTTTTTCGCGCTCCTCGATCTCTTTCCAAAGGGCAAAAGCCTCCTCGGGCTTCGCGCTAGGGCTTATGATGGGCACGAGTTTTTTGAGTGCCGCCTCGAGGTGGTTGTCCCGGAAATAGCGTGCAACTTCCGTTTCGAAGACTTTCCTCTCCTGGTTCTGAGCTTCTCTTTCATGAAGCTGCCAGATTACGGTCAGAGGATCGCCATCCGAGTCGATCGCCAAATAGTCGATATTTTGTGCGGATTTAATCACACCGTGGTCGATAAGTTTCCGACCCACTCGTTTTAATAAGCGTATTTTTTGCCTGAAGGGACTGAGTTCAATGCCATCCTTCGCGCGCACCTTTGGGAGCGTGAGATTGGCGAAAAACTCATCGAAACCACGTCCGAAGACCGAGTCCCAACGATAGCTGCTCGCTTCCCACATGCTCGCTTTGCGGAGCTGAAGGAAAATGAATTGTTCAAGATAGGAGAGATCCAGCCAGACGGAGGGTCTGAGCGAGAGCGGCTCATGGGTTCCGAGATAACGATGGGCCCGGGCTTTCCCTTCGACCAATCGATAGACCTCGGAGTAAGGCTCTGCGTAACCGAGGAGCAGTTCGGAGGCAAGGTTAGAAAGGCGATACATGGTTTTCGGACTTCCGTCCGTGTCGCGCCGACGTTCTTCCCGTTCGAAGAAGAAGAGCGTTTCCTTCTGATCGGGTTGGCTGTGCGGCAGAACCTGAAGGCTCCGTAGCATCTGCACGAGCCGCAGAAAGAGGAAACTCTTGGTTCGGCCCATAGCCGGATGATTCTTCAGCAAGAGGTCAGGTTCGAATTGCAACCATTTTTGACCGCTGAGAATCTGCTGCTGACTACTTTGGATTATGACGAGAAAGGCGTTGAGCTCGGCATCTGTGAGAGCGGGCGAGAGTCCACCACTGTCGCTCATTTCGAAGGGGTCCGTATCGAGTGATCGAAGCTGCAATGCAACTTCAAAAGCCCTAATCCACCAGAGCGGGACTATGAATGACGCTGCTGAAATGGGTTCGGACATGTTCGCTACTAAGGCTCCGCCATAATATATGCACATTCGTCGTAGTTTGGGACGAGAGGCTCACATTGTGCAGAGACCTAAGGGGAAAGGCAAGCCGATAAAACCCAAGTCTAAAAAGGCTTACAGCGATTTTTCAGAGATAAAATTGTGACGTGCAATTGAATTGAGAGCGGAAGCTGTTCATCGAGCCGATGACTTCAAATAAGACTTTACTGCCGTAGTAATCGTGGCACGCTGCTTGGCGTCAACATGAGCATAGGCGTAAATTCGGTAGTGCTCCGGGATGAGTCCATTTTCCGCGAGGGGAAGCGACACCTTATCAAAATAGAAGTCTTTGAGATTTGAGGGGGTCAACTCTTTATCGAGGATCTTGCTAATCGCCTGATGGAGATCACGGGTCGATTTAGGACTTGAACCTGCGCCTTCGACGTTGCTCATTACCAACTGATACATTTGGAATTTGAGGTTGTACAGGGCGCTTGCTTCGGCCTGAACGAGACCAAGGGGCAGATCGAGGACTTTGTCCTTACAGATCACATAATCGACACCCTCAGGCGTCGGTTTGAGGCCAAGACCGGAAGCCATCCAGGACGGCTCTACCTGTCGACTCTTTTCGAGGACACGCATTTCATCCGGCACAGATTCACAAGCACCTAAGAAAAGGAGTATTGAAGAATAATTTCCAAATCTTAGCAGTGATTTCATTTCTTCCGTTTCTCCATTGGAGCCTCGGTTTTGCCGGCCATCGAATCCAAAAGACCTGTGTTTACGCCACGTATCATTCGAATCTTGTTGATGACTTTTTCTAGCAGCCAAGGATCATCATTGATGATTTCCTTTAAAAGATCAAGGTCATCACCAGATTTGGAGCGGCGAACTGGGTTCTTTTTCATCTGTCTTATCCCCCGTGGTATATCTTTCCTTCGGTAAGAATAGATGCAGACTTTAAGGTGCTTTGGATTATGGGTACAAGCTGCGGATATGGTTGGTGTCGCCATTGCTAAGTGTGCGGAAACTCAGGCCTGGGCCGATGAATGTTTTCGCATGCATGATGGAATCAGCGTCAGCGGATTCTGTGATGTGATCGAGGCCGAGAAGATGACCAAACTCATGGAGAAGGACCGTTTCTGCATCGACAACCCGAGCTTCGTCCACGTTTTTTGGAATTGTGTTGAGAGAGTTGAGGAAGGTGTAAGTCTGAGCGTTAAGAATGACGTCGCCGCGAACAATGCGATCCGAGTCGTTGGCATTTTCCCAGATTGTTGTCGCAAGAGTCGTGGATGATTTAGATGTAGTCGCTGTCCAGTTATGTTCGAAGTATACAAAGGTCGTATCGTCATCGAGGCTTGCATAGAGATCTTTGCCACGGCTTGATTCCGAGATACCCATGAATTTCATTGCGACCTGACCGACTGCATCGCCCCATGTTTCTGCGGCGTTTAGTGAGGCTTCGACGACTTCATCAGGAGCTTCAGAACTGATGTGGTACGGAACCGTTTTTTGCCAGCCAACCAAGCTGTGGAATCCTGAGTCGCTGCTTCCCGAAGAGTTTGCGCCCTTAGTCGACTCAGAAATGGAGTTTCTTCTTCCGCCTGCGGCACCACATGCAACGATCTGGCTAGCTATAACGATGGTAAGAAGCAAGCGTAGCATGAAGTCCTCCGAGGATCTGTTCTCTAAGTTTGGCCCTTGAGGACCTTCCCGATACAAAGCCCAATCGGAGAATTCTTTTCGGACTGAAGAAAAATATAAAAAACATGATTTTGCCTACAATTTCATGCGACTAAAAAGGTCAAAGTAAGTGCTTTATCAATCCGACGCGCGTCCGCATGATGGATTTCTCAAGATCGTAGCTCGCGGAAGCGTTCTTAGGAAATCGAGTTCCCTCATATTCAACCCTTACCGCCCAGGTAAGTTTGTAGAAGTAATCGACACTCAATTTGGCAGATATACTCTCTTCAGTGATGCTGACACGACCTTCCCGTCCGTCGATCTTCAGACCGTCCACACGTTCCCAGCCATACCCCGCCCCGAAGTTTAGTCGAAAGCGATCACTCAAGTTCCAAACGAGGCCAAGTTCCAGACCTGGCAGTGTTGCTCGATAATGGGTTTGAATGTTGTTCGCTCCCTGATCGCCCAACAGTACGGAAGCGCTGGTGCCAAGGCTATAGCCGAATCCGCGTGACCAAGGGATGTGAAAGCTATACTGGAGAGTTATCTCAGTTGCATCGGATTCCGTATCAATTAAAGAATTCTCAACGGAGCCTTTCCAGCGGGTTTTAGTTTGGCCTAGCAGGATGCCAAAATTGTGGTCGCGACGAAAATCACGAACGGCCCTTTGCCAATCGTCAACGACGCTCGACTCATCCCAGACAAGAGGGGCTTCCTGAGCGCAAAGCTTGGTTGTGAAAAACAGGCTGATTGCCGTGTATAAGACAATTCTCATAGCTCAAACTCTCTCGTCGTTGAAGGATTCTCGCTAGGGTTTTAGAAAATTTATCGCTACTATCGAACAACTTGTAGAAGACATTGCTACAGCAAACCCAATTTGTACTCACGCAAAATGGACGACTATTCTGAACGAAAGGCAACGTGATGCTTACCTGGTCGAGTAATCTCCAAGCACAAACGTTATCAACTACCATCCCTGACAGCAACTCTTGGCTCATATACTTGATTCCTTTGAGTCTCGTGGCTTTGTTGATTCTATTTATTCTGAAGAAAACGCATTGGAAGCATCCTAAGACATTGCCACCCGAGCAAGCCCTTAAGCCTGTCATTGCACGGGATGATGCGATTGAGGCCGCTGCGGAAACAGTCGCAGAGCCCAGGGTTGCTGCGGATGTTAGCGAGATTCTCGGCGATAGCCAAAGCTCTTGGCTTGGGCGTCTCCGTGATGGCTTGAGCAAAACGCGTTCGCAACTTTCTGGAAGCATTGGTGCGCTCTTTGGCAGCAAGAAGGTTTTCAATGACGAACTGCTGGAAGAGTTGCATGAAAATCTCTATCGCAGCGACATGGGCGTTGAAACCGCGGATCGCATGGTCTCTGCTCTACGCAAGAAGTTTTCCGGTCAGGATGCGATGCCGAGCTGGGAAGCCGTTGCCCAATCGATGCGTGAAGAGATCGTCGGTATTTTTGGAGAGGAGCCCGCTCCCCTCAACCGACCCACGAAGGGGCCGATGGTTATTCTCGTGGTTGGAGTCAACGGCGTTGGCAAGACCACGAGTATCGGCAAGCTTGCGGCGCGCTATGTATCGGAAGGCAAGTCGGTTTTGCTTTGCGCGGGGGATACCTTTCGCGCGGCCGCGATCGAACAGCTTTCGGTTTGGGGCGATCGCCTGAATGTGCCCGTCATCAAACATCAGCAAGGCGCGGATCCGGCTTCCGTGGCATTCGACGGCGTCAAGGCTGCGAAGGCCCGTGAGGTCGATGTTCTACTGATCGATACAGCGGGGCGACTCCACAGCAAATCAGAATTGATGGATGAGCTCTCGAAAATAAAACGGGTGATTCAGAAAGAACTCCCGGAAGCACCGCACGAGACCTGGCTTGTCATCGACTCAACGAATGGGCAGAACGCAGTGGCCCAGGTGAAAGCCTTTGGCGATCTCGTGCAGTTGACTGGACTCGTTGTAACCAAGCTTGATGGGACAGCGAAAGGCGGCGTGATTGTCGGCATTCACAGCAAATATCACATTCCTATCCGCTATATTGGCGTTGGCGAAAAAGCAGCTGATCTCAAAGAGTTTAAGCCGAAAGAATATGCCGACTCCCTCTTCAGTTGATCCTTATAGTGTTGTAGCAAAAGGTCCGGGCTTATCCTTTGGGAGCCGGATCTTTTTTTTATAAAAAATCGAACTTTCACGGGTGGAGATTTTCCATCATCTAACGTAAAGTCTGCCGTCCCATGCCATACCCAAAGCAGCTGTCGTGCACACTGCTTGGCTTCCATTGCGAGAAGATCTATGTCCGAGTTTGAAATCGTAAGTCTGAGATCAGGCATTAAAAGCCTCCGCATGGTCGCCAATCAAGAGACCTTTCATCCCGGTATCGGACCGATGGCGGAAGCGCGCATTCTGCATGTCGAGCAGCAAAGACTGGTTGAACGTTGCAGTCAGCCTGGGAAATTTGTGATTTGGGACGTTGGCCTCGGTGCAGCGGCGAATGCTGTGGCGGCGATTGAAGCCTTGATAGGTTGCGCTGCCGATGTCGAAATTCACAGTTTCGACAAAACTCTTTCGCCCCTTGAGTTTGCTTTGGCGAACCAGGACGATCTCGATTATCTGGTGCCGCACCAGGTTTTGATTCAGACTCTTCTCGAGAAAAAGATCGCTCAGGTTCGTCCCAATATTAGCTGGCATCTTCACCTAGGGGATTTCCGCGAAGTGATGCTCCGCAAGGATTTGCCTTCGCCGCATGCCTGCATTTATGATCCTTATTCCTCAGTATCGAATCAAGAGATGTGGACGCTTGAGCATTTTAAGAATCTGGCGAAGCGCCTGGATCCGGCTGTGCCTTGTCTATTGACGAACTATACAGGTTCGAGCGCTATTCGTGTCACCTGGTTGATGGCTGGGTTTTACGTGGGCGTCGGTGCATCAGTGGGTAAAAAAGCTGAGACGACCGTGGCTTCGAATCATTTGAGTTTGCTGGATCAGCCGCTTTCAACCGAATGGTTGACGAAGCGTCAGACTTCGCAGAGTTCGGCTCCCCTGCGGGAGACTCAGCATTTGGCGGCGACGATCAGTGCAGAGGACTTTCGGGAGCTCGCAGGCCAGAGTCAGTTTCAATAAGCGTTGTATATATTCATTGAAGCTTGAGAAATATCTGCAGTTCTCTTGGGAGTTGAAGGACATTCGTCTAGGTCAGAAGCACTTACTGCCAAATGCCTGCATCACATTCTAGGTGAGGATACAAAAACTACGGGGTCGTTAACTTTCCACGGAGGATTTTTGCCGATTGAATAGGCTAAATAATGATCCTCAAGGTTTTCGTGATGGCATGGAGCGCACATTTGAATCAAGAATGGTAGAGCTTTTGTGTGATCCAAAGACCTTTTCACTGGCCTTTGAAGCGAGCGAGATAGAGTTTGTTTGAATCATTGGGAGTGCTGAAAAAATCGGAGTAGGAGAGAATCGGCCGGCTTTCTTCCTTGCAAATTTCGACTGTCTTCGGGATTTCCATCTGAGCGACCGCAAAGCTGAAACTCGCTCAAATAAAAGCCAATGAAACAAAGCCTGTTTTCATCATTTAGCTCTCCACTCAATCCGATTAGCTGAATAGATCATTTAAGCATAAAAAAAACCTCCGCGAACAAAAGTTCTACGAAGGATTTTTTCCTTAACCTATAATCACCGAGATGATTATGGTGGGGATACACAGACTCGAACTGTGGACCTCTACGATGTCAACGTAGCGCTCTAACCAACTGAGCTATATCCCCAAGGTGAGCTTGTTGTATAAGCCTGTCGGAGCTTTGTCAATTTTTTTTGGCAAAAATTGAAAGCCCAAAGGAACCCTTCGAAAATCAGTAACCGTCACCGCCAAGAATACGCTTCAGTACCGCATCGGGAACCTGCTCATAAGAGGCAAAGGTCATCGAGTAGGTCGCGCGGCCTTGTGAAATCGAGCGTAGATCGGTTGTGTAGCCGAACATGCCGGAGAGCGGGGCCGAAGCCTCAACTTCCTGCAGATGGCCTCTCAGGCCCACGTTATTCACGCGTGCGCGGCGACTATTGAGGTCCTTGATGATGTTGGAGAGGAAGTCTTCTGGAACGAGGACTTCGACCTTCATCGTCGGTTCGAGAAGAATAGGCGAAGCGAGACGGAAGGCTTCGCGGGTCGCCATGCTTGCTGCAATTTTGAAAGACATCGCATCACTGCGCTCGAGGTCGACAGTGACGTCGAGGAGTGTGACCTTGATGCCGGTCATCGCGTAGGCTGCGATAACGCCGACCTGCATGGCTTCTTCGCATCCGGCTTTGACCGCGCGGAGGAATTCGTCATTGATCTTCTCTTTGCCGATGTTCGACTCGAATTGAAGACCACTGACTTCAGGAGCCGGCTCGACTTTGACGACGACGCGGGCGAACTGGTGAACTTTTTCCGTCTCGCGCTCAAAAGTCTTATCCATCTTCGCTGAAGTTGAAATCGCCTCCCGATAGTTAACCTGAGGCTTACCGATGTTGGCGCCCACTTTGAATTCGCGGAGCATACGGTCCACGATAATTTCAAGGTGGAGCTCGCCCATGCCGGAGATCAGGGTCTGGCCGGTTTCCGCGTTGTTGCTCACGTGGAAGGTTGGGTCTTCGGCTTCAAAGCGCTCAAGAGCTTTGGTCATCTTCACCGCATCGACCGTGCTTTTTGGTTCGATGGCAATGGAGATAACGGCTTCCGGTACGGTTAGCGACTCAAGCACCATAGGGTCCTTTGCGTCGCAGAGGGTATCACCGGTTGCGACAATTTTCAGACCGGAAACAGCGGCGATGTCACCGGCGGCGATCTCCGGGATCTCGCTGCGTTGATTCGCTTCCATTTTTAGAATTTTTGATATGCGCTCGCGCTTGCCTGTGCGCGGGTTGAAAACGGTTTCGCCGTTTTTCAAAACACCCGAATAGACTCGTACATAAGTGATTTGGCCGACGAAGGGATCGGTTTGGATTTTGAAAGCCAGCATCGTCAATGGCTCGCTATCGGTCCTCGGGCGCTCGATGACTTTGGTTGGATCGCTCACATCCGTGCCGACGACGTGAGTCACGTCGAGAGGCGAGGGGAGGTAGTCGAGAACAGCATCAAGTAGAGGCTGAATTCCTTTGTTTTTGAAAGCACTGCCGCAGAATACTGGGACGAATTTCATAGCGATACAGCCGATTCTTGCTGAACGTTTGATTTCCGCTTCGGTCAGAGGCTGACCTTCAAGATATTTCTCCATTACCGCATCGTCGAATTCCGAAACGGATTCGATGAGGTGCTCACGCGCGAGGAGAGCGTCGTCGAGCATGTCGGCTGGGACTTCTTCTTCCCGGAAGTCCTGGCCTTGGGCTGAACTGTCCCAGATCAAGGCTTTCATGCGGACCAGATCGATGACGCCGGTGAAGGCTTCCTCTTGTCCGATCGGCAATTGGAAAGGCACAGGGTTCGCGGCGAGGCGGTCGCGCATGGATTGCACCGATTCCTCGAAGTTGCCGCCGACCCGGTCGAGCTTATTGATAAAGCCGAGGCGCGGGACCTTGTATTTGTCCGCCTGGCGCCAAACAGTTTCGGATTGAGGCTCAACACCATGCACACCATCAAAGACGGCTACAGCCCCATCCAGGACGCGTAGGGAACGCTCAACTTCTACAGTGAAGTCCACGTGTCCGGGAGTATCGATGATGTTGATTGCGTGGTCTTTCCAGAAGCAGGTTGTAGCAGCCGCAGTAATCGTGATTCCGCGTTCCTGCTCCTGCTCCATCCAGTCCATGGTAGCGCTACCATCATGAACTTCGCCGATCTTGTGGATCTTGCCCGTATAGAACAGGATCCGCTCGGTGGTCGTAGTTTTGCCGGCATCAATGTGGGCCATAATGCCGATATTTCGAAGTTTTGAAAGCTCACTTGTTTTCATGGGCATCTCGTACTGGATTGGGTGTGTAGAGACCAGCTCGGGACAAAAAAAAACTGTTCGCAGGAATCCCCGAAGGGATAACTTGATGCGAACAGTTTTAGACTAAAAAACTTTAGATTACCAACGGTAGTGAGCAAACGCTTTGTTCGCTTCAGCCATCTTGTGAACGTCTTCACGACGTTTGATGGTCGCTCCGCGTTTGTTGGCAGCATCGAGGAGTTCGCCTGCAAGGCGCTCAACCATCGACTTACCGCTACGTTTACGAGCGAACTCGATCAACCAGCGGAGTGCGAGTGCCTGACGGCGCTCAGGACGGATCTCGATCGGAACTTGGTAGTTTGAACCACCAACACGACGAGATTTAACTTCGAGCAACGGCTTCGCGTTGTCGAGAGCAGTTTTGAACGTCTCAACGGGATCAGCGCCAGTGGCCTTGATCTCTTCCATTGCGCCGTAAAAAGCTTTCTCAGCAGCCGCTTTTTTGCCGTCGATCATCATACTGTTGATGAACTTTGTAATTACTTCTTCCTTGTAAACAGGATCAGGAAGAATCTCTCTCTTTTGTGCTACGTGGCGACGAGCCATGAATCACTCCAATCGGTCAGCGGTTTCGGTTGTTACTTCTTAGGTCTTTTTGCGCCGTACTTACTACGAGACTGGCGACGCGCGTTAACACCGGAGCAGTCAAGTGAACCGCGGACGATGTGATAACGAACACCTGGTAAGTCTTTCACTTTTCCACCGCGGACAAGAACAACACTGTGCTCTTGAAGGTTGTGACCTTCACCGCCGATGTACGAAGTTACTTCGATACCGTTAGTTAGACGCACACGAGCAACCTTACGCAACGCGGAGTTCGGTTTTTTCGGTGTAGTCGTATAAACGCGAGTACAAACGCCGCGTTTTTGAGGTGAAGCCTTCAGAGCTGGGGACTTAGTCCGGTTTCTCTGAATGTTTCTTCCAGTAGCAATCATCTGGTTGATAGTAGGCATGCTGATCTTTCCTTCAATCCTAATGCGCTCGTTTGAACAAAAAAACTTGTCGTCGGCGGCGGGTGGCAGGTCGCAGCACTCCCTGATTAAACTCACCAGGCCCCTTGGACAACTTCTAGCTCGAACGTATTTACCTAACGCGAGGCATGTATCAGTAACAAGAGGGCATCAAGAAAGCAAGTCCAATCTACCTCAAGAACGCCTTCTGGAAAAGGGAAAGGGGACCCCGACAAAAGCCGGGATCCCCTTCACTGCATGAAGTTCCAGTAGCTTAGCTATTGGCTTCCATTGCTGCAACTTTGGCGGACTCATCTTGAACTCCGCGTACACGGGACTCCATGCGTCGGTACTGATTCGAACCGCTACCGGCAGGAACCAAACGACCCATGATGACGTTTTCTTTCAAGCCACGAAGATGGTCAACTTTGCTGTTGATCGCTGCTTCAGTAAGAACCTTGGTCGTTTCTTGGAACGAGGCAGCTGAGATAAAGCTTTCGGTCGACAAGGACGCCTTGGTGATACCGAGGAGGACCGCTTCAGAAAGTGCTTCTTGGCCGCCTTCAGCGCGGATCTTAGAGTTGGTCAATTCAAAGTCAGCACGCTCAACTTGTTCGTTGGGCAAGTACTTCGAATCACCTGCGCTAAGGACCTTAACTTTTCGGCACATCTGACGAACGATACACTCGATGTGCTTATCGTTAATCTTCACACCTTGAAGACGATATACGTCTTGGATTTCATCAACCAAGTACTTGGCCAGTGAAATGTGACCCAAGATGCGCAAAATATCGTGAGGACTTGGCGAACCATCGACCAGAGTCTGGCCCTTCCGAATATAGTCACCCTCAGTTACGATGATGTGACGACCCTTAGGAACCGTAAAGTCTTGGCTGACACCATCGTCACCGACCACAACAAGCTTACGCTTACCTTTGGAGTCAGCACCGAAGGTCACCGTACCGTCACGATCGGACATGATCGCATAGTCTTTAGGCTTACGAGCTTCAAACAGTTCAGCAACGCGTGGAAGACCACCGGTGATGTCCTTGGTTTTCGCCGTTTCGCGAGGGATCTTGGAGATGACATCGCCGGGCATTACTTCAGCGCCGTCATCGATGAAGATCGTCGTACCAACCGGAAGGTTGTAACGGGCTTCACGTTTACCATCGACAGAGATCAGGCGGCCTGTTTGCAGGTCGTTAATTTCGATCGCTGGCTTAAGATCCGTACCGCGTGTTTCGATGACAACTTTACGAATGAGGAAAGTCGCCTCATCGGTACGTTCTTCAACCGATTGGCCTTCACGAAGGTCGTGGTATTTGATGCGACCGCCGACTTCAGCAAGGATTGGGTTCGCAAAGGGATCCCATTCCATGAGAGGCAGACCCGCTTCCACTTCTTGCTTGTCTTTGACGAGGAGGGTGGAACCGTAAGTAACAGGGTAAACATCACGAATTGAACCGGATTCTTTGTCGGTGATTTTGATCTCACCGTTACGGCTCAAGACGATTCGTTTGCCTTCGCGGTTGGTAACAACGGTCAAACGCTCGAAATTCACGACGCCTGAGAATCCGGTGTCACGTGTATTTTTCTCAACTTTGTGAGAAACAGTACCCCCAAAGTGGAAGGTACGCATGGTCAACTGAGTACCTGGTTCACCGATCGACTGGGCTGCGATAACACCGATCGCCTCGCCTGCGTTAATCAAGTGGCCAGTTGCCAAGTCGCGCCCGTAGCATTTAGCACAGATACCGCTCTTCGCCGCACAAGTCAGAACCGAACGGATACGAACGAGTTCGACACCGGCATCATCTGTTTTCTTGGCGATGTGTTCGTCGATCAAGGCGCCTGCCTCAGCAACGTTTTCACCGGTAACTGGGTGATTGATGCTATCGAGGATCACACGACCCAGGATACGGTCACCAATCGACTGCTTAATCTCCGAACCTTCACGAAGTGGGATCATGGATATACCAAGACCCGTTCCGCAATCGTATTCGTGGATAACACAGTCCTGAGCCACGTCGACGAGACGACGAGTCAAGTAACCTGAACTCGCTGTTTTCAACGCGGTATCCGCGAGGCCCTTACGAGCACCGTGGGTCGAGGTAAAGTACTCAAGAACGGTGAGACCTTCTCGGAAGTTCGCCGTAATTGGAGTTTCGATAATCTCACCAGATGGCTTGGCCATGAGGCCTCGCATACCAGCAAGCTGACGAATCTGCTGAGCCGAACCACGAGCACCCGAGTCAGCCATCATGAAGATCGAGTTCGATGAATCGACTTCGCGATCGATGCCTTTATGGTCCTTCTTGGTTTGCTTCGCGATGTTCTTAAACATCTCTTCCGCAATGTTCTCAGTTACTTTCGCCCAAATATCGATGACTTTATTGTAGCGTTCCCCTTCGGTCAAAAGACCTTCAGAGTACTGCTCTTTAATACGTTTAACTTCTTCGTACGCTTCGTCCAGGAGGCGACGTTTGCCTTCTGGAACAACCATGTCACCGATCGCAATAGACAGACCGGCTTTGGTCGAATAGCGATAGCCCATGGCGCGCAGGGAGTCAGCAAGGAGAACAGTCTTTTTCGGGCCAGCAATACGGAAAGTCTGGTCGACCAGAGCGGCAAGCTCTTTTTTACCAAGACGACGGTTGATGACATCGAAAGAAAGTTCATCCGGCAGAACTTCGGAGAGCAGCACGCGGCCGACAGTGGTGTCGTAGCGTTTGCCGTTCACAC
Organism: Oligoflexus sp.; assembly: GCA_014377445.1. Lineage (GTDB taxonomy): Bacteria > Bdellovibrionota_B > Oligoflexia > Oligoflexales > Oligoflexaceae > Oligoflexus. Next base: position 74,634 of record JACMPP010000144.1, read on the forward strand.
GAACAACGACGGGCGCTTGAAGACTGACTTCGTTATGATCGTAAGCAACACGTACTTCTTCGATCGAACCGAAAGTTTTACCGGCACCGGTGGCGCTGATGTCCTCTTTGGTCATGTAGTAAATACCAAGGACGATATCCTGGGTAGGTACGATAACCGGAGACCCGGAAGCAGGGCTCAGGATGTTGTTGGTCGACATCATGAGAACGCGCGCTTCCATTTGTGATTCGACCGATAGAGGAACGTGGACAGCCATCTGGTCACCGTCGAAGTCCGCGTTAAAGGCGAAACAAACGAGGGGGTGGAGCTGGATAGCTTTACCTTCGATAAGTACCGGCTCGAAAGCCTGGATACCGAGACGGTGAAGTGTCGGAGCACGGTTCAAAAGAATCGGATGTTCCTTGGTGACTTCTTCCAAGATATCCCAAACTTCAGGGCGTTCTTTTTCGACAAGTTTCTTCGCAGACTTGATTGTCGAAACGATACCGTGTTCCTCGAGCTTGTTATAAATAAACGGCTTGAAGAGCTCGATGGCCATTTTCTTGGGAAGGCCGCACTGGTGGAGTTTCAGTGTAGGGCCGACAACGATAACCGAACGACCGGAGTAGTCGACTCGTTTACCGAGCAAGTTCTGACGGAAACGACCCTGCTTACCTTTAAGCATGTCCGACAAAGAGCGCAGAGCGCGTTTGTTAGGACCGGTAAAGACCTTACCGCGACGACCGTTATCGAAGAGCGCATCGACAGCTTCCTGAAGCATGCGTTTTTCGTTACGGATAATGATCTCGGGTGCGTTCAACTCGATCAAGCGCAGAAGGCGGTTGTTACGGTTGATAACGCGACGGTAGAGATCGTTCAGATCTGAAGTCGCAAAGCGTCCGCCGTCCAATGGAACCAAAGGACGAAGATCCGGAGGCAGAACCGGAATAACGCTGAGCATCATCCATTCTGGTTTCGAATCGTTATTACGGAAAGCTTCAACAACTTTCAGACGTTTTTGAAGTTTCTTACGAGCGGCTTCTGAGCTGGCTTCGAGCAAAGCTTTACGCAAGTCATCGCCCAGATCTTCGATGCGAAGAGCCGAGAGAAGTTCCTGAATCGCTTCGGCGCCGACACCGACTTGGAACGCACCGTTACCGTGCTCCTGGAGCAGTTGCTCGTACTCGTCTTCACCGATAACTTGGCCAAGACGGAGCTTGGTTACATCTTCGTTGCCGACGTCGAGAACGACATAAGATTCGCTGTAAAGAATGCGTTCAACATCCTTCAAAGCGATATCAAGGATCGCGCCGATACGAGACGGTAGGGATTTTAAGAACCAAATGTGAGCAACTGGAGTCGCCAAGTTGATGTGACCCAAGCGTTCACGACGAACTTTGGAATGGATAACTTCCACACCACATTTGTCACAGACGATACCACGGTGTTTCATGCGTTTGTATTTACCGCAGATACATTCGAAGTCTCGAACTGGCCCAAAGATTTTCGCACAGAAAAGACCATCACGCTCAGGCTTAAAGGTTCTGTAGTTAATCGTCTCTGGTTTTTTTACTTCGCCGTAAGACCAACTGCGGATCTTTTCTGGAGAAGCCAGGGAAATTTTGATGGCGCTGAAACTTAATGGATCAGTCGGCTTATCGAAAAAATTTACCAAGTCGTTCAAGAGAGTAGCCTCCATTTGCACGGTTGGAGTCCGGAGGGCTAAATCGCCCTCCGCTCTTTATTAGGGGTCTTAATTATTGGAGAAACTGTCGAGGCCAAATTCTTCGTCGTCTTTAATCAGGTTGACGTCGAGCGCGAGCGCTTGAAGTTCCTTAACAAGAACGTTGAAGGATTCAGGAAGACCAGGACTCATCATGTTTTGTCCTTTAACGATCGATTCGTACATACGAGTACGACCCAAAACGTCATCTGACTTAACAGTGAGGAATTCCTGCAACGTATTCGCTGCACCGTAGGCTTCCATCGCCCACACTTCCATCTCCCCTAGACGCTGACCGCCGAACTGAGCCTTACCACCGAGAGGCTGCTGTGTTACCAGCGAGTAAGGACCAATGGACCGAGCATGGATCTTCTCATCAACCAAATGGTGAAGTTTCAACACGTACATAACGCCAACGGTTACGCGGTTATCAAAACGGTTACCGGTTCGGCCATCGAAGAGCTCACTTTGTCCGTCTATGTTCAGACCAGCAAGTTCGAGGTAGTTCTTCACATCCGACTCAGCTGCACCGTCGAACACTGGGTTCGCCAAGTGCACACCTTCGCGGTATTTTCTGACAAACGATTTCAATTGGTCATTCGTCGCAGTCTTAACAAAATCTTGAACTTCTGCGCTGTCCCAGATCTTGAAGATGATGCCTTCGAGTTCTTTACGAACTTCGGCCTGATCAACAGTATCGAGGTAAGTTTGAAGCTTCTCGCCCAGACCTTTTGCGGCCCAACCCAAATGCGTTTCCAGAATCTGGCCAACGTTCATTCGAGACGGAACACCCAGTGGGTTCAAGACGATATCGACGGGACGACCATCGGTAAGGAACGGCATGTCTTCCTCTGGGAGGATACGAGACACAACACCTTTGTTACCGTGACGACCAGCCATTTTGTCACCAACTTGGAGCTTACGTTTAATAGCAACGTAAACCTTGACCATTTTGATGACACCAGGAGGCAACTCATCGCCTTTGCGGACTTTCTTGATCTGCTCTTCCGTCATGAAACGGATGAGGTTGATCTTCTCACGCAAGCTCTCAACGACTTTCGTCAGGAGGGAGTTCTTGTGAGCGTCTTTAACTGCGAGTTGTTCCCAGTAAACATATTCGAGTTTGGTCAGGAATGTTTCGTCCAGGACAGCGCCTAGAGCCGCAACAGTCGAGCCATCTCGTGAGCGGATTTCGCCAGCAAGGGCTTCACCGGCCAAGATCTTAGCGATCTTACGGGCAGCAGAGTCCTTGATAATCGTAATACGATCGTTCTCATCTTTACGGAGACGCGCGATTTCTTCGTCTTCGATCTGCAGACTACGTGTGTCTTTGACAGCACCTTCACGGGCGTAGACTTTCGCGCCGATGACTGTACCGACGACACCAGGTGGTACGCGGAGTGAAGTATCACGAACATCGCCGGCTTTTTCGCCGAAGATCGCACGCAGAAGTTTTTCTTCCGGTGTGAGCTGGGTTTCGCCTTTCGGAGTGATCTTACCAACGAGCAAGTCGTTCGGCTTAACATCAGCACCGATACGGATGATACCCGCGTCGTCGAGGTTACGAAGAGCTTCTTCGCCTACGTTTGGAATATCGGAAGTGATTTCTTCCTGGCCAAGTTTTGTGTCACGCGAAATACATTCAAATTCCTGAATGTGGATCGAAGTGTACAAATCTTCTTTAACGACGCGTTCGGAGATCAAGATTGAATCTTCGAAGTTGTAGCCGGACCAAGGCATGAAAGCCACGACCACGTTTTGACCAAGAGCAAGTTCGCCCATTTCGGTAGCAAATCCGTCGGCGATGATATCGCCTTTACGAACGTACTCGCCTTTGACGACGATTGGCTTTTGGTTGATACAGGTATCAACGTTTGAGCGCTTGTTCTTCTCAAGTTTATAAATGTCAACTTCCGCACCGACCTCAGTTTTGCTGGTGTCTGGTTCTTCAGTCTTGATGACGATACGTTCCGCGTCGACCGACACGACCTGACCATCACGTTTTGCTACGATCGTGGCACCGGAATCTCGCGCCACGATGCGCTCCATACCTGTACCGATCAACGGCGCTCTTGTCTTAAGAAGAGGGACCGCCTGACGCTGCATGTTCGAACCCATCAAGGCTCGGTTAGCATCATCGTTTTGTAGGAACGGAATCAAGTTCGCAGCAACCGATACGAGCTGGCTGGTCGAAACGTCCATTAAGTCGGCTTCTTCACCGCGGACAATTTCGTTTTCACCGGCACGACGTGCGTATACGAGATCATCTGGAGATCCGATATCACCCGCCTGGGCAATAACGTGGTCCTGATGCTCTTCGGCAGCCGAGTAATAACGAACAGCAGATTTGCCGCCGTTTTCATCGGTCAGACTCTTAAACGGAGTCTCGATAAAGCCGTATTCGTTTACTTTAGCGTAGGTCGCCAAAGACGAGATCAAGCCAATGTTCGGACCCTCTGGAGTCTCAATAGGGCAGATACGGCCGTAGTGAGTCGGGTGAACGTCACGAACTTCGAAACCAGCACGTTCTCGACTCAAACCTCCTGGCCCGAGCGCTGAAAGACGACGCTTGTGAGTAACTTCGGACAATGGGTTCGTCTGATCCATAAACTGGCTTAGCTGCGAACTGCCGAAGAACTCTTTAACAACAGCCGATGCCGGTTTGTTGTTAACGAAATCGTGAGGAAGGAGCGTGTCCACGTCACCAAGTTGGAGACGTTCGCGAATCGCTCGTTCGATACGAAGGAGACCGATACGGTATTGGTTTTCGAGAAGCTCACCGACGGCGCGAACGCGGCGGTTCGAAAGGTTATCGATATCATCGATTTGACCCTTCTCGTTTTTCAAGCCGATCAAGTACTCAACCGTACGAAGAATATCTTCTTTGGTAAGAGTGCGGACTTCGAGAGGTACTTCAAGGCCCAACTTTTGGTTGAGCTTCATACGACCGACGGCACTCAAATCATAACGATCAGCGTTGAAGAACAAGTTCTCAAACAATGCTGTCGCTGGTTCGATTGTGGGCGGATCACCGGGACGCATTCTCTTATAAATTTCGAGAATGGCCTCCTCTTTCGAGTCAATCTTGTCGGATACCAGGGTATTCCTAAAGCTTGAGTCGGCGTTAACACCATCGATAAAGAGAACAGAGAAGGAGTTGACTCCACCCTTGATCATTTTCTCGAGGTGATCGATACCGAGTTCGGTATTCAGAGGAACCAAGACCTTGCCGGTCTTGTCAGCGATTGCGTTGGCGGACACCTTGCCAACCAACTCGTCTTGTTCCATCGCAACATATTCAATACCGGCTTGTTCCATTTGACGAATCGCGCCGACTGAAATCCTACGACCTTTTTTAACCAGTACTTTACCGTTTGCTGGATCGATAAGGTCGGTCAGAGCTCTTTGGCCACGAAGGATTTCATAGTTGAGTTTTTTCTCAAGCTTCCCTTCGCGAATTCTGATCTCTTCCTTTTTATAGAAACGATCGAGAAGCTCTTGCTCGGTATAACCCAATGCTTTGAGCAGGATCGTGCCATGCATTTTACGACGACGGTCGATACGAAGATAAAGAATGTCTTTCGCATCGAATTCGAAGTCAAGCCAGCTACCGCGGTAAGGAATTACGCGCGCAGTATAAAGGAGTTTACCGGAGGCACTGTTGCGACCCTTGTCATGGTCAAAGAACACACCAGATGAACGGTGCAGCTGGGAAACGACAACGCGCTCTGTACCGTTGATGATGAAAGTACCGTCTTCCGTCATCAATGGGATTTCGCCGAAGTAGACTTCCTGCTCTTTAACGTCACGAATGCTTTTTACATTCGTCTCCTTGTCGAGGTCCCACACTACGAGTCGAATGACGACCTTCAAAGGAGCGGCAAAGCTCATACCGCGCTGACGACATTCGTCAACGGTATACTTCGGCTCTTCGAATGAATAGCTGACAAACTCTACAGAAGCTGTTTCTGCAAAGTGTGTGATTGGGAAGACCGAATTGAATACTGCCTCTAATCCCACGCTCTTCCTGTTTTGAGGAAGATCTTCAGCTTGTAAGAAAGAGTTGTAACTATTTCTCTGAAGTTCGATGAGATAGGGTATGTCAATAGCCGGGGCAATTTTTTCAAATCGTTTTCGAGGACGAGTAAAACTGGAAGCAAGGGAGGTCATTGAGCACTCCTATTGAAGGAATCCTGTTTTTCGCAGCGTAGAAACCAACGCTTCCACGAGAAGTTGCACGGATATCACAAGAGGAGTTAATTTGCGGTAAGCGCCCTAACTCATCAAACAATAGCCATGCCAATATTAAAGAAATTCAAAACTCTTCCAAATTCTGAGGTCCTACCGACACAGGAAAATATACGGCAGAACAGCATAGAATTTAGAACAGTTTGTTGTGCTGCACCAAAAAATAAAAAAGCCACCGCCCCTTTTTAAAGCCAATTTGGCCTATGAAAGAGGAGTGCAGGGTAATAAACCCCTCACCATGTTTGCGGTAACTTCAGACATCTTTGATCCGATAAAACCGGCAGAAGCCTCATCCCTCGCACCTTCGACAAAGTGACTTGCCCAAGAGACAAAGACAAAACTCCTACATCACACACCCTCAAAGTCAACAGGATATATGGAATTTAAGCAACAAAAAAGCGGAAAGATACGCCAAGCCATTTTGAATGGTTAGCATACACTTCCCGACTTTCGAGATTACTTAATTTCGACTTTCGCACCGGCTTTTTCGAGAACTTCTTTAATCTTCTGAGATTCTTCCTTAGGAATGTTAGCTTTAACTTCCTTTGGAGCGCCTTCAACGAGGTCTTTCGCTTCTTTCAAGCCGAGGCCTGTAATAGCGCGAACTTCTTTGATAACGTTGATTTTTTGAGCGCCAGCTTCCAAAAGGACAACTGTAAACTCAGTTTTCTCTTCAGCTGGAGCAGCAGCAGCAGCGGCTGGAGCAAATGCCATAGGAGCGGCAGCGCTTACACCGAACTTTTCTTCGAGCTCTTTTACGAGCTCAGCAGCTTCGAGGAGAGTCAAATTTTCGAGAAACTCAACGACTTGATCTTTAGTAGCTTTGGACATAACGTCTTCCTCCCAATCACACCGGATTAGCTTTTACCCTGAACAAATTTTGTTCGCGGATTAAGCTGTTTTCTTATCTTTAATGGCATTGATCACTTGTACTAGGCTTCGGTTTACGCCGTTAAGCACATTCATTATTCCTTTGTGAGGAGCAACCAATGTACCAATGATTTGCGCCAAAAGAACGTCTTTCGATGGCAAATCTGCGATAACTTGAAGCTGAGTCTTTGTGTATGCCTCGCCGTCTAGTTGCCCTGCAGTTACTTTGAAGTTGGAGTGATCCTTCTCAAAAGCCAAAGCAGCCTTAGTCGCCTGAGCGGAATCGCCATATGCGTAGATTACGCCTACAGGACCCTTGAAACTCTTGGTCAATTTCTCGAACGATTGTTGTTCGATGTTAATTGCCTTGATTGCAATGCGGTTCTTTACGATTTTGAACTCTGCCGAAGCTTTGCGAAGTTCAACGCGTAATTTTGTGAGTTCTTCAACTGTTAGGCCGCGGTATTCCGCGAGGATAACGGCTTTAGACTTCGAGAAACGTTGGGCTGCAACTTCTCGCAGCGCCTCTTTACCTTTACGATCCATGAGTCACTTCCTCTCTTAAATCTTAAAAGGAGTGCTGTCAACACGCACACCAGGACCCATTGTCGCTGAAAGACCCAACTTCTTCAGGTAAGTACCTTTGGCAGTCGAAGGCTTAACTTTCAACAACACATCGATGATGGTTTTAGCATTGTCAGCGAGATTTTCAGGAGTGAAGTTTGTACGACCGATTGAAAGGTGTACAATTCCTGCCTTGTCTACGCGGTACTCAGCTCGTCCCGAACGAAGTTCGTTAATAGCTTTTTCCACATCGAATGTCACGGTACCAAGTTTTGGGTTTGGCATTAGGCCACGAGGACCGAGTACCTTACCAAGCTTACCCACAACACCCATCATATCTGGAGTCGCAATAACCTGATCGAAGTCTAACCAGCCTTCGCTGATACGCTTCGCCAAATCATCGCCACCGACAGCATCGGCACCAAGATTGGTTGCTTCGTTCGCTTTTTCGCCTCTAGCGAATACCACGATACGAACCTTTTTTCCAAGTCCATGGGGGAGGAGGATTGCGCCGCGAAGGTTTTGATCCGCATGACGGGGATCTACACCCAGGTTGACAGCGAGGTCAACGGACGCGTCCATTTTGGAGAAGGACGTTTCTTTAACGAGTTTGCAGGCCTCAAGTAGATCGTAAAATTTATCACGATCAACTTTCGCGAGGGCTGCACGATACTTTTTACCGCGTTTAGCCATTTTATTCTCCGTAGTCCAATCGAGTCTTACTAATTAAGACTCTCCTACTATGTAGTTAAGCAGGACTTATTTAACTTCAAGTCCCATGCTGCGCGCAGAACCTAGGATAATCTTAACAGCTGCGTCTTCTTCGTAAGCGTTAAGATCTTCCATTTTCGTTTTGGCGATCTCTTTGACTTGAGCAAGAGTTACAGAACCTGCAACTGCTGTACCTGGCGTCTTAGAGCCGCTTTCAAGCTTCGCTGCTTTTTTCAGCAAGTCAGAAGCGGGAGGGCTTTTAGTGATAAAACTAAAAGACTTGTCTGCAAAAACTGTAATAACGGTAGGCAGAATGGAGCCAACCTGCTTAGTAGTCTTTGCGTTGAACTCCTTACAAAAGGCCATGATATTTACACCTCGTTGACCGAGGGCTGGACCGATTGGAGGAGCTGGGTTTGCTTTACCTGCCGGAATCTGCAATTTGATAAATCCGACAATCTTTTTGGCCACGGTTTTGCTCCTTATTCGCACTACCAAATAGCGATCTGAATCAAGACTTGGAACAGGGGGTTTACGCTATTTCGAATTGAGCGTCAAGCATATAATAGGAACACTCAACGCCAAACAAAAACCCTCAAGCCCAGACTGTACAAGACACTTAAATCTTGTCGACCTGATTGAAGTCCAGCTCTACAGGAGTCTCTCTTCCGAAGATACTCACGAGTACACGAACCTTCATTTTATCCGGACGAACTTCGTCAATTACGCCGTCAAAATTGCTAAACGGACCGTCCATAACCTTGACTGAGTCGCCTTTGGCAAAGTGGAATTCAGTTTCCACAACTGATCCTGCGGCTTCTTCGGCTGCAGCTTCTGGATTGGTCAAACGCAAGACTTCATGGTCAGGCAGCGCCTTAGGATGGCGTGCATTGCCGACAAAGCCCGTAATTTTTGGAGTACTTTTTACAATATGCATGGACGCATCGTCCAAATGCATTTGTACAATGATGTAGCCAGGAAACGAGGTGCGTGACACAGAGCGCTTTTTACCGGCCTTGTTCACTGATTCACTGACTGTGTGAGGGATATAGATATCCCCGAACTTCTCTTCCTGAGCTTCGATCTTGGCTCGATCGATGAGCCCAGCTTTAGCTTTCTCTTCAAAGCCCGAATAGGTATGAATAACGTACCATTTCAGATCGTAAGTCATCGAATAGCCTCTTTGCATACAAAGGTTCATGGGTCCTGTCGTCAAAAGACAGACCACGCGCCGTGATCTGCGTCATAATCGACAACAGAAATAGACGAGACATTATAACACTCGATATTTGGTACGCAAATGCCGAGCTTGCTGTTGTGGGAATTCAGGGAAGAGACAGGAGCTTTCCTGAAGACCACAATCGCCTCTAAGGACAGACCTTGCCTTCTTCAGTAAGCGCTCGGAATGTTGAACTCAAGACAGAAGGAGACCAAAAATCTTCGCCCAAATAAGGTCAAAGATTGAGAGAATAACAGCAAAAATACCGACGACGATACACACAACGGTCGTCATGCGACGGGTATCAAGTACCGAAGGCCAGCTCACTTTTCTCAACTCACCGAGTGAGGAGAGGAAGTACTCGTGACGTTCTTTGTCACCGAATAGGAAATAGGTGGATCCGACAGCAACGGCCAGTGACAAAATCACTGCTGCAGTTGGGTACCATGTATCAAATCGTTCAGCCCAACCAGTTTGGACCCCGACGGTTCCTGTGGCTTTCCAAGCTGTGAAAGCTACGAGCGCACCAAAAACGATGTAACAAACGCGTAACCAATAGGCATCATCTTTATTCATTGGTCCCTCTTGGATCCGAAAGATTACTGACCAAACGTTTATAGAGCATAGTCACAATGTAACTTGCTCGAGCATGGTTCGAGAGAAAGAGCAGGCGAGGTCGGACTCGAACCGACAACAGTCGGATTTGGAATCCGATGCTCTACCATTGGAGCTACTCGCCTATAAAGCCTTTAGTGTAGAACCAAGCAGAGCCGCTCTTTTGGAGCAGCTCTATATCTTGATTAATGCTTTTGCTTAGTCTGGAAGGATCTCAGCAACAACACCAGCACCTACTGTACGGCCACCTTCACGGATAGCAAAGCGGAGCTCTGTATCCATCGCGATTGGCTGAATCAGCTCAACTTCTACGTCGATGTTGTCACCTGGCATAACCATTTCAACATCATCTGGTAGTTTGATAGCGCCAGTTACGTCCGTTGTACGGAAGTAGAACTGAGGACGGTATCCCTTGAAGAATGGAGTGTGACGTCCACCTTCTTCTTTAGTCAAGACGTACACAGAAGCTTTGAACTTCTTGTGAGGCTTGATAGCGCCTGGCTTAGAAAGAACCTGACCGCGCATGATGTCTTCGCGTTTTGTACCGCGTAGAAGAACACCGACGTTGTCACCGGCACGACCTTCGTCGAGGAGCTTCCGGAACATCTCAACACCAGTACAGATAGTTTTCGCTGTGTCTTTAAGACCAACAATTTCCATCTCTTCGCCGACCTTGATAATACCGCGCTCGATACGACCAGTAACAACAGTACCGCGACCAGAGATCGAGAATACGTCTTCGATAGGCATCAGGAAAGGACGATCGATTGGACGCTCTGGAAGAGCTACGTGCGAGTCTACCGCAGCGATCAATTCGATCAGCTTTTGTGCCCATGGATCTTCTTTAGTTGTTGCATCGAGAGCTTTCAATGCAGAACCGCGGATGATTGGAGTGTCATCGCCTGGAAACTTGTAAGCGCTTAGAAGTTCACGAACTTCCATCTCTACGAGGTCAAGCAATTCTTCATCGTCAACCATGTCGACTTTGTTCATGAAGACTACGATGGAAGGAACACCTACTTGGCGAGCAAGCAAAATGTGTTCACGTGTCTGAGGCATAGGGCCATCAGCCGCGCTTACAACCAAAATCGCGCCGTCCATCTGAGCAGCACCAGTGATCATGTTCTTAACATAGTCAGCATGGCCTGGACAGTCAACGTGTGCATAGTGGCGATTCGCTGAAGAGTACTCGACGTGCGATGTATTAATAGTAATACCGCGCGCTTTTTCTTCCGGAGCGTTGTCAATCTCAGCAAATGCTTTAAAAGCTCCGCCGTAAGCAAGTGACATGACTTTTGTGATAGCAGCTGTCAACGTCGTTTTACCATGGTCAACGTGACCGATGGTACCGATGTTCACATGGGGCTTCGAACGTTCAAACTTCTCTTTTGCCATTTTTTCCTCCTGCTGACGGCAGAAACCGAAAATAAAATCTTCAAGTTATCGTTTATTTATGATTATTCAACGTAGAGAAAAGGTTCTCTCGCTTGAAGGTATGATGGAGCCCAGAATGGGAATCGAACCCACGACCTCGTCCTTACCAAGGACGTGCTCTACCCCTGAGCCATCTGGGCTTTGTGTCAATCAGGTTACCCTGAGGGACATGTGCTCTAAATTACCATCCCCTGTACTTTCACTAAAGCATTATTAATGCTCACTAGTGTCCGTGGAAGACCTTCGGTTAGAGACAGAAGAATGGAGCGGGAAACGAGATTCGAACTCGCGACCCTTAGCTTGGAAGGCTAATGCTCTAGCCAGCTGAGCTACTCCCGCTTTCCTTCGTGAATATTTTGACATGGAAATGGTGGGGGAAGGTGGATTCGAACCACCGTAAGCTAAGCTAACAGATTTACAGTCTGCCCCCTTTAGCCACTCGGGCATTCCCCCCGACGAATATCCAAATCAAAAAAATGGAGCTGGCAATGGGACTTGAACCCGCAACCTGCTGATTACAAATCAGCTGCTCTACCAATTGAGCTACGCCAGCATCCTTACACTCGCACAATAATCAACCAAAGTGTTTACCGTCTCGAGCGTTAGAGTGAATTACACTCGATGTTGTTTTGCTGTCAAGAGAAAGCTCGATTTAAACCTATTTTTTGAGGGCGGCTGAATGAGCGTGGAGCGCGTGTATCAAGATGCCCGCCGCTACGGATACGTTGAGAGACTCAAGCTTTGGTTCTGCTGGAGAAATGGCTACGGTTAAGTCCGCCTTAGCAAGAATCCCCTGAGAAACGCCTTTATCTTCAGCACCGAGGACCAAGACTTTTTTTTCATAGTCCTGACGAATGGACTCCACAGGTTGGCCATCCATATCGGCCGCTAAAATCCAGTATGCGCGCTCTTTCAGGTCGTTCAGTGTCCGACCCAGATTGGTCACCATCACTGGCTGAACATAGGCAAATGCGCCTTGAGCCGTGCCGAGTGTTGCGCCGCTGATCGGCGCCTGGCGATCCTTGGGCAGAATAAGATAACGCATCCCAAAGTACGCAGCAGTCCTGGCAAGGGCTCCGAGGTTCCTAGTATCGGTTACATGATCACAGGCAAGAATGAATTCGCGCTCACTTTTCGCCGCTGCTTCCAGAAATGCGAATTCATCAAGAACCGGTACCTCGACAAAAACAGCTAGTCCTTTTTCGACTTCACTGTAGTCGATAGAACAGGAGAGCGAGCTCTGGTTCTTAGCCAAGAGCTGCTCAAGTTTCTTTTTGTCTGCAGGGGGACAACGAATCGAAACGATGAGATCAGGTCGCGCGCGTAGATATTCGTCGAGACCTGACCAACTTGTTAGATAGAGACCACCGGAAGGACTGATGCTAGTGCGTCTTTGTGGCTTTTTCAAAAGGACTCTCGCTTACGTAACCATGGATTGGAATGATTTTTTAACCTCCCAACCTTTTCCACCTGGCAGTAAGTCACCTACAAGCTGGAGCAAGAAGCGGACGACCGCTTGAATCTGGCTTGCCATGTACTGAGTTTGCCTTTGGCTCGCCTGGGCCCGGGAGTAAACTCCTACCACCGATTCCATACCAATGTTTCCATCAGGAAGAATGAAGAGAGGAGAACGTCGCAAGTTATACTGCCTATCCAGGAAGAGTTCAATCTCGCGTACGGGAAACTTGATGTTTTCCGCTTGAAAGGCTTTGCGGGCGCCATCAAGAATAAGGTGATAGGCGTCGATCAGAGATTTTATTTCTTTCAGCCGCGAGCCAACATCGATATTGCGGGTGTTATTGTCAAAATTCTCGATGGTGAAGATATGGCGATGAACCAGATCAAACACCGCACAGAGACTGTTAATTTCGGTCAACTTCGAATGCTCGAGAAAATCCGAGACAGTTCCGTGCTGCGCGGCGAGCTCAATGGTATCGCCAATGAAGGTCCCCGGGACCGTAGAATATTTATCGCTGGCCTTCTCCACTCTCTTGAGACGGGCTTGCCCATCCAGGCGCCTACGAAATTGACCAAGCATGGATGCATAACCGAAACAGTCGTCTATGAGGTCTTCGGTCGGTCGATCCATGGTGACGAGCATGGGAGCAAGTTGCTCACCGACGTCCATCTGGATGTAAACGTATTCCTGAAGAAAGGTGGACTGGAAAATACTCATGACCTGGAGACGCAAAGCATCCCAGAGTTGAGTACAGCTAAACACTTCACTATCGATTAATACTTTACCGAACTTCGTAGTTCGATTGACCTGAACTGCCGCTTCGGTCAGTTGATCAAGAGTAATCAGCCCTTCGCGATACAAAACCTCACCCAATCGGTCGTCCATCAGGTTCGATGCCGCGAAGACGATTTCACCTTTGCGAAAGAAAAGGCGTTTTACGGCATTGCCGAGGTCGATGGAAATAACCCCGTCAAAGCGCTGCTGCACGAAGCCTTGCAGGAGAGCCACGAAAGTATTTCGCTCGACGACACCAAAACCAGCTTTGTCACCCGACATCATCGGACTCTGCCCGGCCTGATCGAGAAGGAGGCGCGTCTTGCCAAGTGGTCGCGCTTGCCAGGTTTTTCCCTCTTGGAAATTTGATCCGCTGAGCAGCAATCCATCGGATGTTGATTGGATGTTGATGCTTTCATTAGCAGACATGTCCTTACCCCTTTTGTTTTGGCTCGATTCCGTAGATCTTCATTTTTTTATGAAGGTTGCTTCGTTCCAGGCCAATCGCTTCCGCAGTTTTGGTAATATTCCACTGGTTTTCTTCTAGCTTACCTAGAATGTACGCCCTTTCAAAGTCTGATTTTGCTTGTTTGAAAGTTGCTGCATTCATAAATGCAGGAGAACTCACATCCTCCTTTGGATCGAACTCCAGATAACTCCGCAGCATCTCGGCTTCAATGGTAATTTGATCGCTCATAATGCAGACGCGTTCGAGCAGGTTTTTAAGCTCTCTTATATTTCCTGGCCAGGGATAATCACGCATAACCTGCATCGCCTGATCGGATATCTACTTCGGTTGTTCCGCAAGCTCCTTAGCCATTTTACCAAGAAAGAATTGCGCTAAGTCAAAAACATCTTCACCTCGTCATCGATGATGAGGGCTAAGAATTCCTCCGAACTTCGATTGGACTCAGACATCCGTGCTCATCCTTTTCCGAAGGCCGACCTCAAACATCGGCAATTCGATAATGACGACGGTTCCCACCGGTTGATTATCTTGAAGCCGGAGGTAGCCGCCGTGGTCGGAGATAATTTGGTTTACTATGGCCAAACCCAGGCCCGAGCCTTCTTTTTTTGTTGTAAAGTAGGGCTCAAGCACCCTTTGCTTCAGAGCCTCTGGAATACCCGAACCATTGTCGGCAATTTCGATCCGAATAACATTGACGTCTTCCAGGAGTCGCGCGCTAATCGATATACGGGCCTTCTCACGGTCCTCGGGAATCGAGGCAATCGCATTCGTGATGATATTCGTAAAGACCCGAACCATCTGCTCACGGTCGAGAGAAACCAGGGGCATATCATCACGAATCTTCGCCGCATCAAATTCTATATGCTCATAGCCGACATTAAAAAGACTTAAAGCCTGATGGAGAAGATCTGCAAGGTTCTCAGGACGCGTACGAATCGACGGCAATCGGGAGAATTTAGAGAATTCATTGACTAGATCGCGTAGGGCATCCACTTCCGAGACGATCGTGCTAATGCAGGATTCGAAGATTTGATGATCCTTGCCTTCAAACTGATCGCCAAATTTGCGAAGGAGACGCTGAGCGCTGATTTTTATCGGGGTGAGGGGGTTCTTAATCTCATGGGCAATCCGTCTTGCCACTTCCCGCCAGGCGGCTACGCGCTGGACTTTAACCTGCTCACTCGCGTCATCCACCACAATCACGACACCATAGTCCTCGTTATTTTCATCGACGAAGCGAGTGGCATCCGCAAGAAGCGTCAGATTAATACCGATGTCAGAAAGATCGATTTCTCCACTAAAATTGCTGAACTGCACGCGTTCCTTGATGGGTTTCCAAAGCGCGTCCACCAGCCCAGGTGAGAGAACCTGCTCAATTTTGTTTCCGATGCTGAGGTTTTGATCGAGACCTAAAAGCCGTTCAGCCGCAGGGTTAACACTTGTGATCCGGTCGTCGGAATCGACGGACAAAACCCCGGCTGCAATGTTCTTGAGGATAATTTCCATGTATTTGCGTCGTCGGTCTAGCTCTTCGTTGGTGCGCTCGAGCTCAGCGGTAAATTGTTTAACCTTGGCCTCATGTTCCCTCAAGTCAAAGGTCATACCGTTGAAAGCGCGGAAAAGTTGACCGGTTTCATCATCGGTTTTGACCTCAAGAGTGATGCCGTAGTTCCCGAGTGCTACTTCCCTCGTTGCATCGGCGAGCCTTTGAATCGGCGCGATAATGCCTCTCGCCACGTAAAACCCGAACCATGTGGCCGAAAAGATGATGATGACGGCCATGAGTACCAGGAGGATAACGTAGCTGATACGGATGAGTTCGGCTCCTGGTTTTAGGCTCGCGAATTCTTGAATGATGGTTTCTACACTTTGCAGTATCTGAGTCTCAAAACGCTCTTCAAGGACGACGACACCGCGCACGGTTTTAGTACGAGGATCGAGGATGGGCGCCACCCCCCGAACAATATCCACCCCATCGTCGGCGTCGACGATGGCGCGCGAAAGCATGGTTTGATTGCTCGAGAAACTTTGAATGGCGTTGACGACAAAGCGCTTTTCCTTTTCTGATCCCTCATCTTTTCGCTTCGATTCGTTGTGCCAGATAAGATTGGAATCCTGGTCATAGACCCGAACACTCGACACCTTATATTCGCGAGTGAATCCTTTGAGCCCTTGAGCATTAATTTCATTCCAGACAAAATCTCCGCCCTCGAGATTGTAGACCTGCACCCTGTGCAGGGCGAGACGGGACAGACTTGCGAGCCTTCGCTGGTCTCTGTCGTAGACCATCGCTCCAGCTTCTCGCGTTCTATGCATCGTGGCCTCAACGCGGGTCGAAAACCATGTTTCGAAACTCTCGGTGAGAAAGCGTGTGGATATGTAGAAGAGCAGGGCGGTTGGAGCTAAAGCAAAGAAGACCAGCGCGAGTACCAGCTTGGTCCGCAGCCTAGATCCAATGACACCGTGCCTTCGTTCCAACACGAGTTTAATAATATTTCGAAAGAGCAAAAAGCATAGGACAAGAATCAAGACCACGTTGATGTTGATCAGACCAAAATAGACGACTGAATTAAAAAACTCAGGATGATTGGACAGGGCTTTGCTGAGATCAAACAATCGCCCTTCCAGGCGTGAAAGAGCAACGAAGGAGAGCGCTATAAAGAGCATGGCGGCGATTTCAAAAAACCGCTTACGCTCCTCACGATTTCCAAACTGAAGCCACTTCTTCTTCATAACAGTCAAGTCGACATACCTCGTGTAGGGGTGCCCGCCTTTACACTGTCTTCCACTTCAGATGAGACAGGATTCTTCGGCATTAGATACGGCCAGACAACGATAGCAGAAATTAAGAAATCGATCGAACTTCGCGGAACCGAACCCTCAAAGAGTGACCAGGAAAATCTTCTCGGGGCCCAAAAAACCGAGTACTATGGGCCGGGGGCCCCTCACGCTGCTAAAGAGCGGCTACAGCCTCCAGACACGGAGAATGCCTTGATGACACCCACGACGGATGAAATTCTCAAACGGTTTGCCGACAACCTGCGTTCGAAAGACCGTCAGGCAGCGACCGTTGAATCCTATTGCCGCGACGCGACGGAATTTCTCCGCTATCTGGATTCGTTTAAAATGCAACTCAAGTCGGTCGAGCCGGAGACGCTTATCGCTTTTCGCGATCACCTGGCGTTTTCGGAAAAGGACAGAGACAACTCAGTTCGCCGAAAAATCATAGGAATTAGACAATTCTTTCGCTTTTTAGCCTTCGAAAAGCTCATCGGCGATACACCCTTCGATGCGATGCCGTTGCCGGAGCGCGATGACGAATTGAAAATGCCGATCGTCAGCGGACAGATTGAAAGCGCTTTGCTTTCGATGCAGGCGACCCATCTGAAATCGGCACGCGACATTGCAATATTGAGGCTCCTTGCCTTTGAAGGCATTAAAGCGCACGAGCTCATAGAATTTCAGATAAACGATTATATCGCATCTTCGGGTAAAGGATCTCTCTTCGTACCCGGCGTAAAGAGCCGGACGATCATGCTAGCCCCTGAAACCACGGAAGCCCTTATGGTTTACCGGGACTATTTCAAAGCTTGGGTAGAAACTCGAAAATCTACCCAACAGGCCCAGTTTCACTGGCTCTTCGTCTCATTCAAAGGCAAAGACGGATCGCTGGTTTTGCCCCAGATGACCCGTCACGGCCTGAAGTTTCTCCTCTACGAACTTGGCGAACGCTTTAAGATTCTCAATATGAATACCGAAAATCTACGCCACTATGCGATCGAGCATCTCCTTGTTCAAGGCTGGGACGCGGAACAAATCATGGCTCACCTCGGACTCAGACGCCTCGGCAACATAGCCAAACACATGGCGCGCCGCAGACAGGATTCATAACCCAATGGTTCAAGACACAGATAGACTTTGGATGGATCTTGCTCTTTCACTTGCTGAAGCGGCTGCCCTGCGCGATGAGGTCCCCGTAGGAGCTGTTGTCGTCCAGAACGGTCGCCTGGTGGGCTCCGGAATCAATCTCAGGGAATCGACAATGCTGGCAAGTGCCCATGCCGAGTTCCTGGCCATGGAAGAGGCTTCGCGCTTCTTAAAGGCCTGGCGCCTCCAGGATTGCACGCTCTATGTAACTCTCGAACCCTGCTTGATGTGTGCGGGCGCTATTTATCAAGCCCGTATTCCGCGTGTTGTCTTTGGTGCAAGGGATCCGAAAGGAGGTGCGCTTGGCAGCTTATTTCAGCTCAATACGGATACGCGCCTCAACCATCGCTATCTTGTCGAAGAAGGTCTGGGTGCCGAGGAGAGTGCTAAGCTATTGAGTAGTTTTTTTCGAAAGAAGAGGGTGAAGAAAGCGCTGTTGGGAGTTAACACAGAAGATCAGTGAGCGTTCCAGGCCGTCCTGTGAATTGTAACTGGCGATGCGTCCCGATTTTCTGTAGTTTTCGATCAGCCTCAAAACAGTTACCCGGAGACTCTGTATGTCGTTTGACTTCTACAAATTGTTGCACTTTCTTGGTATTTTCATGGTGTTTTCTGCACTCGGTGGCCAGATCGTTCAGTCGCTGAACGGCGGCGATGCGAAGCAGATGCCAGGCCGAAAATGGATGGCTATATTTCATGGCTTGGGACTTTTGATCGTATTGGTTGCAGGCTTCGGCATGATCGCAAAAGCGGGTTACGGATTCCCTGGATGGGTCATCGGTAAGCTCGTGGTATGGGTGGCTCTTGGTGGAATTGGCGCAGTCGCGGCTCGCAAAAGAAACTTGGCAGTTTTGATCTGGGTTGTGGTTCTGCTCTTAGGATTCATAGCTGCTTATCTGGCACACTACAAGCCCTAAGATCAAATCCAACGAATCGAATACTCTTAGTTTAGATCCGTCTCTTTTACAGTGGCAGAACTGATAACTACTGGCTCAACAGGTCTATCCTGAGGGCCAGTTCTCACTTCCCCAATCTTCTTCACGACAGCCAAGCTATCCGGATCGAGAGTCTTGCCGAAAACTGTGTACTGACCGTCGAGGTAAGGTACGCGCTCAAGACAAAGAAAGAACTGCGAACCCGCAGAGTTCGGATCGCTCGTACGAGCCATCGAAAGCACGCCTGGTTCATGAGGAATACTATTGAATTCCGCAGCGATATGGTAGCCAGGGCCACCGGTTCCTGTGCCTTCCGGACAACCGCCTTGAATCATGAATCCTTTGATGATCCGATGGAATCCAACGCCGTTGTAATAGCCGGCTTTTGTCAATGAAATCAGATTTTTGACGTGACCAGGAGCTTGGTCTGGATAGAGCTCAAGCTTGATCAAACCCAGGTTTGTATCGAGGTGAACTTCATATTTAGTCTTGCTAAAATCGATGGTTTTCTCGATTTCTTTGACTTGCTGTTTCATATCTGCCATAAGCCACTCCTTTATGTTATGCCTCAGGTGTCGAGGCTCAAGAGATACACGAATCCGCGCTTTGAGTAAATCATGCTAAATGACCCTAGTTTCTGCCAGACTTACCCTAAGTCTCACAACTAGAATCAAAGCGCTCTAGAAAGGACCTCACTGTGCATTTGAATTTCATTGCCATCTGTTCCGAAGACGCTGTTGAGGCTGTCGCCAAGGAACTTGAGATTTACGGCGCTGAAAACGTGAAACCAGGCTACAAAGCCGTCTCTTTCGACGCCGAGCAAGAACTAGCCTATAAGCTTCACTTAAAGCTGCAAACCCCATCGCGTTTGCTTCAAGTTATCAAAAAAGGCTCAGGCTCAAGTCTGCCAGTCATCACCAATCAAGCGCGAAAAATCAAATGGAATGAGTTCTTCCGCGACGACACAACTTACCTCGTTGAGGGTGTTGCGGGTGATCGTGGTCCGGACGCTCCTTCTGCGACTGATATCAGCAAGGCCGTACGTATGGGCCTTGAGGACTTTTACAGACACAAGGAATTGCCGGTTCCTAAAGTAAACCTGAAAGAGCCCAAAATCAAGGTCGTTGCCCACGTGCACGGCGGCGAACTCACGCTGAGCCTTGATTCAACAGGCAAATCCATGCACAAACGCGGTTACCGCATGGAAAACCACCCGGCTCCCCTGAAAGAGAACATGGCTGCGGCTCTTCTCTATCTAGCGGGTTACGACGGAACCCAAAACTTTTACGATCCCATGTGCGGCAGTGGAACGATCGCGATTGAAGCCAGCTTCATGTCTCTCAACAAAGCAGCTTTGATTCACCGTCGAAAAGGCGATTTTGCCTTTGAAAACTTCGCAACCTTTGACAATCAATTGTGGCGTAAGGTTTCCGATGAAGCTCGTCTCGACAAGCGCGAGGCCCCACTCGGCAAAATCTTTGCCAGCGATATTGAGCAAAAATATGTTGATGCGTCGCGTGAAAACGCCCTTCGTGCACGTGTCGAAAAATACATTAGCTTTTACCGCGGCTCTTTCTTCAATGTCGACGCACCAGCTGAAACCGGCCTCCTTCTCTCAAACTTTCCTTACGGGGAACGTATCGGCGAGTCGGATATCGAGCATATGAAAGAGTTCTATAAAAAGGTCGGTGATACTCTGAAGCAGAAGTATTCCGGGTGGAAAGCGGCCATCCTGGTCGGCGAAAACACACCTTATAAGTTTATCGGTTTGCGACCAAAACGCAAAATAGCGGTCGACAACGGCGGCATCGCCTGCCGTCTTTTGATCTTCGATCTTTACGCAGGTAAAAAATACAGTTCGGAAGCTGCTGAAACGGCTGAATAGTTTATCGATAAAAAAAGCGCCGAACTCCATGCGAGTCAATGGCGTTCGGTTAATACCGAACGCCTACAGCGCCCACAGTCCACCGGCTCACCACCTTGCAAGACCACCTCTCGTAACTTTTTCCTGGCCTAGTTTTATATCGTGCAGCATTAATCTCGCGCTTTGCGCGAGTTAATCACAGAAGACCCACCATGGGTATCTTTTCTTCCACGAAAACTTGAATCTACTTAGCCCTAGGCAATCTGCGATGATCTTTTCACAAAGACCCTGATGCAGCGGAGTTAAGCGGCATGACTCGCTCTAAATAGCTTCGCAGCAAAAGTTTGTCTCGCCCTTATATAAACAACGCATAATGCGAGTTAAAGGCGAGCCCTTTATGAATCTGTCCCGTTGCCTCCGTGAGCTGAAGTTCACGGGACAAACACTTATCGTCTCATTTAGGATTGTAAACTCTCACATAATCCACGAGCATCTGTCTGGGCCAGATTGATTCATCGACACCTTTCTTACCGCCCCACACCCCGCCCACTGCCAAGTTCAAAATAATATGAAATGGCTTATCAAAAGGCCATGAACCCGCGCCTTTGCCGGTATTCGTAAAGGTATAGAATTTATTTCCATCGGTATAGAAATCCATGTGATCGGGAAACCATTCCACGGCGTAGATATGGAAAGAATCGACAGCACCATCGACTTTTATATTCGCTCTGTTTTGCTTGACGTTAACAGTGTGATTGACGTCTTTGGTATGTAAGGTTGAAACCATAATGTTCGGGTCATATCCCACATGCTCCATAATATCGATCTCTCCGTAGTCGGGCCACTGACCTGTTTGTAGATCATCGGGCAGCATCCAAAAAGCTGGCCACGTCCCCCGTCCGGAAGGAAGCTTTATCCGCGCCTCGATTCGGCCATACTTCCACCGCGCTAGGCCCTGGGTATTGATTCGACCCGATGAATAATCGTAACCATTAAAATCATCTTTTCGGGCTTTGATAATAAGATTTCCCTGTTGAACACCGACGTTTTCCGGACGTTGGTCGGTGTAATTCTGCAATTCATCATTGAAGGTCTTAGGTAATACAACCTCGTACTTCCATTTTGTTAGATCAAGAGTATTAGAGTCGAACTCGTCTGACCATACAAGGTTCCAGCCGGCGCTTGCAGTAGGCGGAGAGGCTTGACCAGGTGGCTTAGCAGGAGGATCGACGTTCGCCCCCTCCTGCTTTCATACATGATAGAATCAAGCTGCTTAATAAAGCTGCTGAAAATAACTTAGCGAAAAATTGAATTTTCATGGTCGGTCCTTTAACGTTTTAGTCGCCTGCTTAACAGTACTGCCGATTGAGAAAGCACTCGATTTATTTTCTTATCAGTTTCATGCCGACAACAGACTGAAGTGTTTTTTAATGCATCGAAAGGATTGGGTTATTGAGGTTTTATTTGGAGTCTGTTTATCGCTAGGAGAATTTGCAATATTTCAGTAGTGAACCGGGTGGTTGCACACCCATCACGCCTGCGCCTTATCGATGCGAATGCATTTAATTGTCTGCATTCATGTCGCTTAGTTTGTTCCGTCTTAAGCTATGA
>JACMPP010000023.1 GCA_014377445.1 Oligoflexus sp.
GAATGATATCAGTGAATGAATTCAGCACAAAGTCTGGCTGAGGACTCTCGCTGTTTTTTGGATCTAAAGCTACATTTTTCGCGACATTGCCCATAGGGCTGAACTGCAAAAGCAGATCCTTCGACTCGGGACGGATCTCGGTTCCGTAGCTCGCCCAGCCGGTATGAACGCCGAGGCGTTTGCCGAGACCGACGTCTTTGCGAAGGTTGTCACCGACCCACAGAACATCGCCGAGGTGCGATTCCATCTCATAATCCATGAGCACGGTCTTGAGGCCTTTGGTCCCTGGCTTCTCATAATCATCGGGAAGAATGCGAATACGGCCCTCAAAACCAAACTTCGATTTTTGAAGATGTTTCACAAGAATTTCCTTATCGACTTTGACCTCCTGGGTCTCTTCGTCGATGGGAATGCTAGGATCGGGAAGGCCATAAACCGCCGAGAAAAAGCGGAGAAGACCAAGTTTGTTTAGTTTCCACATCGCGACATAACGCGGCGCATCAGTCAGGGCAATGATGGGGATTTCAGGGTACTGAGCCTTGACGGCTTCCAAAGTCTGGATGACGTCGTGATAAGGCTTGAGGATAGTTTCGGCGGTGATGTTAAATGCCTTGCGTCCTTCGTCGACAGCTTCGGCCAGCATGCGCCTAACATCGTGCTGATAGTAGTGGATCACCGAAGGAAGCTGTTGGATCAGAAAAGGATATTCGATGGAACCTTCGCGTTCGAAAACCGGCCGGGATTCTTCGAAGAGAATCTTGCGATCGATACCGGTCAGCAGACTGACCCTGTCCATCATCGCGCACATGCAGGCAACATAGTACTCGACCCAGTTAAACACTGTGTTGTCGATGTCTAGTACGATGAGTTTATTAGGCCTTTCCATGATCTCGGCTCTCCGCAACAGGCAAAGGGCCTGTATACCACAAACTGTCAGTTAGCCAAATTAATTTGGTGCATTGATACGAGTCTTTTAATGCCAATGGAGCTTAATAAACTCTTCCGGCAATCCCAGTTCTTTGGCGTAAGCGATATCTATGCCTATAAGACGTAGTGAAAGAAAATGCTTAACCCACTCATTGCCTTCGAGCAGTAATTTTTTCCAGGAGTCGTCTGCAACGACCTCACCTTGCTTTATCAAAATGACGCGTTCAGCAAAACGAATAGCGATCTCAACCGAAGATGTGGACACGAGGGAAGCACTCTTTTCGTCTTCGCCCCCGAGTTCGTGGATCATATTGAGAATAATCGTCGAGGTCACAGGATCGAGGCCCGAGGTGGGTTCATCGAAAATAGATACGACGGGACTCGTGGCAAGGGCTCTGGCGATGCCGATACGCCGCTTCATACCACCCGAAAGCTCGTGCGGGAACATCTTACGGGTGCGTTCCAGCTTGACGATGGCGAGGAGTTCATCGATCTTAGCCGAAATCTCGTCCTTGGACATTTTTGTCATATTTTCCATGGCAAAGGAGATGTTCTCCTCCACAGTCATAAAGTCAAAGAGAGCGCCTTGTTGGAAAGCCATACCCACTTTTTGCAAAGTGACAATTTTGTCTTCTTCACTACTTTCGACCATATCGCGGTCCAAGAGCTCCACCTTTCCGTGGTCGGGAGGCGTTAAACCCAGGAGTACCTTGAGAATAGTGGACTTGCCGCAACCACCCGGACCCAGAAGGCTGACCCTCTCACCCGGAGCTATTTTGAAGCTAATGTTTTTCAAGATGGGCGTATTATCGTATGATTTCGAAACGGCATCGAGAACTATCACTTGGTGCAGACTCCCTTAAGTTGCCATGAGTGTAACGAAAAGACGGAAGAGCGAAAAGATCTGAGTGAAGGGAAACCTATGAAACAGATAGTTTGGACGAGACCAGCAGAAGATTGGGACAACGATCGGAAGCTCATGCGCTCGACCCAACACGTCATGCTCTTTCCATTAACGCGCCAAATTGAGATCTGTCCGAAGCTTCCCAATAAGCCTTGCGATATGGTTATCCTCACCAGCAAAAAAGCGGCCAGCGCTTTTATGCACAAAGCTCAACTGTCGAAAGAAGCCCTGCAAAAACCTGAGTATATTACTTTTGGGCTCGAAACCTACAAGTATCTCCTCGAGCTTAATTTGAGGGCGCGTCTGATCGAATCACAATCAGCGAAAAAATTTGCGGAAAATCTTCTGCTCGAGATCAAGAAGACGGCGGCCATCTGGTTTCCAAGGCCACTTGATGTCGCCTTTGAGCTGAGCGATTATCTTCGGGCCCAGGGCTGCGAAGTGCATGACATTGCCATGTACAAAACCGAGCCGGTAAAAAACCTCGAGGCGTCGCAAATCCAAAAGCTTACGGCTGACCCTTGTATCGTTTGCCTAGCCAGTCCCAGTGCGGTGAGGTCGTTCGTCGACATCATCCTCTCCCATGACAATGGCCGTTTTCACCGTTATATTCCGGTGGTCATCGGGCCGACCACTAAGGCTGCGGCTCAAGCTTATTTCAAAGAGGTGCTGGTTTCTTCGCACAGCACCTTGCAATCGCTTTGGGAAAAGGCTTACGAGACCGCGCGCAAAGACGATATTCGCAGTTATCTCAGCGTGCATTGAACCTGTTGTCCAGGCTCAGAGCTGAAACTTCAGGGATGCACTGACGAAATATTTGGGATTGGCCTTGAAGGTGAACGTCTGTTCCTCAGGACCATCGCTTCGAAACTCGAGAAAGATCTCCTTCCCCCAAGGCGTCTGCGTATCCTCGTGAATGCCTAATAAACGAGCGAGTTCCTGCTCGTTTATCACCAGCAAATCAAAGGGCGATAGATCCGAGGGATCATCCGAAGATTTGATGCCCACGACAGCTGTCGTCCCGCGTGGTGTCCTGAGAAAGGTGCCTTCGTCGGGACGTATCTCTAGGATCCATTCCTCACCATAGGTGTCCGCCTCCAGGGCTACGTCCAGCGTGTTGTTGAAGCCTGAGCGCAGGATTTCCCAGTTGACCGCAAAAGGGAAAATCAAGCTGGGACTCGCTTTGACTTCCAATGGAATCAGGGTCGTCGCGAGCAGGATCGCGAGGCGAACAAAAGTCTTAAAGCCCATGGTAACTCCTCTTCAGGCCAGTTCATCTTAATGGGCCCTCCGGAGAATGGCCAGTTCAAGTCGCAAGGCAACCAGCATGACATGCCCACTCGAATAAATTTCAGGAAAATCATCATTTAATGACCCAGTGTTATGTTAGAATACCGGCAGAGATTCCGTAAGCGACATGACATCCTTTATCCAATTGGCTCTTCGGGGCTTCAGGGGAATAGGAAGCATGTTCGGTGCAAAAGGTAGCATAGGACATGAGGTTCTGTTCATGCACGGTATGTTACGCGCGATTCGATTGTTGACGGTCACCTTCAGCTTCATGTTTGTCTCGCTGGGAAGCCCGAGCCTTCTCGCGGGGATTCATCGAGCGCCGATTATTATTCCGGCCAAAAAGATGAAGGATATAGCCGATTATCCGGTGAAAAACTATCGGCTCTATCGCACCGACGTTCACGGCGTTGCGAGCCCCATTCCCTTTCAAATCGATGAAGTGAATAAGATCGGCGACTACGTGATGCCGGACGGGCCTACGCCGAATATCAAGACCGGAGACGGCGTCTTCAATGAATCCGATGAGCTTTCCTTTATGGGAGACGACGTCGGGGATGCGGTGAGGCCGAAGAGCTGGCCCGACAACAAAGTGCCCGAAAACGTCTATGAATTGAAGCTGACGCCCCCCTCGGGACGCGATCCGGTTAAAGACGAAGTGCGGGAAGGTGCGGTTTATATCGCAGTCTTCAATCAGAACCCCCCGCCGATCAGTGATCAGAAATATGTGGTCTTTAGTCTGGCCAATGGCGAAGTGGTGACTTCACGCTATCGCTACCGCTTCGACAAAAAGAATTATCTGGTCGTGAACGGTGTGGACATGAGTCCGCCCGTGAAGGATAAGGCTAGCCCGGCGCCTTCGCAAGTGCCCCTGATCGACTCCTCAACGTTTTATGCCAAAGCGGATTTAAAGTACTTTCTCACTGTTCAGGTCAACCACCGTTCCGTTAACAGTAAACTTGAAGCTTATAAAGCCGGACCAATTCGCACAATCGTCCGGGTGACCTTCTTCTACACTTTCCTTAAACTCAACTTTGAGGTGGGGATGTATACCGAGGTGAGTTTCTTCTCGAACTCGGTGATTCTGCCGGCGATCATTTACAACCCTCTGGATGGGATCAAGAGTCTCAACAAGGGCAGCGGTTTCTACTACGGCTTTGCGATGACAGACAGTCCCCGCAAGTATCAGTTCGACACCAACATGCGGCCTTACCAGGAGCTGGTGGATGCCGAAGCCAATCTTTTCAGCTTCCTGAAAAAAGATGTGCCGGTTGAGAAGGACTATTGGGCCAGCCTCATCGGCGATGACCGCATGATGTATATCATGCTCAAGCCCTCGGCCACGATGCTCCAGGATCGCAACGTTCCCTATTATTTCGTAAGTGATAAATCAGGGCCGGAGCTTAAGTCTCGCGACAATAATTTGATGAAGCCGATCCTCGAAAGTCCCGTCAACTTTGGTCTCTATTTTGACCTGACGCGATTCCGTGAGGGCGAGCATTTCATGTCGTTCCAGCTTTTCTTTGAGAACAAGAAAGACTATAAAATCCTAGACGTGTTCAGAAACCTCGATAAGTGGCGAGCACGACTGTCCAAAGTTTCGGGGACTCCATAGTCCCTTTGGGGAAACTATGCCTTTTGAAGTAACGGCTTCTCAAAAAGACCAGACGCTCCCGATGATCCTCACGCTTCGAGGTGATGAGGCGATCGTCGATGAATTTAGCTACGATACCGATCAGGCGATGGCTTATCTTGGAATCAAGCGCTCGCGCCTGAACCAGATCTCCGGTCGCGAACTCCGGGTCGCCCGCATCCGTCGCGATCGCTATATCCGCCCCGTCTTCCGGGAATGCGATCTCAAGGATTACCTCGACTGGACCCGCGCGACAGCCACCCATCTCAGCTCCTCCAAAGCCATCGAGCAAGCCGTCGAGAATCTCGACGATCGCTTCAATGACGTCCTGCAGGTCTTCAACGAGAAGCTCCTTCAGGTCTCCCAGGAGCAACAGGGATGGATGAAGGGCGAGTTTGAACGCCTGCCGTCCAAGCTGCAAAACAAGGCTATTTATACGACTGAGGTAGAGCTTGAGAAGCCTCTGCATCGCGAAGATAAGCTGCTCAGAAGCCATGGCGATAAATTATCGACGCTGCGCGATGATGTGCTTACCCTGCAAATCAAGCTCAGAGAATTAACCGGCATCGTGACCTTGGTCCTGCCGGAGATTCGGGAGCTCAACGTCGGGCAGAAGGCTCTGCGTTTTGATTTTGATCAGAGGTTTGAAGGCTTGAATGCCGAGCTGAGAGATTTGCGGGTCTCGCTCGCTGGGTTTGGGGCTAGGCATGAAGTGTTTATAGAGGATCTTCGAGAGTTGGTGACGCCTGTAGTGGTCGAGGTTCAGGAAGAATTACCTGAACCTTCACCCTTGAAAATGCCTAAAAGACAAAGAGCTTTTCCGCAGCTTGCTAAGCGTCGATATGGAGCGTGATAGCGCTTCAGTTTATTTCGTTTCGCTCATATCGGTTTTGAGAAGTTCTAACGCTTCTTCCAGTTGGGACTCATGGACAAAGAGATGAATGCCGTTCGAAGCAGTCATTGCATTGTTGATGCCGCCGGCATCGTCAGACCGGACCAGGACATCGATTCCACAGGCTTTGAGGAAGCTGGCAGCCATCTCGCCTTCCATGCGATCGGAATAACTTGTCAATTTACGGATTTCTTCGCTCATATCTGTGGGCCTAACTTTATTTCAAACCAGATTTTTTTCTTGAATCAACTCAATCAATTTCTCGATCGTCGAATCGATCTTGAGATGGCTTGTGTCGAGGAGTATCGCGTCGTCAGCCTGGATTAGCGGGGCGACACCTCGCGCTGCGTCCTGAGTATCGCGGGCGAGGATGCTGGCCTTGATCGTCTCGAGTTCTTCGCTGCTGGCCACTTCACCGTCTTTAAGTTGGTGAATGCGGCGACGGGCCCGTTCGTCGATCGATGCAGTAAGGAAGACCTTGAGGTCCGCATCGGGGAACACAACTGTTCCTATATCACGACCATCGACGATTGCGCCGACAGGGGAGCGGAGTGCGAGGTCTCTTTGCAGGGGGAGTAGTTTTGAGCGGACCAGAGGATTTTTGGCGATGAGACTCGCGTCTTTTCCGGCTAGGTCAGTATAGAGGTGTCCTGAAATATTCTCGCCTTGGAACCAGACTGCCTGAGTTTCCGGATCCCAGACCAGGCTTTTAGTGAATTCATCGATTACGGTGCCGATAGCCTGTTCATCGTCGAGGGCGACCTGACGCTGACGACAGATATACGCTACCGCTCGATAGAGAAAGCCGGTGTTCACGTAAGTCCATCCGAGACGCTTGCATGCTTTCGAACAGACGCTGCTCTTGCCTGAGCCGGCAGGTCCGTCGACGGCGACGATAATGCAACGTTGTTTGGATTGATTCATGGGGCGAACTCCAGGGGCATTTGATCGATGAATTTATACTAGGAACATATTGAGCAACGATCACTAGAAAGTGTCGACGGCGCCAAGGGCCTCATAGAAATTCGGGAAGCTCACTCGTACACATTCCGAATCTAAAATACAACACGGCTTTTTGCAACGTCGAGCCAGAATAGCCGCTGACATTGCGAGACGATGATCGCCTTCGGGATCGAAAGTAAAAGGTGTAACATCCTTTAATCCGCCTGCAATCCAGAGATCGTCGCCACGAATTTCAAAATCGGCTCCCGATGCTTTCAGAAGTTCGCCGGTAAGCATAAGACGATCACTTTCCTTAACTCTCAACTCCGATAATCCACGAAAGAGCGAAGGGCCTTTCGCAAATGCAGCCGCAACGGCCAAGATGGGAATTTCATCGACGAGACTGGGGATTTCCTCCTCTGAAATATCCGTTCCAACGAGCGGCATTCCACCCTGGACTGCGAGCAGGCCCACAGGTTCAACAAATCCAATGCTTTGGGCTTGATTGGAGGTGAAACTGAGGCCCTGACTCATGCGCGCCAGGACTTTCATGAAGCCTGTTCGTGTCGCATTATCCAAGACGTCAGGCATCTCGATGCGGCCTTCCGTCAACAAGATTCCAAGCACCGCAAAAAAAGCCGCCGAAGAAGGATCGACTGGGATTTTAACATCCATAGACTTGGTTTTAAACGGGCCTGTCAGTGCGATCTCCTCCAGATCGCCTTCAACACGGGTCTCAAGCTTAGCCCCCATTTTTTGCAGAACGCGTTCGGTGTGATCGCGAGACCCCTTGGGCAAGGATACGCGCGTTGTGCCATCGCTAAACATCCCGGCCAGGAGCAAACAGGATTTGACCTGCGCACTCGCTTTGTCGACTTGATGCGTTTCGGCGTGGAGCGTTTGCCCCTTGATCGTGAGCGGTAGGAAATTGCCGTCATCACTGCCTTCAATGCTCGCACCCATCTTCCGCAATGGGATCACGACACGTTTCATGGGTCTTTTCGATAGGCTTTCGTCACCAATCAGTCGAAAGTTCAGGTTTTTTTGCGCTGCGAGAATGCCAAGGATAAGACGGGCCGTGGTGCCACTGTTGCCACAGTCCAGATCGCGCGTCGGCTGGCGAAATTTGGCAAAGCCCTCAGAAAGAACCTCCACTTTCTCGTCCCCATGCACATCGATCTTGACCCCGAGCGCCTCGAAGCAGGATATAGTCGACAGACAATCCGCCCCAAGCAGAGGATGATGGATCTGGCTTCGGCCTTCGGAAAGTGAAGAGAACATAATGGCGCGATGTGTCAAAGACTTATCCCGTCCGGCCATGATCGAAATCGTGGCGGCAGAAGATCGGTTCGGGGCTTGCAAATAGCGCTTCATAATCTGTCCCAGGCTATATTTTCATGAGAAGTATTGTGCTACGAAATCTTTGATGTGGCTAGAGGATAGGAGGCGAGAGCGATGAAATCTGTAACGGTTCACAGTCCGGCAGGCTGTATGAAGATTTACGCGAGCGAACAGGGCGTGACTCAAATCGATTTTCTTGAACAGGAAGAGCCGGAAGAAACGACTGACGATCCTATTCTCCTTCAGGTCATGTCCGAGCTGCACGAATATTTTGCAGGTGAGCGCAAGGACTTCGAGGTGGCAATCGATCTGCAGATCGGCACAACGTTTCAAAGAGAGGCTTGGGAGAGACTGCGGGCGATACCCTATGGCAAAACAATATCCTACGCTGAGCAGGCGGCCACTATGGGAAGGCCGAAGGCTGTGCGCGCGGTCGGCGGTGCCAACGGAAAAAATCCAATACCGGTAATCATCCCCTGCCATCGCGTGCTATCATCTCTGGGCAAACTCCACGGATTTTCGGGTGGTCTCGATCTCAAGCGTTATCTCTTGAATGTCGAGGGTTTATCCGTTCCGAAATAAAGGGCGAGTGATGAAGAAATTACGCGGCGGAAAGAGAAGGTCCAGAAGGCTCGAGCGATTGAGTTCGGTGCTCCCTGGCCTCGATATGAAGATGCTTCAGGCTAACGGCGAATACAGTGTCTTCGCCCATAGCATCAATCCCTTTGCGATCGAGCCGACACGAATCTGCTCCCCCGAGGTCCAGCTTATACTCTCCGAGTGGCTTGCCAACCTCTATATGGTCTGGAACAAAAAACTGAAGAAAGAACTGGGAGCGGAGCCTTATTTTCTAGAGGTTTGGCTCGACGCACCTTCGCTGGCCCAGGCCCGCATCATCTGTGCGAAAGGCCCGAAAATTGAAGAATGCAAAAGCCGCCTGGCCGGTGCCCTGGACAATCAGGAATTTCCCTATGATGAATATGTGAGCGAACCGCTCGAGAATCTGAAATGGAAGCAGCGGCAGGAGCCGGTCGTGATCATGGAGAAGGAGTTTGAGGAGCTGCCTCATTTCTATCGCATGTTTGAGGAGATGTCTTACAGTAAGAAGAAGAATGAGCAGGGCGAAAACTATCTGCTCATACCAGGACGATCTTTCTGGGTCGGTACCAAGTAACCGCGCTTCAGCGCGACTTGCCAGCGATCCATTCGCGGGGCCAGACCCACTCGTCGCCGCCGCAGGCCAACTCCATCGAACCATCCTCAGTCACCGCAAGAACCTTGAGCTCTTCCCCGCAAAAGGGGATGAGTTCTTTGATGAAGGGATTGCCTGGGAAGAGGATGTCTTCAAAGAGATTGGCGCGAATTCCGCGCCGCTCGGCCAGGGCCATCATCTTTCGATAGGAAATCGTTCGAACCAAATCACCTTCGGCGACTTCGGCCAAATCCGAGCTTCGTCTGACGATCTTGAGAGCCAGAAAAAAGCGATCGTAGTCATTGTCATCAAGGCGAGCTACATCCTGCAGTTTAACGGAGCTTTCCGAATCAAAAAGGCTGATTGCAACCTCGGCCACGATGCGCTCGACTTCGCTAAGATTGGCATCTTCTGAAAGATCCTCGTCGATCTCCCGATTGCGTTCAATCCAGATATTATCGCAAAGACGACTCCAGGGCGCGCAGAGAAAATTGATGGCGTCGACGCAGGATTCGCTAAATACAGTCTTCATCGTCCTCGTTCCTTATTCGCGATAATCAAAGCTGGGATCGAATTCGTGATCGCGGGTGTCGATCACCTGGCTATACCAATGGGCGCTGTCTTTGAAGATGCGCTCCTGAGTTTCAAAATCGACCCAGATCAATCCATAGCGTTTGCCATAACCTTCCGTCCATTCAAAACCATCGAGCAGGGAACGGACAAAATAGCCTTTGACGTTTACGCCCTTATCGATGGCCTCTCGGATGGCTTCCAAATGCCTTGAAATGTAGGCCGAACGACGATGATCGCTGATGCGGCCAAACTCATTGGGAGCATCGCCATAGGCTGCTCCATTTTCGCTGATGAAGATCTCTTTGGGCGCGTACTGCTGCAGATTGAGTAGGGCCTCTGTCAAATACTCTGGAGCGACTTCGAGGCCGCTGTCCGTGATGTATTTGCGGTCGATCGTTTCGGTCGCCCGCTTGCGCACCAGTTTTTCAGTCGTGTGGACGATGGTCCGGGCGTAATAATTCACGCCAAGGAAATCAAGTGAGTCCCGAATGATCTTCATGTCGCCCCGTTGAATCCAATCGAGGCCGAGGGTTCCCGATTCGGCTTTGGCGAGCGGGATGATGTCTTCGGGATATTCGCCCTTGAAGAGGGCATCGAGATACCAGCGCTGTTCGCGTCCGTCCCATTCGCGGGCTGCCCGATGATCCGCATCGGAATCGGAGGCCGGTACAGCCGGACTTATTTTCAGATTCAGGCCGACCTTCATCGGGCCTTCCGATCGAAGCGCTTCCGCGGCCAGACTATGGCTCAAAAGGAGATGATGGCTTGCAATCCATCCGTCGCGGGGCTTTTGTTCGCCGGGAGCAAGCTCGCCCGTTGCATAGCCTCGATAGGCCTGGCTTCGCGGATCGTTGTGGGTGATCCAATTCTTCACTCGATCACCAAGACGAGCGGCCAGTTTTTGGGCGTAATCAGCAAAGTGCCAGATGTTGTCGCGCTTAACCCAACCGCCGCGATCCTCCATGACCAAAGGCAGGTCCCAATGATTGAGAGTGATCCATGGATCGATTCCCTGTTCCAGTATTCCATCGATTAAACGATCATAAAAATCCATACCCCGATCGCTCGTCGTTCCAATGCCGCTCGGCAAAACCCGACTCCAAGATACCGAGAAATTATAGGACTGGAGGCGAATCCTTTTCATAAGCAAAAGGTCTTCTGCATAGCGATTGTAATGATCGGCCGCGTCTTCGGCGTTGCTCGCGTCGGCAATCACGGATGGCTTCGAACAAAATTTATCCCAAATAGATGGCGTCCGACCACCTTCTTCTGCGCCGCCTTCAATTTGAACGGCGGAGGAGGTGGCCCCAAAAAGGAATGATTCGGGAAGCAATCTTTTAGCCATAGCTAGAGGTCCAAACTTTGTTTTTTGAGCGCGGTCTAAATGGAGCATGGTCAGGATATACAAGAGAAAGTCGCGAGATAACGCTCGTTTGCATGCCTTGTGGAAGGCTGTTGAGTGAAAATACCAGTAATTCACCCTGTCTTCCAGTTCTACTTGGGACCTGTCATTCCAAGCTTAAGAATCAGGTCTTTACAGGGTGCTAATAAGCACCCTGAATCATAGGCCTTGGATAGTTTCGATCATCATCTTTCCGTTTACGTATAAATGATTTTCTGGAGATGTTCCCTGAAAGATTTACAATGATGGAAGAATCAAAAACAAGAACTATTGCTCTGTGCTGTCTCTTCAATTGCACTCGTGTATTGGACTGGCCATGAGAAATATATGATTGAAAACACTGACTATATTTTGGCATCTCTGTACAAAGCTGAATTCCTTTCCCATTCCTATTCCTATTCCACGCATGGAGAAGCGGCCTTGTTTTTTTTGCCAAGTTATTCCCAAAGCGCCCGCATGACTCTCGAGCATTACTGGCAAGACACTTCGCTCGGAAGACCAAAGGATTGGCCGAGTTTATTGAAGATATCTCTCAGTAATGTGTTTGGTAGTGGTGAAGCTCAGTGTTTGGTTTGGGGTGTGGAGCAATTCTTTTTCTTTAACGACGCATTCGCAAATCTCTTCTCGGATATTCTGTCTAATGTTCCTTACAGTGGCGCTCCGCTTGAGCATTGGCCTGAGCAATGGGGCGATTTTTCCCTAGATATCGAAGAAAGTTTGCGCGATAAAAAAGTGCTTCGACGCATCAACCGTCCTTTTTACTGGAGCGATTCCACTAAACGAACGCATCAATATTTTACTTACAGCGCCGCACCTCTGCTTGATTCGCATGGGGTAGTCAAAGGCTGTTTGCTTAACTTTACGGAAACCACGGCCTATCTTGTGAAGGAGAGGCGTCTCACGTCACTCTTTGAGCTGGCGAGTGAAACAGCCTATGCGACCTCGCCAAGCTATGTCCTGAATCAAGCCGCGCAAGTCTTAAAGCGCAATCTTGAAGATTTTGCTTTTGTGCTCCTGCTTACGCCGAAGGCATGCGGTCAGTGGTATCTTCGGGATTGGACCGGCTTCAGCGAGGACCCTTTTGAAAGAAATTGCCGCCTGGAAGGCGATTGGTCGAATAAACTCGTGAAAGGCCTCGAACGCAGCAAGATGGTATTTAATTTCTTTCAGGACATTACAGAAAGTTCGGCTTTGTTTTTCGTCAAACTCTGGGGCGACAGTGGCCAGCCTTCGGCCTGTCTCGGATTTGGCTTGCCTCACTATTTTGCCGAAACCCTATCGGGCGAATATGAAGATTTTATCATGCAGGTCAGCCGCCAGATCGAGGCTTCCCTTCGAGGCGCCGAGGCCTATGTGAGGGCCCATGCTGAGCAACTGTCTTATCGCGAGCAGCTAGAACAGAGCCAGGCTCAGCTAGAAGCCGCAGTGCAGGCGGCCAACGATGCAAATCGACTGAAGACCTCCTTCCTTGCCAACATGAGTCACGAGATTCGAACGCCTTTGAGTGCGATACTTGGTTACAGCGAGCTTTTGCATGAAGCCAAGCTGAGTTCGGTTGAAGCCGAGTATTTACAGATCATCAATAAAAACGGCCACGCACTGTCCCACCTCGTCGATGACATCCTTGATCTATCCAAAGTCGAAGCCGGTAAATTGAGCATTGACCCGAAGCCCTTTCCCCTGATGGATCTTATCGCCGAAGTCAAAACCCTCTTTGAAATGAAAGCGAGCGTCAAAGGTTTGTTTTTTTCGGTTGCAGTAAGGCCTGATGTTCCGAAAGTGATTGTGTCCGATCGGGCCCGCGTTCGGCAGATCCTCATCAACGTGATCGGCAATGCCTTGAAATTCACTCAGCAAGGGGGTGTTTCCATCGAGATTCTCCGTAAGGGGCAGGTCGAAGGCGATAAATTCAGGCTGCATATTCAGGTTTCAGACACCGGTGTTGGATTGGATGATAAGCAGCGGGATGAACTGTTTCAGCCCTTCGTTCAGCTCGATCACACCATGGCAGGGAACTACGGTGGAACCGGCCTAGGTCTTGCACTTTCGCGTCGTCTGACTCGCGCTCTGGGTGGTGATCTCACGATCGAGGGAGCGGCTCTGGGGGAAGGTTGTACCTTTGTGATCGCTATCACAGCGGCGATCGCCTGCGATAATTTGTCCATTGCGGTTGATAGAGCGCAAGGGGTGGGAATGGATGCCGTCTCAACCCGAAGTGCTCAGCTCAAAGGTATTCGTATTCTTGTGGTTGATGACCAGCCTGATAATCGATTTCTTCTAACCCGAATGCTGAAGCATCAAGGGGCCGACATCATCGAAGCATCCGACGGTCTGGAGGCCGTCGAACAGGCGACGGCACAACACTGTGACATCATCCTGATGGATATTCAGATGCCTCGGATGGATGGTTATGGAGCATTGGCCGAACTTCGTTCGCGAAAATTTCGAAAGCCCATCATCGCCTTGACGGCTCATGCTATGAAGGAAGAGCGGGAAAAGATGTTAAAGGCAGGTTTCAACGGGCATGTTGCAAAGCCTGTTATCCAGGCTCTGCTCTTTGAAAGCATCCTGAAAGTCCTGTCCTTATCTTAGCTGCCGATCGGCAGATCGATAAAGCTGTCGCCATTTCCTTCCAATTCAACGCGAAAATAATTTTTTGGACTCTGGAATTCAGGATCGTAGGTATCGATCGCGATGACCAGTCGATCGCCTTTTTTGAACTGAGCGAAAGCTCCGTAGAGGTCGAACTTTATGGTTTGGGCTTCGGTCGGATTGAAATCGCGGAGAGTGTAAGGCGTCATGGATACGAGCTGCCATGTGCCTTTGCTGTCGACGCGGAAGACGTGCGTGACGAGTTGGGCCTGCTGGCCTTCGGCTCTGACCCTGAGTTGGATGTGCGGAATGCCCAGGAGTCGGAAATTATCGTTCTCAATCTTCATTTGAAAGATCGCGGCCTTGTTCGTCTTGATGTTGCGATCATTCGTATGGGATTTCAAGAGAGGGATCTTTACGATGGAACCCAGGATCGGAAGTCCGGACGAGACGCCGGAGTCTTTGCCGTTCTCGATGCTGTGATCGCCCGATTGAACGGCCTCCGAGGTCAGGGCACCAAATACTTTGCTGTCCTGATCATGGCTCAGATAAAACCTCTGACTGTTTTGGATAAGCTCAGCTGTGCTATGTCCTGAGTAGGTCTTGCCATTGTTCAGATTGATTTGCACTTCGCTGCTTTCAACCATGTGATCCGGCGGATTTTTGCTTAGCCAGCGTTCAAACCATTCAGTCGCATCATCCCAGACCTTGTTTTGCCATGGGAGAATCATACCCGCGATTTCAGCCGTGGCGTGGATGCCCGGCTGGAGATTCATCTTCTTCGGGGTATGGAGATGTTCATAGAACTTCCAGACGTCTGAGACGGGGAAAAGGATGTCCGACATATTCTGGCTAAGGAGAATAGCTGGTTTGTGGGCTGCAAAAAGATCGAGCATGTACATGGGTGTGCGCGGATCGGTGTAGGCATGGATTTTTTCAAAGTCGTTATTTTCGATTGCCTCGTAGGTTTCCTTCATCATGGAAGCATGACCATTGCCTGTCCCCATGATCGAACCGAGGTAGAGTAGAGTATCCCAGTATATGCGTTTGGTGTTGTTCCCATAGATCGGCGTGAAGAAATCGGTCCAGGTGCTCATCGAGGCCACGGCTTTGATTCGGGGCTCGTAAGCAGCCGCGATGAGTGCAACGCCGGCTCCGAGAGAAACACCGCCGATACCGATGCGAGACGAATCGATCAAGGGATTTTTGGAAGCCCAGTCGATGACCGAACTTACATCCGCGATATCTTGCGGGCCGCCGTTGGCCACTTCACCGGTTGAACCGGCCCAACCTCTTAAATTATAGGCCAATACGACAAAACCTTTGTCGGCAAGGGCTTGAGATTGGAAGGCATAGACCCAGGATCCGATCGACCAGGGGTTGAGAAGTATGACCAAGGGGGCGGGACCTTTGAGGCCTCTTTTGTGGTAGAGCTTTCCAATCAATTCCACGCCTGGTTCAAGGGGGATTCGAACTTCATCACGGTTGGTGGTAAAGAGTCCGAAATCGAAAGCGCTGGCAGCAGCCGAAGCGTTGTGCAGGCATAAACTCATGAACAAAAACGTCAAGAATGTAGCTATAGAACGACAGCGAAACTTAGTTTTGAGGGCTATTGTAAGCGGCATAGCAGCAGTGCCTCCGGGATTGTTATGTAGACCTTTTAGATCAGGAATTCACGGGAATCAAGGGGCAGTTCGTAGCTCTTTTTGGGATAGTTTCCTTGGGAAATTTTCGGGAAAGGAGTTTCAGCGATTCGAGAGACCGAAAAGTCTCTCGAATAGGATTAAGGAATCAGTAGCTGCCGGGTCCCCGAGGCGGTTCGATGCCCGCGGTCTGATGATAATTGGAAGCGATGTTACGGGAATTGTTGTCTAGAACTCGATTCGGATCGTCCAATGCTGCGGCAAAAAAAGCAAAATTCTGTTCTTCCACTTTGCCGTGATGCTTGCGCAGTATTTCTATCGCGTGGTCTCCATCCTGGTTGGCTTGGATCAGGATTACATGGTTTTTTCTTTCAAAGGCTTCCAGAAAATAGTCTTCCGCCTCCGGATTCACCGTCCAATTGCCACGTGAATCCTCGTATTCACCTTCATCGGCAAAGCCATGGATGCGAGCCATAAATCCGCTTACAGTCGGCTTTTCCTTGCTGCTGTCGTGTTGGGGGTGATGGTCGTTTTGAATGTAACGGAGCCTTTGATCGTAGCCCGCGAATTTTAGATCCTCCACTGCGGCCTGGGCGTCCCAGGCATCTGAAAAGAAGCCGATAATTGTCGCGTTATCTTGTGGATTGCTGACCGTCATGCCCGTTCTCCTTTATGAATCGTTCTCCAGTTTTCCTGCAAAGGAAGGGCCAGATTCTAATGGCTCCACGCATTGTTTTAGCCAACTTATAGGAGTGGAGGGAGTCTTACTGTCGTGGTCCACCTACAGTGACGCGACAATTCAGCACTTAAAGTCTCATAATTCTTATTGGGGGAGGCAGTTCTAAAAAATCTTGAAGAACCTACCCATTCCGATTATTCAAACAGGCTTTTTCGCCGAATACGAAAAAAGAGAGCTGTGCAAACAGCTCTCTTTTTTTAGTCTCAAGTTACAATCATTTCATTCGATATCGAGAATGGAGCCCAGTGTTTACGCGTCCAGTGAGCTCATAAATAACTCTTCATCGCCCAGGACGAGAGCAAGCAGTTTTCTAAGTTCTCTATCCTGCATCCAGCCCTTGCGTTGGAGGGTTCGGATGAAGGGGTCGTTGGATTCTTCGGTTTCGCGAAGAATTTCCTTTAAGCGAATCAGAGTGGGCTGATGCATATGGGTCTGACGGTTTTCCGTCAGGTGCCTCAGGTATTCTTTCACCAGCTTCAAACCATCCTTCACATGTCCGATATCAGGGCCCGGACAGTTCGGGTCGAGTAAAGCAGCGATCAGGATGCCGCTCGCATGCAAAAGACCGTTGTCGATCTCTTTGGATGACAGGCGATTGAGGAGTTGGCCGTGTTCGACGACCAATGCCGCAAGATAACCATCCGCCACAGTATTGTGAAAGCCTTCCCGCACGAGCCAATCCAGTAGATCCTTATCGCGTTCGTGTAGTGTGGGCAGCAAGGCTCTTATGGTATGGATACGTCCCCAACCATAAACGCACTGTGCGAGCATCCAACAATCGCTTTGAAAACGATCCTGGAAGTTTTCGAGGCAGAGAAGTGCATAGTAGGTGAACTCATCATGCTGCGAGAAGAGGAGAGCGAGGGCTCTGACTTCGGGGAGCTGATAGAAGCTCAGGACTATGAGGGCAAATTTCAAAGCCTGACGGTCCGTCGCATGCAAAGCAAGCTGTGCTGCGAAGGTAAATACGCGTGCTGGATCCAATGGATAACGGGAAAGTTGTTCCATCAGAAGTTCGAGCGAAGGCATGAGATCGTAATTTAAAAGTAAATCATAGAGGGCGCGCACATCCGCTTCTTCGAAGGTTTCCACGGCGCGTGCGAAAACAGTCACAAGTTCATCCACTTGTCTTGGATGAGGTTTGCGGTGAGTGTGCAAGAGCAAATAGCCGTCGCGGGCGCCTGCAACTTTAACGAGTTGGCCTCTTTGCTTTACGTATTTTTCGTCGGGCAGGCGTGTGTGGTCAGGTAGAAGGCGGCCTGCATCATCAAGGCCTTCTATGAGAAATTTGTAAATAGAAGGTCGATGGCCAAGCCATGACCACTCAAGAGTTTCAGAAGCGGTAGCTTTTTTTTCGAAGAGCTCGAAGAGTTTCATAGCGACTCCCCATGATTCATTCTTAGATCATTCTGCCCTAAAAGTACTCCCAGCGTAAAACCCATTTCTTCCTTTTTTGAAATATTTATGATCAGTATGTATATAAATTGGCGGCTAAAAATATGTAGTCTTAGCCTATAAAACAACGATATCGCGTGTGTGCTTACTTGTCGATTGAGCTGTTATCAAAACAGGATGTTCATCGCTTATTATGACGGCCTAATTTTATTTTTGAGCGTGGGTGATAGAGCGAGCTTAATTTTAGGAATAAGCCTCGGCGTGATCTTAAGGGGATTATGCTTTGTAGCAAATTGCAGACAGGGTTGTTGCTTTAGAGTCATAGGGGACGACTCTTGAGGTGGAGGTTGGGATCGTAGGATAAGGGAAAAAGTTCTTGGCATCCGATCCGCTGGGGAGTTATTTGATACTTTTAGCTTCAATGCCAACTCGTCCCAATCGATTTAACAGGGTGTGGCTGGCATAATGTTTATGACGCTGAAACCCTGAAAGGCATGATGGAAGCCAAGGAAAGGCACAAAAATTGAGCGAATTTGAACGAGAAGGGCCCGTAAGTTTCAGTTTCGATTGCAAATAGTTGCCTATCTCACACGGGTGTTGGTAGAATAGGATCTGAGCCCAGTATCTAACGAGGGGAAATAAATGGTAAAGTCTGAGCTTATCGAGAGTCTTGCAGAGCGGGCCGATATCACTTTGGCGAAAGCTGAAGAGGTCGTTGATTTGTTTTTCAATAACATTACCGAAACCTTGGCAAACGGCGATCGCGTAGAGATTCGCGGCTTTGGTGCCTTTACTGTTCGCGATTACAAGTCCTACAAGGGCCGCAATCCCAAGACGGGTGAGCAGATCACAGTTCCGCCAAAACGCTTGCCTTTCTGGAAAACCGGTCAGGAACTCAAGCAACGCGTGGACTCAGCATTTGTAGCAAAATTAGGTCGAGGCGAGGGCTGAGTGGCGCGCCGAACGTCACTTTTATATCTCCCCTTGACAAACTCCACAGAAGATTGACATTAGCGGTCTAAGTTAATGTCGGTCGTCTCTGAGTGGGAGCTCTTACTCATGCCTATCTATGAATATCGCTGTAAAGATTGCGGCAAAGTGTCCGAATTTCAAATGAAGATGTCGGATCCGAACCCGGATGTATGTCCTACATGCGGAAATCCTTCTTTGTCAAAGATCATGAGTTTGCCTTCTTTTCAATTGAAAGGCGGAGGATGGTATTCGGATGCCTATGATGGCAAATCGAATAAAACAAGCAACAAAGGTGCTGAGAGCCCAAGCTCTGATGCTGTTCCAGCGGCTGCTCCTGCAGCAGCAGGGGCGACACCGGCGGCAGCGCCGGCCGCAGCAGCAAGTCCAGCACCGGCTGCGAGTTCTGCTCCCTCTTCGGGTTCATCGACCCCCTCGGGAACTCCGAAAGGGTAGGGTTGGACCGTCGTAGACGGTTATTTAAAAAAAAGTTCTGGCCTAGCGGTCAGAGCTTTTTTTTTGGGGGGGAAGTGACTGAGCGTAGGGGTTGAGGCAGAGCCTCAACCCCCGCCGGGGGGCGCACTGTCTTTCGTGTGAGAACAGGCCCACAAAGCAGTCACCCCTCACAGTCCTACATATTTTAAGGCTTTTTCTGAAGCCCCTCTGTAATCAAATCTTTAATCTCTGTCAAAGAATGACTCTGATCCGACGCTGCATAAATCCGCCGGATGGCCACCGAATCATTGCTCGCAATCAAACTCGAAAAATCCTCTATTGCACAAATACGATGAAGCTGCTGCTCATCCTTCTTAATCAGGCGCAGATAATTACTACTCCGCCCACTACCCTTAGGCTGAAACCTCGTAAGAGAATTCTCGGAAGAAATCTCCTGAAAAGTAATCCCCTTCGCCTGAAGCAAAGTTTTCACTTTTTCAAGGCCGAGCGCAGCGGGCTTCCCTCTGGGAACCGTCACCTCATAAACCCGCTTCCACAGACGGCGGTTATAAAGCAAATCCGCCACGAGAACGACTGTCTCCTCCTGCAGCGGAGCCGGCAACTTCTTCGCCGCCTCCCACAACGCATTTCCGATATTGTATTCGTCTATCGCAGCATAGTTTTCAATTCGGGCGGGAAGTCGCCAATCCCCGAGGGTATTACACAAATGTCTCATCATCGCTTCCGCAGCCACCGACGACTTGTGGAAATAAAGCTGCAGATACATCGAATACCTGGCTCGCAAATAATCCTCAAAAGCCGCCAAGCCCGATAGATGAATCGCTACGTGAATCTGCTGATCCGCATCGTCGAAATAAAGCCCCAGAGAATCCAAAATGCGATCGACATCAAAAACCCCGTAAACCACCCCGCATTCTCTTGAATCCCGTAACAAATAATCCATACGATCAATATCAAGCTCTCCCGAAATCAACTCGCGGAGCACATGACTCGTCTGACTACTCAGCAGCGGTGACTCCGCAGCCGGCTGTATCGCCGGATTGATCATCGCGATCACATCCCGCGGATCCACCACCAACTTCAGTTGCGGATTCTTCTCATAAACCCCGGTCAAAATCTTATCGATAAGGAGAATGGAATAAATCTCATGGCGAACTTTAATAAGCTTGGGATCCTCACCCTTCTTGATTATCTCCGCTATGCGGTTATCAATATACTCAAGAAGGTAGGCGGGAAGATCCGCATTCGCATCCCGCACATCCACCCAACTCGGCATAAAATGCTCACCGCTATGAGAAAACGCCGGATGCCCCACGTCATGCAGCAAAGCCGCCAGACGAAAGGTCTGCAAACTATAATCCGATTGAAAAATCTGATCCATCATGGCGAAAGTGGGCCACAGACGACCATGTCTTTCTTTTTTGTCGGCAGCTTCTTCGAAAGCTTTGAAATCTTGAATATTGGAGACAGTGTGCCTCAGCCGTTCCTGATTGGTCTGCAGCTTCTCCCAGGCCCGCGCCGCGAGATGCATAACCCCCAGGGAGTGCTCAAACCTTGTATGCGTCGCACCAGGGAAAACATAGTGCAAAAATGCTAGCTGTCGCACACGCCGGAGGCGTTGAAAAAAGGGATGGGAAATCACCGCGTCTTCGAGTTCGGAAACATCGATACTACCGTGTAAATTATCTCGGATACGGCGAACAATATTCAGACCCATAACTACCTACTTGGACTATCGATGTGAACCTCAGCCATTTGCCGAGAGCAGTCAATCATTATAGTAACTTCCCTTGACGTCGGAAAGGAAGGAAAAGCCTCGCAAAGCCATCTCATTGCGTAGCTCTTCCAGCATGGAATAGACGGCCAGCGGTCCTCGATAGACCAAAGCGGAATAAATTTGGACGGCCGAGGCCCCCCGGGCGATCCTCTGAAAGACGTCTTGCCCAGACAATATGCCGCCAGAAGCGATAAGCGGCATGCGACCTTTCGTCACTTCATGGGCCCATTCGAGGCAAGCTGTCGATTGAGCGGAGATCGCCTGTCCACTCATTCCCCCGATCTCCGGTCTCTCAACCCTATGCGTATTGGTCAGGACAAGACCTTGAAAGCCAATATCGGCAAGGGCGGAAACGAGGCCCTGAAAATCCCTCTTCTTCATGTCGGGATCGAGCTTCACCCACAGTTTGGAGAGAATGTTTTTGTGGCGAAGCCCCAGTTCTTTGAGGAAATGTTCGTTCGCCAACCCGCGAAGGCCCGCCGTGTTCGGAGAACTCACATTGATTACGAAGTACTTGGCGTGGGGCCCAAAAGTCTCAAGTCCCTGACTATAATCCTCGATCGCCGCATCAATCTCGGTATCTTTGTTTTTACCGAGGTTTATGCCCAATGGTATAGGGTCGTGATTCCAGCGTAACGCGTGCAGTCGCCCCTCGACAGTCGATGCTCCATCACTGTTAAACCCCATGCGGTTGATCAGCCCCATCTGATCATCGAGACGGAAGAGCCGTGGTTTCGGATTGCCATCCTGGGGGCGTGGGGTGACAGTCCCCAGCTCAAGAAAGGACAATCCCATTCGTGCAAACCCGCGTGGAGCGCGCGCGTTTTTATCGAAGCCCGCAGCCAATCCAATGGGATGCGCAATCTCGCCAATTCCTGGGATATTCATCCCCAAACCTGTG
Organism: Oligoflexus sp.; assembly: GCA_014377445.1. GTDB lineage: Bacteria > Bdellovibrionota_B > Oligoflexia > Oligoflexales > Oligoflexaceae > Oligoflexus. Next base: position 21,569 of record JACMPP010000023.1, read on the forward strand.
AGTGATGAACCAAAAGAGGGGAGGGGTACGAGCTTGAGAAGATCACGTTCGAGCATCCACATCCCAATGTCATGGGCTAGCTCAGCTGGCAGCAGGCGCAGTAAGGCGGTGCCGAAATGCATGCTGGAATCGAGAAAGCGTGAGGGGCGGGCTGCGGCCTTTAACGACATGATCAGTTCTCGCTCTAAAAAATTGAATTTCGTTCCTATTGATAAGCATTATTCGGATTCAAGGCAACCATTGACTCGGATCTAAGTATGAGAATTCACACTTTCGTTAGGCTTTTCTTGGGAATTATAAGGCGTGTCACGTCTCTGACGCCCACTACGCAAATGATTCCTTGCACGCTATGATAGGGACATAGAATCGATCAATACGCTGCCCCTGACCGTCGGAAATTTGTCGACTCCATTCGCGTACTGATTCCGGAAGGTTCCGCGCTTTCCGAATTCGCTCTTCCTATTTCTGCGCTTTGCCTTAAATGGGCCTCCTCCAAGGCCCTCAATTAACCTATATTTGGTTTAGGACACACAATTATGTTTATCGACGGCATCAAAGTGATTCCGGAAGGCAGCGCCTCGCCACGCTTGTGGAAATTTCGCAACCCGCAGGGCGCTTACAAACATCTTTGCGTGCTGGCTTGCGAAGCCGAAGACGCGGTTCTTATCAAACAGGCAATATCATATGCCCTGTTCGGGGGAAAAGCCGGAAAAGTCCGTGGCGTTCTCTTGGCTTTGACCGATGACAACGGCGATACCTGGATCTTCGAGAGAAGTCCCGAGAGCTTCCGCGTTTTGAAGAATCGTCAACTCCTTGACGTTCGAAACGACCAGCCACAGCGGGACCTCTTCGCTGACTTCCTGCCCCTCGATCCTAAGACCAGTTTTTCGTGGCTTGAATTGACCAGAGCGTTCGAACTGAGTTCGAGCGGACTCGACATCATCGCCGAATCCGATCGCGACAAAGCCCAAAGGAAGAGCGGCTGGGAGCAACTCGCCAATGACCGTAGTGCCACAACGAAGCTTTCATTTGAGCGCTTTTGGGGCAAATCGGTCGACCTTAGCCTCGTCGAGAAAATCCTTCCCATCGGTGACGCTTATTCGAGACGCTACGCCTCCATCCAGGAGCAGAGTAAAAACCTCGGTAAAATTTTCCAACAGTTCGATCAGGTCGACACGCAGCTCATGCGCAAGCTCGAGGTCGAGCTGGAGATGATCGAGCAGATCCGTCGTCTCGCCGAACCGCTGATGCATGCTGCGAAAAGCCCGAAAAACTGGCATGAGAAGATGTATCAGATCGAAATCGAGAAGCAGCGCCTGGAAGAAGCCATTCATAGTCAGGCGATGCCGATTCCGGAAGATGAAGTGGATTGGGGACATGTTCTCCAAGTCCTATCTCGCTCTCTTGCCTGCGATCGACTGGAGAAGACCGCTCGGGCCAGCCTTGCCGAAGCCAAGGACAAGATCGCCCCTGTGTATCAAGCGCATCGAGCGGCGATCCAAAAATTCCTTGAGCACGATCAGGAACTGATCAAGACTCTCGAAAGCTGTCTTCATGAGCTCGACGCATCCCTTCATCGCTCCAATGATGCCAACCGCGGTAACGGTAACCTCGCTCATAAGCTCAACAAATTATTGGGTTTCAATCCTGCCGAACCCCTGAAATTGAAGACGGAAGGTCATGCCGAGGATGGTATCGACGACGCACGGGCACTCGTGAACCAGGTTCTTCATCATGTGGGTCAGCTATATAGTCAGCTCGAGTCACAAGCGTCTGTTCATGATGAGAAAATTTCTGACTTCGAGGCTCGCTACGATCAGATCGCTCAGGAGTACGCGAAATCAAAGGACCAGTGGAACAGCCTGGCGCAAAACCTTGGGCTCAATCCTGAGACGAGCGTAAGCCACTTAATTCTATCCATAAATCTGTATAGTCAACTCTCGGCGCTCCGTCTCCGGGCCGCGAAGCTTTCGGAAGAGTACGGCGACTACAAGAGCCACATCCGAAGTCTCGTCGCACTCCTGGAGACATGGCGAAGCCATACCGGAAGTCAGAAATCACTGTCACTCGATCACCCCAATGTCGTCCTCGCGGAAGCCAAAGGGGTCATGAGCTACGCGGATAAGAAACTCGCACAGGTGAAGAAACTTCGGAGTATTGAGGCTCAAATCGAAGCCTATCGCCAGATGAAGGAGCGAATCGCCCTCGACGCGGAGCGGATCGAAACGAAATGGAAGGCCGCTCTCGAGGAGTTGAATCTCCCCCTTCGGGACCTCGGATCGGAAGAACTCGTGAAGTCGTTCGAGTCCGCTCGGGTGCTTTTGCAGTTTGAATCCATTCGCCAGCAGACGCAACAGGCCCTTAAAAACGAGCAAATATTCGCAGAACCCGTATTTGATGCGCCTTTGGTTTTCTATTCATGGGGCGAGTCATCCGTTTCCAACAAGGTAAGACTCCAGTTCCTCCAATTTTTGGAACAGTCCCAGCCTCACGGGTGGGGACTCATCCTTTGTCAGGACCAGGGACTGGTGGAGATGATGCAGAAGCTTGGGCTTAGCTACGGGGAGAAAATAGCTGCAAAACCTGCTGAGACAAAGGCTCCAGCAGCGGTCCAGGCGAAGCCTCTGATCTCCGATAAGGCTCGTTCGGTTCTCGAGATATTTGCCTCGAAGCAGGGTTCGGGTCCTCGGTGAGTTCGGACAGCAAAAATATTTTTGAACCTCAGAATTTTTTTTCCGACTCCAATTTTAAAAAATTCGTAGCTTTTCGAGACCAAAAATGTGAAGTTGAATAAAATTCTTTAGGTGATTAAATTGTTGAAATGATTATATTAATAAATACTAAAGATTTGGTTGGTCGATTTTTCTAGAGCGAATATTAAGCTCAGCTCTTTAGTTCTCAGGGAGTAGGCCGATACGATTTGCATCGCGCTCTTGAGGTGCGGATCCTTCTCCCCTGTGATAGACCTGTGGTAAGCTGGATCTGAGAGACGCATTTTTTAAGGTGGATTACGAGAACTCGGTTCTCGTCCAAGGTCCCTTCTTGGGGACTGCATATCGTAACTATGTTCAGGAGGTTTTAGAGTTATGAAGAAAGTCGCTAAGAAGAAAGCCGCTCCAAAGAAAAAAGTAGCGAAGAAAAAAGTCGCTAAGAAAAAAACTGCTGCTAAGAAGAAAAAAGCTGTTAAGAAAACAGCTAAAAAAGCAGTCAAAAAAGTCAAAAAAGCGGTTAAAAAAGTCGCTAAGAAAAAAGTAGCGAAGAAAAAGGTAGTGAAGAAAAAAGCTACGAAGCGTAAAAAAGCACTAGCTGTAAAAGCTGCTGCATAATTACTCGGAAACAAGAAAACGCCAACCTTGAGGGTTGGCGTTTTTTTCGTTTTGGTTTTTGCTTCTATACTTTGTCTTTTAGATCAGGCTTTTAACGCTTCGCGCGCCTTCTCGATCAGAGCCTGGAGTTTGATGGGCTTCGACAGGACATCCTCCGCCCCCAGGGCGATCGCCTCCTCTTTGGACCGATCGCTATAGCCAGTAATCAAAAAGACCTTTGGTCTCGATGGATTATAGGCCTTAATATCCTCAAGCAGCTTCATCCCTCCGCCTTTCGGCATGCGGATATCACTTATAACCAGATCAGGATCCTGAGATTTGACCATCTCAAGAGCCTGAACCGCGTCACCGGCGATGATCGTCTCGAACCCCTGGCTCTCAAAGCTGAAAGCCATCATTTCACAGATATCGATCTCATCATCTACTATTAGAACTTTAGGCATCACTACCATCCATTAAACGAGGGACTCAAAGATACCAGCCGCGCCCATACCCGTTCCGATACACATCGAAACGATACCATACTTCTGCTTATCCCGTTTCATACCGTGAAGCAGAGTTGAGGTAAGTTTTGCTCCGGTTGCTCCCAGCGGGTGACCCATTGCGATGGCTCCACCAGTCTGGTTGATTATGTTCGGGTCGATTTCAAGGGTCCTTGTCACAGCAAGTGCTTGCGATGCAAAAGCTTCGTTGAGTTCAACGCGCTGAATATCCTTTAGGGACAGGCCGCCGAGCTTTAATGCGCGTGGAATGGCTTCGACCGGGCCGATACCCATTACGCGGGGAGGAACGCCTGCAACCGAGAAGCTCACGAAGCGAGCCATGGGTTTCAGATTGTATTTCTTCACGAACTCTTCCGAGCAAACCATAACCATGGCCGCACCGTCAGACATCTGTGAACTGTTACCTGCGGTGATAGAGCCACCGGTTTTGAAAGCCGCGCGAAGTCCAGCGAGGGCTTCGAGGCTCGAGTCGGCGCGAGGACCCTCATCGACGGCAAAGCTTTGCTCGACGATTTCGGGTTGGCCGCCTTTTCCGGGTTTGCGGAAAGTGACTCCGACTGGAACGATCTCGTCTTTAAAGAGACCCAAGGCAATAGCCTTGGCTGCCTTTTGATGGGAAGCCAGAGAGAACTGGTCTTGATCCTCGCGACTGACTTTAAAGTCCTTTGCCACGTTTTCCGCGGTCAGACCCATGCCGATGTAATAATCTTCACGACCGTCTTTGGTTACGCTGCGGCTACCGACCGGCTTGTTGCCCATCATCGGAACCATGCTCATCGACTCGGTGCCGCCGGCGAGAATGCATTCCGCGCCTCCAGCCTGAACCTGAAAAGCCGCCATAGCGATCGTCTGAAGACCCGAGCTGCAGAAACGGTTGACCGTCACGCCCGGCACAGATTCAGGAAGATCGGCAAGAAGAACTGCAAAACGCGCGATGTTCATCCCTTGTTCGGCTTCCGGCATTGCGCAGCCGATGAAGACATCGTCGATCGCATGGGGGTCGACACTCGGATTGGCTTTCATGATCGCTTTGATCACGTCGGCACATAGATCGTCCGGGCGCTTGGTGCGGAGGGTGCCGCGACCGGCTTTACCGACCGCAGTGCGGAATGGGCTTACTATATAGGCTGTTTTCATAGTGTACGGCTCCAATTCTTAGTTTCTGAGTGGCTTGCCCGTTTTGAGCATGGCTTCAATACGTTCCTGAGTTTTTTGCTCGTGGCAAAGTTCGAGGAACACCCGCCGCTCGAGTTCGAGGAAATATTCCTCGGATACGAACTGTCCGGCATCAATTTCACCGCCGCAAAGAACGGTCACAACTTTTTCCCCGACGAGGGCGTCGTAAGGAGAAATCTGTCGGCCTTGAACCATGTTGATCATGGCCATGTTGAAAGTCTGAATCCCCGCATCACCCACGACTTTGATCTTGGCCTGCGGAACAGGCGGCTGATAGCCGTTCTCAGCCAATTCCAAAATGCGTTTCTTCGCTCTTATGACTTGGAAATCACGAGCGTGAGTAACGGTGGCTTTCGCGTGATTGTAGAGACCCATCTCAATCGCTTCGAGACCGGAAGTCGATGTTCGTCCCATACCGATCAAAAGGAAAGCCTTTTGCAGGAAGGGCATCGGGTCGGCATTTTCACCAAGAGCGGCTTGAGCGTAGGCACGCAGAGCCAGTTCCTTGGTTCCGCCGCCGCCTGGAATCAAGCCCACACCCACTTCAACCAAACCGGCAAAAGTATCGCCGGCCAGGATCTGTTCGCTGGTGTGAAGACTGACTTCGCAGCCGCCGCCGAGCGTCAGCCCGTGCGGACAGGCGATCGATGGGAAGCTCGCATATTTAAGAGCCTGCATCGTTCCCTGGAAACGGCGCAAAAGGCTGTCGATCGCATCGAATTTGTTCTCTTTGATCGCGCCCAGAATCTGCTTCAGGTCTGCGCCAGCCGAGAACACTTCGCCATTGTTCGCAATGACCAAACCGGCAAAATCCGATTTAACTTTCGCAATTGCCGACTGGAAGGTCTCGACGATCTCGTCGTTGATCGAGTTCATTTTTGAATGGAAGGTCAGGGCGGCGACACCATCTCCGATGTCGATCAGGCTTGCGCTGCCATTGCCCAGGACAAGAGTCCTCTTGTCTACGGCATTTTTCGATTTCGGAAGGTAGATAATGTGGTTTTGGGTTGGAATAGGCTGGTCTTTGCCCGCTTTGCCCAAATACTGCGACTTCGGTCCACTGATGTGCCACTCCAGAGAGTTTGGCACCGGCTTGTAGAACGAAATTCCAGGTTTGACCCAATCCGGAAGTTTTACGCCTTCGCCGATCATACGATCACGGATCGTGTCGTAGCCGAGAGCCTGCCAAAGTTCGAATGGACCCCATTCCCAGTTGAAACCCCATTTAATGGCGTTATCGATGGAAAGTGGCTTATTATCCGCAATTTCTTCGAGAAGAATGGCGGAATAGGCCATGGTATCGCGAAGCGTGAGCCAGATAAATTTTGCCCCGTTATCGCTGTGGCTGATGATGAAGCGAATGCGTTCGATCGTATCGGGGATCTTCTTCGCTTCTTCCATCCAAGGATAAGTCTCAGGAGCTTGCTCGACGTATTTGTCTTCTTTCGGACGGTAAGCGAGGATAATGGAGTTCCCCTTCGCATCCGTTTCTTTTTTATAAATTCCGACCGATTTGGTTTTTTGGCCCAAAGAGCCGCGCGCGATCAGGTCATCGATCCATTTCGGAGGGGTGAAGACCGAAACGTAGGGATCCGTCGGAGCGTATTTGCCAACGTTTTTGGCGACCGCTGCGAAGACGTCGATGCCGACGACATCCATGGTCCTAAAGGAAGCCGAACTTGGACGGCCGACGGTTTTTCCGCTCAGGGCATCGACAGTTTCCACATTGAGGTTGAGGGCGTCCATGTGAACGAAGGCGGATGTGATACTGAAGGTACCGACGCGGTTGGCAATAAAGTTAATAGTATCTTTGGCATAGACTATGCCTTTGCCCAGATATTTTTCGATCCACGCGGTGAGTTCTTTGATTATCGCCGGATCGGTCCGGGTGTGGGGGATGATTTCAAGAAGCTTCATGTAGCGGGGTGGATTGAAAAAGTGCGTGCCGAAGAAACGGGACTGGAAAGTCTCGTCGAGATCTTCGGACATTTTTTCCAGTGAGAGACCCGAAGTGTTGGTCGTCACGGGAACATGTGGTTTCGCATACTCCGAAATCTGTTTCAGGATGCTTTTCTTGATCTCAAGCTTTTCGGCCACGACTTCAATGATCCAATCGCAGTCGGCGAGGACGGGCATATCATCGGCAAAGTTGCCTGGGATGAGATTGGCCAGTATCGACTCGGAGGCAAGAGGCGAAGGCTTGAGTTTCTTCATATTTTCTATCGCCAGGATTGCTGCGGTAGAACGGAAGTTTTTGCCGATCGCTGCAGCGATCTTTGGATCTTTGTGAGGCGCCTCGGAAGGGAGGTCCAAAAGATGGGTGCGTACGCCAGCAGCTGCCAAATGGGCTGCAATTTGTGCACCCATGACGCCGGCTCCGAGTACAGCTACTCTGTGAATTTTGAGTGACATATGCGAACTCCTCAAAAACTAACAATTAGGTCCAAAAAAAAAAGCGAATTTGGTGGACTGATCGTTCACCAAATTCGCTCAGGATTCAAGCGGCGTTTACAGTTCGAGATACTTTTTGATCGTGGCGACGACCTGATCGGGGGTGAAGCCGTATTCCTTGGCAAGATCGTCGGCCGGTCCGCTGTCACCGAAATGGTCGAGTCCGATATTCAGCCCCTGCATTCCGGTGTACTTTTGCCAGCCTGTAGTCACTCCGGCCTCGATCGAAATGCGTTTTGTGCAGCTCGGGCTCAGGACAGAATCCTGATAGCTTTTGGGTTGCTCTTCAAAGAGTTCCCAGCATGGCATCGAGACGATTTTGATTTTGTGTTTGCTCAGAAGCGCTGCTGCCGCAAGGGCCAGCGATACTTCCGAGCCGCTCGCCATGATGACCATTTCCGGGTTTTCACAGTCTTGAACGGTGTAGGCACCGAAGCGCGCCTGACTGATCGTCTTCACGTCGAGGTGAAGAAGAGGGAGCTTCTGACGGGTCAGACAAATCGCAGACGGGCTTTCGCTCAGGTTGATCGCCACATCCATCATCACCTGAGTTTCCTGCGCATCGGCCGGACGCATCACATAAAGATTGGGGATGAGACGAAGAGACATGACGTGCTCAACGGGTTGGTGAGTCGGTCCGTCTTCGCCCAAAAAGAAGGAGTCATGAGTGAATTCATGAATTACGCGACAACGTTGAAGGGCTCCCAGACGAAGGGCTGCGCGCGAGTAGTCCGAAAACGCGAGGAAGGTCGCATCGAAAGGAATCATTCCGCCGTGCAGAGCTAGACCGTTGGAAACCGCCGACATCGGAAACTCACGCACACCGAAGGCGATGTTGCGGTTCTGAGGTGTTTCAGCCTGGAAATCGCCTACTTTTTCGATGAATTGTTCGGTCATGTTGGAAGAGTCAAGATCCGCGCTGCCACCGATGAAATTCGGCACATGTTCGGCCCATTTTTCGATGATGTCACCGAAGGCGTTTCGCGTGGCGACGGGTTTGCCTGCTGGCCAGGCGATCTGCGGGAGATTAAGGTATTCATGGGTCTCGTAATAGCTCGCGTATTTCGTTTTGAAGCTTGCATCCTTCAACTTCAAATCGAAGGCTTTTTGCCAGGCCGCGACTTCATCTTTGCGCGCTCCGAAATTCCTACGGAATTGATCGTAGGATGCTTTGGGAGCGTAGAAATCTTCGGCTGGTAGACCAAGTTTTTCTTTGGTTTTCACACGTTCTTCCGCTGGCAGCGGCGAGCCGTGAGTGTCGTTCGAACCTTCGAGACTGAACGCGCCGTTCGCCATGGTCGTGTCGCCGATGATGAGCAGAGGACGATCGCGTTTGGTTTGAGCATGATCGAGGGCTTTACGAAGCGCGGCGTGATCGTGACCATCGACGGCCAGGACTTCCCAACGCATGCCTTCAAAGACTTTTTTATAATCGTCAGAACTCACGCGATCGATCGTGCCCGCGATCTGAACTTTGTTCTGATCATAGTACCAAACAAGTTGGTCGAGACGAAGATGGCCCGCGATCGATGCGGCACCGAGAGTAATATCTTCCTGCATGCAGCCGTCGCCAACCAAAACATAGGTTTTGTGCGAGAAAAGCTTGTCGTCAAGAACCGCAGCCTGATGCTTGGCAGCGATCGCAAATCCAACCGACATCGCTGCGCCCTGACCCAAAGGGCCCGTGGTGCATTCGACGCCGGGTGTCATGAAGTTTTCGGGATGGCCCGGTGTCTTCGATTTGATCTGACGGAATTTCTTGAGATCGTCCATTTCAAGCCAGCCAATGTAATGCAGAAGGCTATAGGCGAGCATGGATTCATGGCCGGCACTCAGGATGAAGCGATCCCGCCCAAGCCACTTCGTATTGCTGGGATCGAAGCGAAGATACTCGGTGAAGAGTAAATACGCGTAGTCCATGCTGGACATCGCTCCGCCTGGATGGCCTGATTTCGCTTTATTCACGGCGTCAATCACCAGGCCCTTGAGCGTGTTGATCGTCTGCAAGTCATTCATTAGCTGCCCTCGATAGAAGGTTTTGGATGCGCGGGAGTATACCGGGGGGACTGGCTGCGGTCAAACGAAGAGGTGATGGGGAGGACAATGGAATCCGTGGATTCCATAAGATTTAGAGCTTAGGCGAACATCTGTTCATAACAATTGACTCGCGTTCGGAAGATCCTGTGCGCTTGGCTCGTCACCGAGTTGAAGCTGGAGCAGCATCACCCCTTTGCCTCCGCGATGGATCTTGATGTTCACGGTTTTGCCGGCTTTGTGCCGATCTAAAAAATCGTTCAGATCGGTTACCTGAAGAAGAGTTTTCTCATCCATCGCGAGTATGAAGTCGCCGATTTGTAGCCCTGCCTTTGCTGCAGGTCCATCGACAATGAGATTTTCGACCAGAACGCCACCTTTGATCTCGCTGCCTCGAATGTGATCGAGATCATCGACGCTCGCCAAATTTTTTGGCACAATACCGAGCCAGGCTTTTGATAACTTGCCGCTGTGGATCAGTTGCGCCGCAGCTTTGCTCAAGAGGGCTGCCGGGAGAACGACGCCAAGCTGCGAAGGGCCATCGGGATTAAAGGAAGCCATGCCCACGACGCGTCCGCGTGTGTCGACCACGGGTCCGCCGGCAACCCCGGGATGAGTGGGCGTATCGATCAACCAGTGGCGACCAAAATTCCCCTCGCCGCTTGCCATCGAACTCAGATTGGCCTTGAGCACCATGAAACGCAGGCTTTTGCCGAAGACATAGAGCGGATCGCCGAGCCTTGAGCTTTTGCTGTTGCCGAGATCCACGCCCCCGAAGCCCTTGGCGTTCTTGATCTTGAGGACCGCCAGATCGAGGCTTGAATCCGCGCCTAAGAGCTGAGCATCAAAGACTTTGCCCGCTTCGGAAACGACCTGAAAAGAGCTGGCCCCATCGAGCTGCCGGTAGCTGGTCGCCACGTGAATTCCATCGGCCATAACAAAGCCTGTGGCCAGGGGATAGCTGCCTTTTCCAGGCGGTAAAGCCGTCTGGTAAAAATAAAAATAAGGATCGAAGATTTGCGCCCCCCGGAGTGGTCTCTCTGGGGAACGAATCGTCACGACATCTTTACGAATGCGCGGGATGATTTCGTCGAGTGAGGCCTGTGCAAAGCTGTATGCGGGAAGCAAGTGAAAAAGTAACAAAGCGCAAAAGATTATTCTCACTGTTCGCATCAGATCCCCCTTGTTGAAGCTCCAAGTATAACATAAGGAAGAACTGGCAGAAGAGGGGTGTTTTGTGGTAAATATGTCGATACCCTTTCTGCACTTTCTAAGAGTGATATCGTGTGGACTTCAACGAGTCTTCGCGCGATAATTTGGGAAATGATTTGCCCCTATCCGTAACGAGGTGATCCCTTGAATTCCTGGAAACGTAAGCTCTTTCTCGCATCTGCTATTGGAGCTGGTGTCGGACTCTTAGCGGTTCTGGCCCTCGCGGCAGGTGTCGGCTACATGGTTTATTTCGGAGACGTCTCCGATCTTAAAAAGTCAACCATTTTAGCTCGCATCAATGAGGAAACCACGCTCTATACGCTCGACGAAGAGCATAAGATCGGGAGCTTCTTTAACGAAGAGCATCGCAGTTATATTACGATCGATCAGATTCCCGAAGACATGATTCGGGCGATGGTGGCGGCGGAGGATAAGAACTTCTTCCAACACTACGGCGTCGATCCCATGGCTATTTTCCAGGCGTTTTCAGAGGGCGTGATGAACGGAATGAAGTTCCGTCGCGGGGGCTCCTCGATCACCCAGCAGACTGTAAAAAACGTTATGGATCACAGGGAACATTCCTTTCAACGGAAGTTTAAGGAATTGGTGAGAGCGTTTCAAATCGAGCGCATGTACTCCAAAAAACAGATTCTTGAATTCTATCTGAACCAGTTTCACGTCACTGCGAACGGCAAAGGGATCGGTATCGCCGCCCGTTACTACTTCAACAAAGATGTGAAAGATTTAAGTCTGATTGAGAGCGCTTTCATCGCGGGTTCGGTCAAAGGCCCGAGCAAATACAACCCCTTTGTCAAATACAACCGTAAGGACAAGGAAACGGCCTGGAACGAAGCCAATATCCGGAAAAACTATGTCCTCCGCCGCATGTACGAGCAGGGTTGGATCAAAGAAGAGCAGTTTAAAAAGGGCTTTGAGGAACGGGTTCCTTTCAACCAGGGTAAATTCGGCACGAGCGAAGTCGCCCTCGTCTCTTTGATTCGCGCCCAGCTCGATAAGCGGGAAATCCTCGACGCCCTGGGCATGCAGACGATCGACGAGCTCAGCCACGCGGGTTTGAAGGTCTTTACCACGATCGATAAACGCCTTCAGGAAGAAGCTCAGCTCGCGATGCGCCGCAACCTGTCGCGTCTCGAGATGATTCTCAGAGACTTCAGCCCGGAGAGCCCCAGTTCCTATCACTACCTGCGAAGTCTGATTCCTAATCAATTCTATTATGGAAAAGTAACTCGTATCGAAAAGGGTAAGAATCCCCAACTGTCGATCGACTTTGGTCTGCCGAAGGCCATTATCCCGACCGAAGCTCTGATACGTACGGCTAAAATCCTTTCGATTCCGACCTATAAGCCTTATGAATTCCACTTGAAGGATATTCTCGAGAAGCTGAAAGTGGGCGACATCGTTTTCACGGAAGTTGTCGAGTATAACGAAGAGACTCATGAAGCTGTCGTCGAACTCAAGAAGAAACCCACTGTCAACGGTGGTTTGATTTCTCTGGATGAGGGCGAAGTCAGATCGGTCGTTTCCGGTTTCGATTCGGAAGGCTTCAATCGGGCGGTATTTGCGACTCGTCAGCCCGGTTCGGTCTTTAAATCCGTGGTGTTTTTTGGTGCGATGCAAATGGGCTGGACGATTCTCGACAAGCTCGCCAACGAACGCCGACTCTTTAATTTTCAGGGTAAATTCTACTTCCCGCGGGGTGACCATGCGAGTCCTTACGATGATGTATCCATGCTCTGGGCTGGTACGAAGTCCGAGAACTTGGCAACCGTTTTCCTCACCGCCAATCTCCTCGATAAATTGAACTACGACGAATTCAAAGAATTGATGGGCACTCTCGATCTACTCCCGCACGAAGGCGAGGCGCCGCGCGACTATCACTTCCGTGTGGCGAAGGCAACCGGCGTACAGCTCGATAACAGCGGTATCAAGGAATCCATGCTCGACAAAGCGGTGGACGACATCAAGCCGGATTTGATTTTTGCCGGCCGAATGGCTCTCTATAAAGACCTGAGCAAACTCTGGTGGGGCCGGGGCTATGTCTCTGAGCTTCAACACGTCTATCGGATGGCTGACGATGATTTTACCGACCGCGAGAGAAACCTTCGTATCGGCCTCGTCAAGAAAAACTGGGAACGCCAGACTACTCTTGCGAACGATCTCAAAGCCGACTGGGCCAGACTCACAGCAAAAGTATCGGAAGGCGGTGCGGATGCCGCTTATTCCGACCCGAGTACACTGGGTCTGCTCGGACGTTTTCGTGTCATGAATTCAGGAGGCCACAAGCCGGCTCTTGCTTATGTCAAAGAACTTGGGGGCGAAGAATTCCGTCGTGGACCAAAGGATGGTTCGGTCGTGATCGATGCCCCTCTCGGCCGTCCACTGAACTCTTTGGACGTGCAGGCGATCTGGGGTAACGGCGGCGTTGTGATGAACGAAGTCAACCTCGATGGATTTCTCCCTCTGCGTTACTACGATCGCATCGCCCAAAACATCGAAGAGCAGTATGCCAATGTCATGTCTCAGAAGGATCAATACTCGAGCTTTCAATACTACAATCACCACGATTTCAAGATTATCCTTGGTCTGACTTACCTTGTTAAACTCGCCCGGGCGATGGGCGTCACCTCGAAGCTTGAGCCCGTCCTTTCCTTCGGTCTCGGGACGAATGATGTGAGTGCGGCTGAAGTTTCCAAGATCTATCAGACCTTTGCGAACGGCAAAACCTATCGCTTCTATAAAGAAGGTCCTGATAACCAGATGAACTTCATTCGCCGCATCGAAGACCGCGATGGCAAAGTTCTCTACGAGCCGGAAAAGAAAGCCTTTCAACTCGTCGATAGCTGTTATGCCGCTCAGATGGGCGAGATTTTGCGCAAAGTCGTAACGCACGGCACCGGTCGGCGTCTCCGCGGCGAACTCTATCTCGACTATGATCAGGCGCAGGCTGAAGGGTCTAAAGATCCAGTGAAGACGACTCGCATCGGCGTGCCCGCTTACGGTAAGACTGGAACAACCAACGATTATACGACCGCATATTTCGCGGGTTATGTTCCCTATCCAGTGAAAAAGAATGAACCCCTCGATCCCATGCAGCATCAATACGTGATCGCGTCTTATGTTGGTTACGATATGAACAAATCGATGCGACGTGGTGGGTTTAGAATATCGGGCGCGATGGGAGCTCTTCCGATCTGGACCGATTATGCCAAAGGTCTGGTGAAGGATTTGAACTTCAGGGACTTCTTGGATCCGACCAGCCCGAATATGGCCGGATATCAAACCTGGCCGACGGTGAACGCTCCCTGCAGTACTCCCTTGGCCGTCGATCTTCCCGGTGGTTTGGTTCTTCAGGGTTCGGGCGACAGTGATGCTGTGGAATTCACCAATTTCGACAAAGAAGGGGAGACTTTCCACGACGAATTTGCACGCAGTGCCAGCGTTCGTGCCAACGTCAATGTCGCAACTGTGTTGAGCGGCGGAGCGCGGACACCGCGTCGGGCCTTCCAGCCGTTTATGAAATATGACAGCGATAAAAACGGACCGAAACTGATTGAAGGCAAAGCCGGGGGTGAAGCGTCGTCTCAAGGTCCCGCACCGGTTCTTCCTGTCATGGAAAATGATCCGAATGCTCGCGGAGGCTTAGGTGAAATGGCTGTCCCGGCGGCCAGTCAGCGGGTGGGTGGAACTCCGGTGAATCCTCCTGGACCGACCCCGGTCGCAGCGGCTGGAGCTCTAGGGCCAGAAGCCCCGGTTTCCAAGGGTCCCGAGCCCGAGAAGAAGCTCGATCCGGCTCAGAAAACTGAGGAAGATGCCGGTCTTCAAAATGACGAACTCTGGTAAGTTTGGGACAGTCATGTAAGCTCGTATCTTTCTGAATAAAACGCGAGTAAAAGAGTCCTCTCGCGTGTGCCACGCCCGGGAGTCTTGAAGAAAGGTTAGTCATGAAAAAGTTGTCATTCGAACGTTCTGAAAGCCTTTATGCGAAAGCAGTGAAACTGATGCCGGGCGGAGTGAACTCCCCGGTGCGGGCTTTCAAACAAGTCGATGCAAATCCTATTTTTATCGAGCGCGCAGAAGGCGCTTACATGTGGGATGCGGACGGCAATAAATTCATCGATTACATCGGCAGCTGGGGACCTGCGATACTCGGTCACGCGCATCCCGAAGTCGTCGAAGCTGTGACGGCCTCCCTTAAAAACGGCTTTTCCTTCGGTGCTCCTTCGGCACTCGAAATCCGTATCGCCGAACTCGTGCAAAAAATTCTTCCCAGTATGGAAATGATTCGTCTCGTGTCGAGCGGAACCGAAGCCTGCATGGCAGCACTCCGTTTGGCTCGTGGATTTACGGGGCGCGATAAGATTCTGAAGTTCACCGGTTGTTACCACGGACACGCGGATATGCTGCTCGTCAAAGCAGGGTCCGGCGTCGCGACTCTGGGCATTCCCGGTAGTCCTGGGGTTCCTGCAGCAGTGGTGAAGGATACTCTGACCCTGGCGTTTAACGATATTCAAGGCCTCAAGGATCTCTTTGCCAAAGAAGGCTCGGAAATCGCGGCGGTGATCGTCGAACCCATCGTCGGTAACAGCAATTTCATCCGGCCCAAAGACGGTTACCTTGAGCTGATGCGCGAACTCTGCACGCAATCGGGCGCCATACTCATTTTCGATGAGGTGATGACTGGTTTTCGAGTCGGTCTCACTGGTGTTCAGGGTCTCAAAAACATCAAA
The DNA here is from genome assembly GCA_014377445.1 of Oligoflexus sp. GTDB lineage: Bacteria > Bdellovibrionota_B > Oligoflexia > Oligoflexales > Oligoflexaceae > Oligoflexus. The sequence goes on from JACMPP010000023.1 coordinate 37,019, forward strand.
CCTGACCTCAGCACTTTGGGTAAAGTCATCGGTGGCGGAATGCCAATCGGTGCCTACGGCGGTCGTGCCGATATTATGGCGAAAGTGGCTCCGAGCGGTCCTGTCTATCAAGCCGGCACCTTATCGGGCAATCCGGTGGCCGTCACCTGTGGCATCAAGACCCTCGAGCTTCTGAGTACAAAATATGACTTTACAGACCTGGCAAAGCGTACTAGACGTCTTTCTCTCGGTCTTAAGGAACGCGCTGAAAAACACGGTATACCCTTGAGCGTCGACTACGAAGGTGGAATGTTCGGCTTCATGTTCTCGGTCAAACTTCCTGAATCTTTCGAAGAAGCCGCTCAGTGCAACATCACGCAGTTCAAGCAATTCTTCCGCGGTATGTTGAGTTACGGAGTTTATCTCGCGCCTTCGGCCTACGAAGCGGGTTTTATATCCTTCGCCCATAGCGATAAAGATGTGGAAGACACCTTGAACATAGCTGATTATGTGTTCGCTAATTTGAGTCAATTTTAAAATGCAAAAAGCCAACGGCTCAGAATCAGTATCCATCGGCTGTCAAAATAGCTGGAGTTCCCATCCTCTGATGATGGAACTCGCCAAGTATGCGCCTCGGTTTGTCGTTACGAAAGACGACTGCGCTGGTCTCTACCGAAAATTGGAGCAAGGCGACGTTCAATACGCATTCTGTTCATCGATAAGCCTGGTACGGAACGCCGATTTTGAAATGGCTTTGCCCGTCGGTGTTTCGGTCGAGGGAACTTCAGGCCTCGCGATCTGGGGGCTCGGCAGCGCTCAGGCGCAGTTGAAAGAAACGATCGACCAGCGCGTGAAAATCCTCCGCGAAGTCTTCCGTAGCGCTCAAGTCTCGAAAGCAACAGACCTCAAACAGGCCTTGCAAAACGCGACCGAACTTCTCGCCCGACTTCCCGTACCCAAGCTCGACTCCATTCCCCAACTCAGACTCTCGACGGGAGCCTCCTCCTGGGGGACGCTCTCACGCATTCTCTATAAGCTCGTGTTCGGTTGCGATGCTTATGAGTCTCTCGTTCGCAATCCGATCGATAACAGCAATCCCTGCATCGACTTCCGCGTGGAAAACGAAGCTCTTCAAAAACGCTGCAGTTATAGTCATTTGATCGACCTAAGTGAGCTTTGGTACCGTATCACCGAACTCCCTTTTGTCAGCAGTGTTCTCCAGAAGAAACGCAAGACCTGCGCCTGTCGCAGCCAGTTGAGCGAAGTCAGCGAGCTCGCGGAAATGCGTATGCAGGTCGAACCCTGCAACTACCTGCCTGACATGTTGCCACGCAACTGTCTGCAGCAGCAGATCGATCTCGGGGGAGTCTGGAAACATCTTTCCTATCGGCTGAGCCTAGCTGATATCCGCAGTCTTCAGATCTTTCTTTACCTGGCCAAACCTCTTGAGAAGAAGTGTCTCGCCGACTCGGCATTTACTCTTTCCATGATGCGTTGGCAGCAGAAAGAAACGGCCCTGGCCTCGCAGCAGGCTTAATCCTCAGTTTATGTCCTTCGCATTCCATCCGTTCACGCGCTATATAAAGGCGTATGAACGGATGTTTGTTTTTCATCACCATGATTTATTTACTTCGCTGGCAGTTAGGCGAAAGCGCGAAACCGTTGCTTGAGGCCGGGTTTTGGATCAAGGTCCAAAAGTGTCTTAAGACCAGGGATTACCGACTCAATAGCTTGCTCGTGAAGACCCCGATGGAAGAAAGGCTAAGGATTCGTCTCTGCGAAGAAATCAGACGCGGGACTTTGAAGCTTGGAGATCTGGAGAGCATCAGTGGATTCTATGCGTCTTCCCAAATGCAGCAAAGCGATTTGCAGGGCCTGCTCAACAGCTATATCACCCATTTGGCTTTTGTCCTGCTGGTTCCTCTTGCCATCCGTCTTCTGCTCAGTGGGCAATTTTACTTTTATCGGGAGGATTTAGCGGCACTTATCCTCGCCTTCGCGGGATTTTTGTTCATCGCCACAGTATTGAAAAAGGCCTGGCCCCGATCGGCCTTTGCCAAGCCTGAAGCGCTTTGGGATTTTGTCCAGGCTTACCTCGGGGATAGGGACTGTGGCTCTTGGAAGCCGGAATTTGAAGAGCTTAGCCGCCAGTCCTGGATCACTGGGATCGATAGTGCAGGAGAGCGCAAGGAGCGTCTGTCCGTCTGGGGGGAAGGCGAGGCTTCCAAGTTCGATCAAAGGCGGAGCTTTCTGGAGAATTGTCTGGGACCAGCCGAATTGGTCATGACATGTTTTTTCGGAACGGTGCTTCTCGCCCTGCCATTGCTGAGTCATTTTAGGACTTTAGTGCCTTTGACCTGACAGTTGGGAAAGCGCGTGTTTCCCGGCTTTAAAGATGCGATGGACAAAGGCCTGGATTGAGGGTAACCAGTGGAAATAGCTAGTTTGCTCGGCCGAATCGCTACGAAAGTAGAGTTCAATAGTTGACTCCTCTCATTTCGGTCTTATTCTTCACTGCTATAATTTCCTGACCGATTGACTAGGCTCAATCAAAGCCCCATATCAGCCCAAGGGAGACTTTCGATGGATAAACGTCTTAACGATACGGTTCTTGCCAATAGCTACGATGCCGGTCATCAAAGCTTATCGTGGAATCCAGGTCAGGCCGGTGGCCTCCTTGCCGGTATCGATCTGCAAGCCATCATCGACAGTCCCGACGCTGCTCAGATCGTGCCGAGCCTCCCGGTTCAGCCGCTCTACTACGCCTTGAAGCAACGCGGCTTTGAAGACAGTCTTGAGATCCTTGCTCTGCTCTCGACCGAGCAGGTCGTGCACATGGCTGACTATGAAGTCTGGGATGGCGAAGATTTCTCACAGAAACGTATGTTTAAATTTTTGAAGCCGTTTGGGGAAATTTCCTCCGAGCAGCTCTACAATCGCTTCGCCGATCTCGACGAAGAATATCAGATCGCCACTCTTGAGGGGATCTTCACCGTCCACGAAGTGGAACATATTTACGATCTTCCGCTCGGTGTCGAAGACCGCGCCTTCCCTATGCCTTGCCATACCGTTTTCTACGAAATGGCCCTCGACGAAAAAGAAGATATTGATTTCGTCGAAGGTTTGATGGAAAGCGTTCGCGAGCACAACATGAGCTACGCTTACGCGCTGCTCAGCCACTCGACCTTCAATCCACCGGCCGAAAACGAAGCTCAGGTTCTTCAGTTCCGCAAAGCCCGTCTCGAAGAAGATGGTTTTGTCAGCTATGAAGACAGCCTCCGCATCTTCTCGCCTCTGGATCGCCGAAGCCTTCGCCTCAAATGGCAAAACGAATCGGGTGTCGATGCCAATGAGCATTCCAAAGATGCCCTGATGCTCCAAGGCTCTGACCTCAACTTCTTTGATGCCTGTCTCCTCCGTGCGCGGGAAGACGGCGCTGACGTGGAAGGTCTTTTCAACGTCCATCAGAGTCTTCTCTACCTGGCCAACGCACTCTGTGCGGCGGCCCGTGTGACAGCCGATGATCTTCATGGTCTGCATCGTGTTCTCGAGCAGGGCAAGGCTCTGGCCAGTCTCGGTCTCGAATATCTGGCTGACGGCAGCATCGATCTCGGTTCGAAGATCGTCTTGGGCGAGCACCCCAAATCGCTCTTCCAAGCTGGTTATGGCGTGATCGAAGATCTTCGTGGCGGCACGATCAAAGCGCTGAGACGCATGAATCTCCCAAGGACCATTGTCCTTGAACGCCTCTATATTTCCCGGCAATGGGGCCAAATGCTGCTTGAGATCGACCGCAACTGGCTTGACCTCATCGGAATGGAAGCTTCCGAGATTCTCAAAGGCCTGCTCAATCGCTTCCCGATGGTGGCCGTGGGCTCGACGAACGATACCAATCGTATCGAATTCCGTCCGATCTCGAGCCTTGCGGATGCCTACGAACTCGAACTCTCCGTTCAGGCAGTCATGGCTTACTTTGCGAATATCGTCCTGAGCGGTCGCGAATTGGATCGTCCTTTTGAAGTCATTCTGAGAGACATGGCGACGGAAAGCCTCAGCAAAGGCCTTCAGCCCATGAATTGGGACATCGAGGGCAGCACCGCGCAGCTTCTAGATGCCTGGCGCGATCATCTACGCAACGAATCGACACTTTGGATGATAGGCGAACGCCAAAGTCGCGAAGAGTCCCTGAGCCTCGCGATTTCGATGATACACGACGGTTTGCACGGCCTGATCGTTCTACCGAAGGTACCTTCACGCAGTCCTTCTCATGAGGAGATGATTTAATGACAGTTATCGACAATGACGACAATCTTCCTCCAGAGTTTCTGACCAACGACGAATGCGTTGAACTCGCCGAGACGATGGTTAAGAAATATCGTATTGCTATGAAAGACCGAAGCTTCTCCATCCATGCTTCGGTCAAGGACAAAGGCGTTTACGTCACTGTCCTGCTCTCGAACAAGGATCAGAGCTACTACTATCCGGTTGATGCCCGTCTGGTGTTTGCTGCAGAAGAAATGGAACCTCGCGAAGCGGCTCTCTTCCTTATCGACTACATCGACACTTACTTCGAAGAGTATCTTTACGAAGAAGACGAGCAGATCTATCTGCCGATCGACTGGACCGACCATGAATATGAGGCCTTCACCTTTCAAATGAAGGGTCAGATCATCAATAAGAAGATCGAATCGATGGCCGATCAGTGGCTTGCTCAAGCGGAAGCCGCTCAGAATTCATCGAACTAACGACCAAGATAGTCGAAATAACTTTGCGCTCTCGCCTCCAGCGAGGGCGCTTTTTTTTGGGTTATCTTTTGTTGATTTTTAGCGATTTCTTCGAGTTCGCGAATCATTTATGAGAAAAAACATGATTTTTTTGGCAGAAAAACCAGAGATATTTCATTGATTCAAAGGTGAACCAAAATTCCTGTGAAATTTGCCTCGGATGTCTCGAAGAGGATAGGGGACTCGATGGACATACGAAGACAGAGTCACAAAGCGTGACATGGCTCCAAGCCTTGATCCGAATTTTCGCGAAAAAGTCGATGCCATCTGCAAGCTTCTTCCCGAAGCCTCCTCAGGGAGACAAGGTCCTGTGCGCCGATGAGAAGTGCAGGTTGCAAGCTCTTCAGCAACGTTTTCCGCTACGGCTTGCTCGCAAGGGGCGGATGGGGCGTTGCGAGTTTGAATATGTTCGCCACGGCACTCAGATAAGATTTGGCCGTGAGTCCGATGCGTTCATTGCCGTTATGGGGGGCTCACGATCAGATGACTCCACGAAAACAGGGGTACTTCAATTTCACCAAAATGAATGATCTTCTTATCATGTTTCGTGAACAATTATGTCGTCAGGACAATTCTCCTAATTGCACAAAACCTAAGATAAATACATCATGCCTTTTAGATTAACCAGTTAGTCCCAGTGACTCAAGACGTAAGATGAAATACCGATACGCCCCCACACCCTGAAGTCAATAACGATTCTCTTTAAGTCTAGGATAAATCATGAAAATATCAGGAATAAAAAATAAATTTATTGGGATCATTGCGGTTTTTTGCATAACGGTAATTATAGTATTCGGAACGGGATTCTTTAATTTGAAGTATCTCAAAGAAAGAAATGAAGTTCTTCAAGAAGTTATTGTGCTCCGCCGGTCGTTAGCGAACCGCATGACAATAAAAGTTTTGAGTGCAGAAATTGAAAAACACAATCTACTCCTGGCTGGAGAAAAAGAAGATACTGCTAAAATAGAAAAAGCTTATGAGACTAACGTCAAGGAAGCCAGAGATTATTTTGAACAGATATCAAAGTTATCTGATAAAAACATAAGTGAAATCCTAGAAAAAACAAACAAAGATTTTTCAACTTGGGAGCGTGAATCAAAAGAAATAAATCGGTTGGTTATTGCGGGGAAAAAAGATGCAGCCGAAGTAATTTTTAAAGGTGCCCACGCAAGTCTTAGTGAGAATCTCAAAAATGAAATAAATAGCATCCTCGAGTTCAGTAAAAAAGCAATGAAAATGCATGAAGAGGAAGATAATAATGTTTTCAAATGGGCTTATATTTTCAGTCTAACCAGTGTAATTATAGGCTTGCTAACCGGATGCACTTTGTCCTTTTTTATTATCAGAAGTCTAATCAAATCCATCGATATCTCAATTCGGGACCTTAACAGCATGGCTGATCAAGTCTCCGACGCTGCAGTCGATGTATCGCTTTCCTCATCAAGTTTGTCTGATTCCACGACACAGCAAGCCTCCTCACTGGAAGAGACGTCCGCGGCGGTTGAAGAAATGAACTCTATGGTAGGACGAAACGCAGAATCTGCTAAAAGCAGTGTAGAGATAACGGCACGCACTGTCAGCTCGGCGAGAAGGGGGCAAAACGTAGTTGAGAACATGATGAGATCTATGGAAAAACTTTCCAGGGCTAACGTGGAAATAAAATCCAAGAATGAAGAAAATAACCAAAGGTTTACTGAGATCATCCAAGTGATCAATGAAATCGGCAATAAGACTAAAGTCATCAATGAAATAGTCTTTCAAACGAAGCTACTTTCTTTCAATGCTTCTGTCGAAGCTGCTCGAGCAGGGGAACACGGTAAAGGGTTTTCTGTTGTGGCGGAAGAGGTTGGCAAGCTAGCGCAAATGAGTGGTAGTGCCGCGGCAGAAATCACTGCACTCCTAGCAGTAAGTTCGGAAAGAGTTCAACTCATAATAAACAAATCAAAATCTCAAAATGACACAATTAGTTTAGAAAATAACCTTCACGTCGAAGAAGGTACAAAAATTGCCAGAGAGTGTGGAAGTGTTTTGAGCGATATTGTCTCAGAAATAAATGAAGTCTCACAAATGATTCATTCTATTTCGGAAGCGAGCGAAGAACAGGCAAAAGGCATTAGCGAGATTAATAAAGCAATAATTCAACTTGATCAAGTTACTCAAATCAATGCAGGTTCCGCTGAGCAAACGGCGGCAGCTTCCGAGCAACTATCTGCCCAAGCCCAAAATATGAAAACAAATATAAGTATCTTATCCGAGGTTATTAATGGAACCGATACTCATAAAAATCTGTCAGTAGGACTGATCAAAGACGGAAACAAAAAAGTTATATCAATTACGAAAAGGCTTCAAGAAGAGGCTTTGCAGAATACTTCGAAAAGAGGTCTAAATAAAGTGAGTTGATAGGCTCTCGGATGGTCTGAAGTAGACCCTATCGGCTAGACCAATCTATTCCTGTGAAACCCTTTGTCGATCAGGATGGTTTTGGGTTAGCCGACCACCAAACTTGAAGCGAGTTTAAATGCGAAGCCTATTCTGGGAAATATCTTAAGGATTTCGATATATTAGGAGCATGTGATTGGTGTATTCGAGCGGGAATTAAACTGAAAGCCGAGGTTGAAAACAGCGGTTTTTTGGCAGGGATAATCGAATTTTCGTCTCTGTTAAAATGAGGGGAATAAAGTCGGTCAGACCCAGGAGCCAACAATCCTGGGTTAGCTTATTCGCGAGGAGTAATGATGATCTTGGTTCCGTCATGGAGCGACACGAGGTTACGACCGTTGTGTTTGCACTCGTAGAGCGCAAGGTCGGCACGAGCCATGGTTTCCATGTAGGTTTCTTTGCCGATTTGAAGCGCAGCCACACCGCAGCTCATCGTCAGCGGAATGCGGCGATCTTCATACATAATCACTTCGGTCTCGATCGCCTGGCGCAGCTTGTTAGCTGCTATTCCCGCGTTTTCGAAGTTTGCTGCCGGGAGGATCACGAGAAATTCCTCGCCACCGTAACGACAGCAGACATCGGTTTTGCGGAAGGTCTGCTTCATGATACGAGCGACGATTTTCAGCACATAGTCACCGGCCTGGTGACCGAAGCCGTCGTTGATTTTCTTGAAAAAGTCGATGTCACACATAACAAGGGACACAGGATAACCTTCCGAAGGAGGGAGGCTTTCCATGCGGGTGACCTGACCGTTGAGGAACTCTTCAAAGTAAGCCCGGGTGAAGAGCGTGGTAAGCGGGTCCGTGATGGATTGGATCGCTTTGCTTTTGTATTGATCCTGGAGCAAGGTTTCTGCCGTAACGTCACGGATGAGCACGAAGACCCCGAGTTTGGTCGCCGTCGCGGTATCGATGAAAGGATAGACGCCGAGGATTAGGTTTCTCGTGCCTTTCTGGCCGGTAATCTGGCCGCTGACTTCATCGATGCGGATCGTACTATCGTATTCGCAGAGTTCTTTAAACCCGAGTTTGGCCCCATCCACAGAGCAGGATAGGATCTGGTCGATGTTCTCAACTTTGAGGAGTTGGCGTGTGGTCTGGCCCATAAGTTGAGCCAGCATTTGGTTCGCTTTGAGGATTTTGCCTTGGGTATCGATCAGCACGCAGGCGTCGAGGAGGACTTTTGTAAACGTATCGAAGCGCGCGAATTCAGAAAGAATCGTCGCCGGTACCTGGTCAACTTTTATCGCCGCTTGAGACATTCGTTTACCCTATTCGTAATCCATTACCTAAGGCTTTCTATCTTATCACGCCGCGAGAAAGGCGAAGTACTCTTCTTCCATCTCGGCCAATTCCATCTGAGCCCCGCATTCCGGGCAAGGTCTCGGAGGAAGTTCAACGTCGTTGCTCAGGGGCAGGGTCTTGCCGGCTTCGAAGAGAACTGTATCTTCATGGCCACAGGCATCACAAAGGTAAGCGCCGTATACTGATTGTATGGTCGCGGCGCCTTTGAAGCTAGGGATCATGTTAATCTGCATAACGATATCGCCCGTGCACTCTTGGAACACGATCTGGCGAGGGGTCTTTTGGAGTTCGCGCATGAAGTTGATCCAGCTACGAACACCACAGCTATTGACCGTTCCCGTGTTGCGGAAGTTGAATACAACGTGGTTACCGAGCTTCGGTAGGAGTTGGGCGAGATGGACTTCAGCCTCAGCATCAATCGGGCCTTCGTAACCGATGAGATCCCAGCCGTCGCGTTGTACCATTTGAATACTTATGCCCATGTTATCCCTCTTTAATCTGCAGATTTGGACACTGCCTTAGGATAAGGATCGGCATGTATTTGCTTTCCTTGAGGACAAAAAAAGGAAAACCGCATGATGCGGTTTTCCTTAAATTGTAAGCACTTGAAATTACTTGCCTTCGCGCAAGTAGGGCGACGAGGCCAAGTACGCTTCGATTTTCGTCTTAAAGACCTCGCCTTCGGCCTCGGAGATCATCTCCCTAGACACTGAGGTCGCAATCTGACGGTTCATGGATTCCCACATGAGGGGCATCTCGTAGTTACGGCTGGTAAGAAGTTCTTCGATCGGGTCGCCAACTGTGGTTTTGGCAATTTCCCAACGTCCGTCTTCCCGCATGTTGATCTCAGCTTCGTTGATGGCACCGAAGAGGTTGTGCTCGTTGGCAAGACTCTCCTGGTAAGCACCAACGAGGAAGAAACCAAGGTAGTAGGGCTTCGACGATGGCGAGTGAAGATCGAGGACGCTGCGGGTGTCGCTGCGGTCGATAAACTGCTCCAGGCATCCGTCTGAGTCACAGGTAATGTCGACGATCGTCGCCTTGTGAGTCGGCTTTTTCTCGTGGTGAGAAAGAGGAATCACCGGGAAGAGCTGATCGATCGACCAGGAGTCAGGAATCGATTGGAAGATCGAGAAGTTCGCGAGGAACTTCGAGACCATTCTCTGTTGAAGGCTTTGGAATTCTTCGGTCTGATGTTTTTCATAAGACGAGAAGAAGAGGGCGCGACGGCAGATACGGTAGAACAATTGTTCCGCCGTGGCACGATCCTGAAGGTTCACGTAGCCCAGGTTGAAGAGGGTAAACATCTCTTCGTAGTACTCGATCGCATCATGGTAGTACTCAGCAAAGTTTTTGCGAGTGATGTTATCGAGGATATAGTTGAGCTCAGCGAGGCCTTTGGCTTGGGGCTTGCCCTGAGCCAGAGGATCGAATACGCCGGCCGCCGAGAAGCTCTCGGTGCTTTGCACTTCGCGAACGTCAGCGATGACGACGGAGTGATAGGCAGCGATTACGCGGCCGCTTTCGGTAACGATCTGAGGACAAACCGTTTCTTCGTTCTTACAGACTTCGCCGATCTCGTAGATGACGTCGTTCGCAAGTTCCTGCAGCGAGTAGTTGGCACTCGAGGCAAAGGAGGTCTTGCTACCGTCATAGTCTACACCTACGCCACCACCGATGTTCAAACACAGAGGTTTGAAGCCCATCTTGTGAACTTTGGAGTAAACGCGCGAGGCTTCCTTGATCGCATTCTTGATGCGTTTGATCTCAGTAACTTGGCTGCCGATGTGGAAGTGGAGCATGTAGAGCTGATCGGACAGGCCGGCTTCAGCCAACATGTTCAAGCACTGCAAGACTTCGATCGTGGTCAAACCGAATTTAGACGATTCGCCCGACGACTTCGCCCATTTGCCCGAACCGCGGCTGTATAGCTTGACGCGGATACCGACATGGGGGCAGTTCTTGGGATCTTCTTTGGCTTGATCGAGGATCATCTGCAGCTCGTCAGGGCCTTCCACGACGAGGACAACGTTCTTGCCCATGCCCTTAGCGATAAAGCCAAGGTCGATGAACTCGCGGTCTTTGAAGCCGTTACAGACGAAGAGAGCGTCCGGAGCCAGATCGTAGCTCAAAGCTGCGATGAACTCCGGCTTACTGCCGACTTCGAGACCGTAATTGTACTTTAGGCCGTACTTCACGACGTTATCGATGAATTCACGACGTTGGTTCACCTTGAAGGGGAACACAGCGCGGTGGCTTCCTTGATAATTATACTCCCACATGGCTTCTTTAAAAGCCGAGTGGAGACGTGCAATTTGGTTATCGATGATCTGCGGAAAGCGCATAATCATCGGCGGATGAATGCCTAGCGATTTCGACTTGAGGATAGCCTCAGGCAAATCGATCGAGAGGTGTTCTTCACCTGTGGGATGGCAGGCGACATTGCCATTGTCAGCGATGCTAAAGTAGCCAGCGCCCCAGCCGTCAATGCCGTACAGCTCACGAGCTTCTTGTATCTGTTGAATATTCATGGCTTTTCCCCCGCCAAAAGAGACATAAAATAGCGATACTTTAGTGATAATACAGTAAATTGCAAGGACAAATATGCGAAGTTCTGAAGAAATTTGCCGTTTCGGCCTCAGACGGCCCCAAGCGGCAGCATGCCTCAGCACAACTAGACAAGTCCCCCCGAACAGATTTAGAGTGGAACACTTTGCGATTGAGGACAACATGAGCTTGAGACTGACGACAGGATTCTGCAGTGGAATGAGCCTCCAGAGCCCTCCCGAGGGCACAAGACCAACTTCGGGGAAAGTCCGGACCGCGGTGATGAACTCGCTCCAGCTACGCATCCCCTCGGCTCGGGTGCTCGATGTCTTTGCCGGCTCGGGTGCGGTTGGTATTGAAGCTTTAAGTCGAGGGGCAGCATTGGCTTGTTTCGTGGAGTCAGGAGCGGAAGCCCTCAAAGCGCTTCGAATCAACCTTGCGGAAGTCGAGCGCCGCGGCAAAACCCTCCCGAAAGCTCCGATCATACGCATTTTCGCGACGAACGCCGTCAAGGCCCTTGCCCAGCAAAATGCTGCAAGCTTCGATATATTATGGTTCGATCCGCCTTATGCTATCCTCGTCCAGCAATGGCCCCTGCTCGTCCCTGAACTTCTTCGCATCGCCGCGGATGAGGCCTTGCTCGTGGTCGAAAGCGACGATGAGGCTGCCAAGTATTTGGCGACCTGGGCGCTCGATGAAGCTTGTCCCTGGGACATGAGCAAACAAAAGTTCTATGGTAAAATCGCCGTCAGTTTTTTTCAAAAAAAGAGTTGAGGAAAAGACATGAGCAGCAAAAGCAGCCCTCCATCCATTCATCAACGCATCGCGATTTTTCCCGGCAGTTTTGATCCCTTCACGACAGGGCATCAACAGATCGTTGAACAGGCGCTTGGACTCTTTGATAAAATTATTATCGGTATCGGCCTGAGCCTGAGCAAAGCGGCTTTGATGTCGATGGATGACAGGATTTCGGCTTTGCAGAAAACCTTTGCCCATGAGTCCCGTATCGAAGCCAGGGCCTTCTCAGGTCTTGCCGTCGCTTTCGCGCGCAAGCACAATGCGCGCTTCATCGTGCGGGGCCTCCGCAGCTCGAGCGACTTCGACTACGAACTGCCGATGGCGCACACCAACAACGTGTTGGCCCCTGAAATTCAAACACTATTCTTTGCCACCGCCGCGGATCGTTCTTTCATCTCTTCGACCCTGGTCCGGGAAGTTGTGAAAAACGGGGGTGACTACTCAGCATTTGTGCCAACTGCCTTTTTGGAAAGTCTCAAAACCCCCAAGTAAACTAAAAAATGGCTGTCCTTCGCCATAATTAAGGCTTTTTTCTCCGCTATCTCGCAACGCTTGACCTCAATGTCAAAATCGTTTCTAATGGTAGAAGGTCAAAATCGTCGAAAATCACTAATACGGATCGAGCATATGCCCACGAGCGGCCGCGCCTGATCCCTTGGGCATTCGAGCAAACCATCGGGAGCATCCATGAAAAAGGTTGAGGCCAATCGTTATCCGCACTCGGCGACCTTATTCAAGTTCTGCAAAGAAGCATTAGAAATCCGTTACGATGGCAATGTAAAGGTGATTGACCAAGACGTTGGTGCGATCCTTGGCTACGATCCAGCCGATTGCAGCCATTGGAAAAAGGGTAAGAAGAACATCCGTTCTCTTACGACGCTTCGCAGCATCGCCGAACATTTGAATGTTGATGAAGGTCTTCTGATCGACATCACTTCTGGCAAAGTCACTCTTGATGAAGCCGTCTTTGAATTCAAAGGCTACGGTGAATTCACTCTGAGCGGCAAACCCCTTGAAGCTCTGAAAAAAGAGTACTTCAAGAATCCACAACGCTGGCAGGGTGGCAACCAAATCCCAGCTTTCGAAGTGCATTTTCACAAACAACGCAAACAAGTTGTGCAGCTCGCGAATGAGCTGATTGAACAGGGTGGCTTCACCGAGACCCCTCTTTATATCCCGGAAATCTATCGTTTGGTACCAAACGTAACCGTCGCTCACAACCCCGAGCAGGTCGACGTTTTCACTGTTCGTCATGACGACGAAGGCGCGGAGCTGAAGACCGTGGTCAACTTCCAATCAGGCGAAGCACGACCCTACCTCCGTTTCATCGCTGGTAAGGCCCTCTTCAAGCATCTCCTTGGAACCGGCCGCATCAACAGTGAGGCACTCAACGAGACGCCAGCTGAGATTGTGGACATCCTGGCAAACGTATTTGCTGGTGCTCTTCTGATTCCAAGCGAGCTGCTTCGTGAAGAAGTCCAAAAGCTTGACATGTCTTTCGATATGATCCGCCAGCTATCAGAAATCTTCTGGGTCTCGCGCTCACTCATGAATCAGCGCCTCCGGGATTTCCTTGAACACGGTGACTGAAACTTGCTGATACGACTAAAATAAATCCTATTTTTTAGGTTTTTAAAAGGCTCCCATTTGGGGGCCTTTCTTTCGTTTGGGAAGAGTTTCTCTCAAGCTTTCCGGATTTCCTCCGAAATCACTAGGGACACATGGTCATCTCTGTACCTCAGGAAGGCTGCGATGAGTGAGCTCTTTAAATTGAAAAACGGTACCGTCTTGATTAGCACCGAGGCGCCAGGCGGAATTTATAATTCGGCTCAGCTAAAGAAAATCGCCGAACTCTGTTCGAAAGAACTGGCGATCGTCAAAGCGACAGAAGATCAGCGACTCGCTCTATTTGTGAAAGAGAGTGAGATCGAACGTATCACGACCGAGCTCAAGGCGACCGGCCTTGGCTTCCGCAATTATCAATCCGGACTGCACCAACCCGTCTCGTGCCTTGGTGAGCTCTGTGAGACCCACGAGCAACCCGCGCTGACGACAGCGATGGATTTGACGAAGCTCATCGCGAACCTGAAGCTTCAATCCACGGTAAAAATCGGTATCAATGGCTGTGCACGTTGCTGCGCGCCCTGTCATACTCTCGACATCTCCGTGATCGGAGAAGCGAGTGGCTATCGCATCAGTATGGGTGGCAAGACCTCTCAGTTTCCTGAACTTGCTTCCTTCTTTGCCGAAGCTGTGCCAGCCGATAAACTGCCCCGACTTCTAACCACTGTTATAGAGATATTCCAATCCAAAGCTGAAGAAGGGGAAAGCTTCAACGAATTTCTCGATCGCTCCGGCGTCGAAGATTTTATCGCAGCTCTTGCTCCCTATAGCCAGGATGCAGCTCATCGCGACGATCCATTTGCTGTCGGCGGGGAAGAAACTGCGGATGAACGGGAAATCGCCGAAAATCCGCTTGAAAATGCGGCAGTAGACGACGACTTCCTGGAAGTTGAAATGGAAGAGGTTCCTGAAATCCAAGCAGAATCCGACTTCGAAATGGCGCCCGCCCACGAGGCGGAAGACTTCCTGGCTTCAGACAATGGCAGCATCGATCTCGAAGTGGAAGAGTCTGAAGTCGATCACGACGAGATGAGCTACGATCTCAGCTCGGATGACAGCAGCGATAGCCTCGATGAAATCCCGATCTCTTCAGCGGCTCATCATACCTTAAACGACGATATTGTGGTTTCAGATCTCGATACGGGCGATGTTGAAGAAATGAGTCTCGACAGCTTTGAAGAAGAAGCTGAAATGGTCACAGAGCTTCTCGATGCGCCCGAGCCTAAAGTCCCGTCAGCGAAAGCAGTTATGCCGACCCTGGACGAAGACGAAAAACTTCTCGATCTAGATGACAAAGCGCAAATGGTCAGTGCCGCACTGGAGTCGGAATCAGAAATCGAACTGACCGAAGCAGTTCCGGATGAAGTCGAGGATGAACTTGATTTCGAAGAGAGCGACGAAGCCGGCGATGGCGCGATGATGAGCGAAGAGCTTACAATCCACGAACCAGAACTTCTCGACAGCGATGAAGATCTTGAAGCCGACGTCCCGCTTCTCGCCGCAGAAGAAGCGGAAATTCCAGAGCTGGACAAAGATCTTCTGCAGAGCAATGAGATCGACACGTCGGTCCTTGATGAGAGCGAAGACGATAGCGAAGGCGATATGATGAGTATCGAAGACGAGCAGCGCTTCGAGAAGCAGATCAATGCCTCGATTGAAGAAGAGAAGAAAATGCGCGACGACTTTGAGGAAGCGGACAGCAATCAAAGCGCCAGAGCCGATGCTCTGCGTATGCTTGAGTCGGCCTCTGAAGATGATGAAATGGCCAAGGAAGAGGACGATCTTTCCGCTCTCAGTGCAGCGGCGCCCGCGAAGGCTGGAGGTCCTATTTCGTCTGGCAAATCCTTTGAATTTGATGGCTTTGACGTGACTGAAAGCACCATGCGGGTGCATTTCAGCTCGGGAGCCTATCTCGATGTGCAGCTTGATTCTCTGGAGATGTCACGAAGCAAGGTGTTCCGCGTGGGAAGGCAATCCATTACTGTGACTCACGAAGCGACCGGCTACAGCCTGGAAGTGGGGGGCATGAGAATGTTCTATCCGCACCAAAACATGCGAGCGGCTTCCTAAGAGCACCGCTCCTTGACCCATCTTATTACTTCTCGATCATGCGGGGCGTCCACGCCCCGGCTTCTTCCTCAGAATCATCCAGATTATCCGGCATTTTTGCAGACTTTCGATTCTTCCACTCACCTGAGGCGGAGCAATCGTAGGCGCCCTTCTTATCCTTGACCCAAAAGCTTGAGCCTTCCAGTTCTGGAATACAGTCGGGTAGGGAATCCATGCTGTCGGCTGTGCCGTCATAGGCGGAATCGTCGATGGTCATACCCTTCGGGCTCCCTGTCGCGCATGACATCGCTGCAAAAGCAAAAATCGCCATTAGGAACGTAAGCGCACTAGGCATTCTGATTCCTTCTAATCTTGATGGGGCTTCTTTTTGAAAATGTTACCCGAAGACGTGACCGGTAGCATCAAGAAGCTGTTTTGATCAAAAAAATCTTTCAACTTCGGATAACGGCCGCGCGATTGATACGCCCAAAAGAGCTGGCGACGCGGATGACGGTGATTGGAAAGCACGTCAAGGACATCCTGTTCCTCTTCGCTGAGTTTGAGATCGGCTTTCTGCTGAAGCAGAATCTCGACAGCATCACGAAGACGATGATCCATCTCCAAATGCTTGTGCCTTGCCTCTTGAATATCGACCTTCTCGGTTTCTTCATCATAAAGAATTTGATAGTGCTGCCACGCACTCGCGAGAAGACTGAGGGTCGGAATGCGCGTTCCGAAGTGGCGAATCATGATGAGGCACTGATCCACAGGATGGGTGTCGACCAGAATCATCGCATCGCGTTCGGCATTGACGAGCTCGAGTTCACCGAGCATATCGCGACCGTCCATAAACGCGGAAAGAATGCGTTTGTGGGTCGGCAATGGATGGCGAATGGTAGGTGTGAGATCGGGTTCGCGCGGCTGGAGGTAATGGACGTTGCCTTCGCGTTTATATGGGAAAACCACGGCATCGGTGGAGGTGACGCCTTTATCGAAATTGAGTTGCCAGAGATGGATGTTGTATTCCATTCCGATACGCAGCGATTGTTTGCCGCGTGACTGGTTTTGTTCATGCACTTTCACATGGATAATATTGCGAGCCACCAGGCCTTCGACAGCTTCTTTCAGCTTGTCTTCCTGGTAGCCAATCAAAGACGCGAGTTCTTTCTCGGTCGTGATGAGATCATGCATGCCTGAAACTGCACAGTTGAGCAGATAAAGAACGATACTGTATTCGCATTGTTCCAGACGTGCCATCGCCAGAACTTTAAACCCTGATTCGCTCATAAAGGTCTGAAATGGCATAGATGACTCCTTCTCGTTTCCCGCATCAACATAAAACTTCAGCCGTTCGACTCTTGCCATTCTGTCTTTTCTGACATGAATTGTCTAGCCTCGCTCGCAGCGATCATTAAAAGGCGGCGCGCTCTTCGTGCAAAGGCCATTCGGAAGGCGGGTTAGGTGGCGCGCTCGCCAAGCGGATTTCCGAGAAATAAACGCAGAAAAAGCTCATCAGGCATGTGAATCATGATGAGCTTTTTGTTAAGTGGAATGAAATCAGGCTTCCGGAGGATCTTGCCAGAGTGCAAGCATAGTATCGGACTGAACCTGCTGGCCCGCTTGTACCAGGATCTCGGAGATTACGCCGCTGCGTGTGGCGAGAACTTCAAACTCCATTTTCATGGACTCGAGGATCATGAGGGTCTGCTTGTCGGAAACCTTGGCGCCTGGCTCGATCAGGATCTTGACGACCTTTCCCGGGACAGGAGCGATTACTTCGTGAGCATGAGCCCCTGACTTACCACTGGTGGAGCTTTCGTCCCGCCGTTCGACCTTGAAGTAGGTTTCGCCATCGATATTCAGCCAGCGGATATAAGCGCCCCTATCGCTCGTGGAACAAAAGGAAAAGCCGGTTTGCTGGCCATTTTTTTCTATAAAGCCGCGGCCCATGGTCGACAGTCTGGGACCGTAGCGAAGTGGGACCGAGGCTTTTACTTCGTTGGTGAATTGGATGCGACTGGACGCCAGGTTCTTCGCTTTGGCAAAAATCGCTTGAGTCAGGGATGCGATACTGCCTGGGACGACGGTAAGATCGGACGAAAGGTTCTGCCAGATCTCTTCGGCCAGAGGATCGGTTTTGCTGCGGCGAAGAACTTCGGCCGCTTGCAATGCGGGTGCTTCGTCCTCTAGGAAGCGCGTCGTGGGCTGCGCATCGCTAAAGGCCGTGCTTTCGAGAACCCCGAGCAGGAAGCTTGCATTGCTGATGGGCATAGCCAGAACACTTTGCTTCAGGGCTTCTATCAGGCGTTTTATGGCTTGTTTGCGAGTGGGTCCCGTGGCGATCAATTTGGCAATCATCGGATCGAAGCGTGGCGTGACTTCATCGATGGCATCGATACCGGCTTCCCAGCGAATGCCCTGGCTGCTGTAGGGCAGGAAGCCATAGACCGGGCCAGGCGCGGGAAGGAATTTGTTTTTGCTGTCTTCGGCGTAGAGACGCAGCTCAATACTGTGGCCTTGTGGCACGAGATTGATACGGTCCTTCAGAGTTTCACCCATGGCCACTCGCAACTGCCAGGCGACGAGATCTTCATTGAAAATCTGCTCCGTCACCGGATGCTCAACCTGAAGGCGTGTGTTCATCTCGAGGAAGTAGAAGTTCTCTTTCGCGCGATGCTCAGGTGCCCAGTCCATGATGTATTCCACAGTTCCGGCCGAGTAATAGCCGACCGCTTTGGCCAGCGCCACCGCCGATTCCTGCATGCGCCTTCGGGTCTCATCGCTGAGGCCGGGAGCAGGCGCTTCCTCAATCACCTTTTGGTGACGCCGTTGCACCGAACAGTCGCGATCACCGAGAGCATAGACGTTGCCCTGCTGATCGCCCATGATCTGCACTTCGATGTGACGAGGATGTTCAACATAACGCTCGACGATAAGTGTGCTGTCGCCGAAGGAGTTGAGTGCCTCGGATTGAGCGCGGTTGATCGACTCTTCAATGTCAGCTAGGTGGCGAACGATCCGCATGCCTTTGCCGCCGCCGCCCATGGCTGCTTTCAAGAGTATGGGAAAGCCGTGGTCTTTGACGAAGCCGTGAACGGACTTCACGAGTTCATTGACGTCGAGATTGCTCATCTTTTCAAGGCCGGGAACAACTGGCACATTATATTTTTTGGCAATCAAACGCGCTTCCGCTTTCGATGCCATCTGGGAAATGGATTTCGGGGAAGGGCCGATCCAGGTCAGACCGCTTTCCTCCACAAGCGATGCAAAGGCCGCACTCTCCGAAAGAAAGCCGAAGCCGGGATGCACAGCATCACAGCCGGACTGCTTGGCGAAGTCGACCATCTTTTGACCGTTGAGATAGAGCGCAGGGCTCTCTTCGTCCACTTTCA
The DNA here is from genome assembly GCA_014377445.1 of Oligoflexus sp. Classification (GTDB taxonomy): domain Bacteria; phylum Bdellovibrionota_B; class Oligoflexia; order Oligoflexales; family Oligoflexaceae; genus Oligoflexus. The sequence continues at coordinate 55,934 of JACMPP010000023.1, forward strand.
ACAGAGTCGTGACAAGTCCCTGCAGAAAGCTGGGGGCTGCCGGACCGCTGTAAAGGGCTGCGGTTTCGATCCCGAGTCCCTGCGCGCCGAGAGCGATCCGCCGCGCGATCTCGCCCCGATTCGCGATAAATACCTTATGAATTTTTTTCACTGCTTAACCCTTCTTCTGCACGAGCTCGCCTGGAAAAGTAACCTTTTGAGCCAGGAGGGCCTGAGCGAAGGTCTTGCCTTGAGCATCGATTCGAAGCGTGCGGGTTCCGCCGCCGCCAAGCGATTCTTCCAAAAGGAAATTGAAGCCCTTCATACCGGGCAGGCCATAGCGCGTAACCTTGCCGATGCAAAGTTCCTGAAACCAGTCTTTGACACGTTGCGCGGTCAGGTAGCTGTCGAGGAAGTCGTAAGCCTCCTGGCTCCGGGCCAGAACACCGATATTAGCTGTGTCGCCTTTATCTCCGCTGCGGGCAAGGGCGATCTCACGAAGGGCACGCGAGCTAGGTTTGTTATGATCCGCAAGAGCCGCTTCGATCGACTGACTCGCTTTGGTTGCGATCTGCGCATCGAGTTCGTTCGGGACGAAGTTGCCGACCGGAGTATCGTTGACTTGTTTTTCTGAGACCATTTCGCCTTTTTCGAAAAGAGCGATTTTGGGTTGCACGGCTGTTTTAGGCATCAAAGCCGGCCAGTAGCTCATTACTTTCTGAGCCTTCGGCACGCCGCCTATAACAGCGACACCGGGAGGTCCACTGAGGATGAGCGAGGGAATCATTTTGCCGAAGAGACGCAATGCTTTTTCGTCCTTGGCCCGTGCGCCGAGGCGAAGAAGGATTTCATTGCCGTCTTCCTGATGAACGAGCGAACGGTGACAGGAATTGTAGCCGACGTATTCCGTCAGTGTTTCTTCGAAGGGACCCGGGCAGCGGTTCCAGAAGATGCGGGCGAACGCTTCCGCTTTCTTACGGGCGTTGGGTCCTGAGATCATGACCGAACCGGTGGCCTTGAAACCGTCTTCATAGGCCATCGACACTTTATAGAGGGGAGTCGGTTCAGCGCCGCGAATGCCGAAGACGCGCACGCGATCGGGGCCGGCCTGCTCGAGTTTGATGCTGCTGAAATCGGCAACGACATCAGGGGTGATGTAGGCCGTTGGACTGCCCATCTCATAGAAGAGTTGCTCGCGAACGGTGTCGACGCTGACGAGGCCGCCGGAACCTTTGTGCTTCGTAACGACGAAGCTGCCGTCTTCCGAAACTTCGACGATCGGATAACCGATTTGATCAAAGATCTCGACCTTTTCCCAGTCGGTGAAGTTTCCGCCAGTCGACTGGGATCCACATTCGATAATGTGACCGGCGACGATTCCGTGAGCGAGGCGTGTCCAATCGTTTAGTTTCCAGCCGAATTCGTAGATCATCGGCGCTATGGTGATGCCGGTATCCGTTACGCGGCCGGTTACGATAATATTGGGTTTCCATTTTAGGGCTTCGACCACGGGCGCGGCGCCGAAGTAGATGTTCGCAGCCTGGATACGGTCTGCAACCGGTGCGAACTTGGTCCCGTCTTCCATGTTGTCGAAAGCGATGCCGGAGTTTTGGAGACGACTGAGATCAGGAAGGATGTCATCGCCGTAGACGATGGCGATGCGGGGACTTAGGCCGAGTTCGCTGGCAAGTTTGGCGATCGCCTGCGCGCAGGCCTGAGGGTTTACACCGCCGGCATTGGTGATGATCGTCGTGCCGTCGCTCATGAGCTTGGGCAGAACTTTCTTGATCATCGGGAGGAAGTCGCGCGCGTAGCCGGCTTCCGGGTCGCTGGAACGCTGTTTTTGGAGGATAGACATAGTGATTTCAGCGAGGAAGTCCATGCTGATATAATCGAGTCTTCCGCCGAAGACCTGACGTTCCAAAGCGTTGGGATCATCACCCCAATATCCACCTGCATTACCGATACTGATTGTCTTGCTCATCCCGATCCCCTTAGTCGATTCAAATATACATGTAAAAATTCAGTTTCAGTTACATTCGGAAGACGCCGTTACGAGTCTCGTCCCAATGATGATGCAAGGTGCTTGCAAGAGCTTTGGCGAGAACAGACCGTGTTTTACGGGGATCGATGATGCCATCGTCCCAGAGGCGTGCGGAGGAGTAGTAGGCGCTACTCTCCTTTTCGTACTTATCCAGAATGGGTTGGCGGATGGCCTTGATATCGGCCTCCGTGAGTTCTTTGCCCTGTTTACGAAGCTGTTCGATCTTAACCGTAGCGAGGACGTCGGCAGCCTGCTCGCCGCCCATGACGGAGATCTTGGCATTCGGCCACATAAAGAGATAACGCGGATCATAGGCCCGACCACACATCCCGTAGTTCCCGGCGCCAAAGCTGCCGCCGACGACAACCGTGAACTTGGGAACCCTGGCATTCGCCACAGCATGAACAAGTTTCGCACCGTCTTTAGCGATGCCGCCGTGTTCGTATTTTTTACCGACGATGAAGCCGGTGATATTTTGAAGGAAGAGAAGGGGGATTTTCTCCTGCGTGCAAAGTTCGATGAAATGCGTGCCCTTGAGAGCGCTTTCTGAGAACAGGACACCATTATTCGCGAGAATGCCGACAGGGACTCCTTCGATGTGGGCAAAGCCACAGATCAAGGTCGTGCCGTAGTTGGGTTTGAACTCAAAGAGTTTCGATCCGTCGACCACGCGGGCGATGACTTCGCGGATATCGAAGGCCTTGCGGCTCTCGGCGGGCACGACACCGAGCAGCTCTTCAGAATCGTAATCAGGTGCCTCAGGCGTCTGGAGTTTGACCGAAGCTTCCTTGGGACGACCCAGATATTTGACGATTTGACGAAGGATTTGCAGAGCGTGTTCGTCGTCTTCCGCGAGATGGTCGGCCACACCGGAGATCGAAGTATGGACCTTGGCACCGCCGAGTTCTTCGGCCGTCACTTCCTCGCCCGTAGCCGCTTTCACGAGGGGAGGGCCTGCGAGAAAAATAGTTCCGGTGCCGCGTACGATGACACTTTGATCCGACATCGCAGGTATATAAGCTCCACCTGCGGTACAGAACCCGTGCACGCTGGAGATCTGCTGAATGCCTTTGGAACTCATGCGGGCCTGATTGAAAAAGATGCGGCCAAAGTCGTCCTTATCCGGGAATACTTCGTCCTGCATGGGGAGAAAAGCGCCGCCTGAATCCACGAGGTAGATACAGGGCAGGTAGTTTTGCTCAGCAATTTCCTGAGCGCGAAGATGTTTCTTCACGGTGATCGGAAAGTAGGTCCCACCTTTGACCGAAGCGTCATTCGCCACGATCATGCAGGGGCGACCCTGTACGATACCGATACCGGTGACGATGCCGCCCGATGGGACGGCCGTATCGTAGAGGTCATGTCCGGCAAAGCTGGAGAGTTCAAGGAATTCAGAGCCCGGATCGATAAGCTTTTGAATGCGTTCTCTCGCGGGCAGTTTGCCTTGTTTCAAGAGTCTGGCCTGGGTTTCAACCCCGCCGCCGAGAGCCACTTTCTCAGTCTTGGCCTCCAGCGCCTTTACCAGCTCTGAGTGGAAGGCAAAGTTCTGCCGAAAGTTATCGCTGTTGCGATCGATCTTGGAAGAGATGCGCATTAAATTCAGACCTCCAAAGGCTTAAACGACTTGGACCGATTCAAAATCTTTCCATTGCTGCAAATGCAGACCTTCTTTTCGCAGAAGGTTATTCAGCACCGATCCCGTCACTTCACAGTCACCGATGGAACGGTGACGGGCGGCGAAGCTCAGTTCATAGTGCTTGGCTAAAGTATCGAGATTTTTGGACTCGAGATCAGGCAGAAGCTGTCTCGCCATTTTTAAAGTACAGAAGCAGGGGTAATCGATTTGATATCCCTGGCGTTGTGCGGCCGACCTGAGGAAGGCCATATCGAATTCGGCGTTGTGCGCGACGAGCACGGATTTATCGATAAATTGCAGAAAGCCCGGCATCACGGCTTCGATCGCGGGCTGGCCTTCCAGCATTTCCTCGGTGATGCCTGTGATCTTGGTGATGATCTCCGGCAAGGGGACTTCGGGCTTGATCAGGGAGGAGAAGTCGCCTACGCGCTCGCCCTTCACGTATTTGATGGCACCGATCTCGATGATGCGGTCCCGTAACGAATCGAGGCCGGTCGTTTCAAAGTCGAAGATCACGATCGGGAAATTCATGACTAGAGAGTCTGGCGCGAGATGGTGACGCAAAACCTTTTGGAGGAACAACTGTCCCTGCGAGCCGAGCGATTCATCTTCGTCGCTTGGAAAAAGGATTTCTTGAAACATCGAGTTGCGTAAGACGGCCATTTATTGCTCAATTTCCGTTGTAGCGTTTTGCCAAAGAATCTAGAACTTAACCTATAAAACAGCTAGGGGCAATACAACCCGGGAACTATAACATCAGAGTACACTTGCAGCGTGGAAATCAGACCTAGAGTCTTTTGGCCGAGGTATCGGCTTTGCTTCTGTTGTGCTATACACGCCCGATCAAACGAGTGCCAGATACTTGGGAGTTTATGATGAAAACCTTAGGCCTCAGTCTATGCGCCCTAGCTACTGTCTGCGTAGCGACTTCAGTCCGCGCTGACACTCTAGCCGATGTGAAACAGCGTGGTTACCTCAAATGCGGCGTCAGTCAGGGTCTGCCGGGATTTTCCACGGCCGATAAAGAGGGTCATTGGTTCGGAATTGATGTCGATTTATGCCGAGCCATTGCTGCAGCTGTTCTCGGTGATCAATCCAAGGTGAAATATACCCCGCTCTCCGCCAAAGAACGCTTCACAGCGCTTCAATCGGGTGAAATAGACGTGCTATCACGGAACACCAGTTATACATTGCAGCGTGATGCGTCGATGGGAATTGATTTTGCTGGCGTTATTTACTACGACGGCCAGGGTTTTATGTTGCACAAAAAGTTAGGTGTAACTTCGGCGGCGCAACTCATCAATGCCAGCATATGCATTAATCTCGGCACAACAACTGAACTAAACGTCGCTGATTTTTTCCGCTCGCAGAAGATTAAATATAAGCTCGTAACCTTTGAAAAAAATGATGAAGTGGTCGCCGCCTACGACGCCGGCCGTTGCGATGTCATAAGCAGCGATCAGTCAGGACTTTATGCGGATCGCACCAAGTTGAAACACCCTGAAGACCATGTGGTTCTACCGGAAAAAATCTCCAAAGAACCTCTGGGACCCGCCGTTCGCCACGGTGACAATCGTTGGGGTGATATCGTGCGTTGGACTCTTTTCACAATGCTTGAGGGGGAAGAACTCGAGGTTGGCATGAACACAATGGAAGCGGCGGAAAAAAGCGAGAAGCCGGCCGTTCGAAGGATTATGGGTGCGGAAGGAGAGCTTGGGAAAAATTTGGGACTTGCGCCTGACTTTGCCAAAAAGATTCTCTCGCAGGTTGGGAATTACGGTGAAGTGTTTGAAAGAAATCTCGGTCAGTCTTCTCCTTTGAAGATCGACAGGGGTCTAAATAACCTCTGGTCGAAGGGTGGCCTTCACTATGCGATGCCATTCCGTTGAGAGGAAATTTGTAAATTATGAATAAATCTCCAGCTAAAAAATGGTTGATCCAGGGGCTATTCTTTCTCGTCCTGGTCGCCGTCTTCGCTTTTGCCGGACACAACGTGAGCATGCAGCTCAAGGTGCGGGGCATCAGTTCGGGCTTTGATTTTTTGCAGAATCAAGCCGGCTTCGGTATCGCGTTTCACTTGATTCCCTATTCCGAGACCTCGAGTCTCGGGCGGGTTTTCCTGGTCGGTGCGGTCAACACGCTATTTGTCTCGATTATCAGTATTGTCTTCGCCAGTGTGATCGGTCTGATCATCGCGCTCTTTCGCATGAGTCCTTTGCCTGTGCTTCGGGCGATCGGGGCTACTTATGTCGAGACTTTGCGGAACATTCCTTTGCTGCTGCAGTTTTTTGTCTGGTACTTCGCCGTTCTAAGGCAGTTGCCTATGCCGCTTGAGAGTTGGCGTATCGGGAAATCGATTTATCTGAACATTCGTGGTTTGTATCTGCCCTTTCCCGAGGATGCAGCTGCGGTGTGGATGGTGATCGCGGCCTTGATTGTGGGTCTCACACTTGGGCATGTGGCGCGAGCGTTGGCGCGGGGGCAACGGGTTCGCAGCGGACGGACGCCTTTGTGGAATTGGGTACCGTTTACTTTGCCTCTCTTATTTCCCGTTCTGGCTTTGCTCTACCTCAGGTCGCGTGTGACTTTCACAGTTCCTTACCTGGAAGGGTTTAATTACAGCGGGGGCGCTCAGATTATCCCGGAGTTAATTGCAGCGATCGCGGCTTTGAGCCTCTACACGGCTTCGTTCATTGCGGAGATTATTCGGGGTGCGGTTGGAGCCGTTTCGAAGCATCAGACCGAGGCGGCCCTGGCCTTGGGTTTGAAACCCCGTCAGGTCCTCGTGCAGATTATTTTTCCGCAGGCGATGGGTCACATCCTTCCGCCACTGACTTCGCAGTATCTGAATCTGATTAAGAACTCGAGTCTGGCGGCAGCGATCGCCTTTCCGGAATTGGTTTTGCTCTTCGCCGGAACAAGTTTGAATGTCAGCGGCCAGGCGGTGGAAATCATGATGATGACTCTTGGTTTCTACCTCGTTGTCTCTCTCTGCCTTTCCGCTTTGATCAACCTTTATCAAGCGAGGGTTTTGCGCTATGAGCGTCGTTAACGCTAAAATCGGGGCGAAGCAATCGCTCTTGCAAAAATCCATCAACGCCGTCCTACTCCTGATCCTCGCCGGGCTTTTGTTTCCGGTCTTCAAGTGGGCCATCATCGATGCTCAGTGGGCCGGTACGGACCGCTGCACAGGCGATGGGGCCTGCTGGGTTTTCATCAAGCTTCGTTTGATGACGTTTATGTTTGGCTTCTATGAGACGGAGGAACTCTGGCGACCCAGCCTGGTCCTGGCCCTTTGGGCGATTGCGATCGCGACTCTTTTTCGATCGACCTACAGTCGGGGTTTGAAGATTCTTCCTGCGGTCATCGTGTTGTTGCCATTGCTCAGTTGGGGGCTACTGGATGGCCGTTGGTTTGGGCTTCCTCATGTTGAGACCACGCGTTGGGGCGGTCTTCTCCTGAGCTTGATGATCACCCTTATGGGATTGAGTCTGGCTTTTCCCTTGGGGCTCCTGCTTGCGCTCGGGCGAATGTCGGACCTGCCTTTGATCAAGGCCGGCTCGGTGGCCTTTGTTGAACTCTGGCGCGGCGTGCCCTTGATCGCTGTCCTGTTTATGAGTTCGGTGATGCTGCCGCTCGTTCTGCCGCCAGGCACCGAGCTTGATAAACTGATTCGTGTGCTGGTAGGTGTGGCTTTGTTTACCAGCGCCTATCTTGCAGAAGTGATTCGTGCGGGCCTGCGGGGCGTTCCGTCCGGGCAGGCTGAAGCCGCAGCCGCTTTGGGATTGATGGGCTGGCAACGATTGTTTTTAGTCGTCCTTCCCCAGGCCTTGCGTTCCGTGATTCCAAGCTTGGTGAATAGCTTCATCAGTCTCTTCAAAGACACGAGTTTGGTGATGATCGTCGGTATGTTCGATCTCCTCGGAACCGTACAGCAGGCGAACACCGATCCCTACTGGTTGGGTTATTCGACGGAAGGTTACCTCTTCGCAGGACTGGTTTACTGGGCCATGTGTTTTACTCTATCCCGCTTCAGCATGAAACTTGAACAGGCGAGGTGATTTATGACGAATACAAATCTAGCAATTGAAATGAAAAATATTGAAAAGACCTACGGGACCTTTCACGCCCTCAAACACGTCAACCTCGAGCTGGAAGCCGGCAAGAAGCTGGTGGTCTGCGGACCTTCCGGATCTGGCAAATCCACCTTGATTCGCTGCATCAATGGTCTTGAGACCTTCGATGCCGGAGAGGTGATGATCTGGGGCGAAAAACTGGAAAGCAAAAAGCTACAAAAGGTCCGCAGCGAAATGGGGATGGTTTTTCAACAGTTCAATCTCTTCCCTCATCTTACGGTTCTGGAGAATCTCACGCTCGCCCCCATATGGGTGAAAAAAGTTCCGCAGGCTGAGGCCGAAAAACAAGCCAAGGAAATGTTAGAGCGCGTGAAGATGATCGATCACGCCCACAAATACCCGGCCCAACTCTCGGGTGGGCAGCAGCAACGCGTGGCGATCGCCCGGGCCCTGTGCATGAATCCCAAGATCATGCTTTTCGATGAGCCAACATCCGCCCTCGATCCGGAGATGATCAAAGAGGTCCTAGATGTTATGCTGGAGCTTGCTGTCAGCGGTATGACGATGATCTGCGTGACCCATGAGATGGGTTTTGCCCGCCAGGCCGCCGATCGCATTATATTCATGGATGCAGGAGAAGTGATTGAAGAGGCGACACCGGAAGAATTCTTCACGAAGCCGAAGACCGAGCGCGCCCAGCTTTTCCTTTCGCAGATTCTGCATCAGGCCTAAGAGGAGTTGCACTTGAAGACCATGGCCGTTTCTATTTTACTGCTAGTGATCGGTATGCTTTCGATACAGTTCGGGGCAACGATGGCGAAGCACATGTTTGATACGGTTCATCCCGCGACCATAACGATGGTACGGGCCGGCTTCGGTGCATTTTTTCTCCTCGCCTGCTTTCGTCCCTGGCGTGAGCCGATGCAAGTCGGTGCCTGGCCGAAGGTCATCGTCTACGGTGGCGTTCTCGGGATCATGAACCTCGTCTTCTACCTCGCCCTCAAAAGGATTCCTCTCGGTATCGCGGTGGCATTGGAGTTCATCGGCCCCTTGGGTGTGGCGTTGATCGGCTCGCGTCGGCTCATCGATCTCCTTTGGGTTTTCCTGGCTGCTGTTGGGATCTATCTCATTGCGCCGATCGATGGTGTTAACGGGGCTCTTGATCCTGTTGGAATTGCATTGGCACTCGCTGCGGGTCTCTGTTGGGGGCTTTATATCATCTTTGGCAAGCGCATCGGTGATGTGGCCTCGACCCGTCAGGCGGCGGCCTGGGGTATGGTTGTTGCCGCTTTGGTGGTTTTGCCTTTTGGTCTTTACAAAATGAATGCTGAGGTCATGGCGAGTCGTGATTTCTGGACGCGGGCCATCGTTGTGGGCGTGCTTTCCAGCGCTGTTCCCTATACGCTTGAGATGATTGTCCTGAAGAGAATGGATTCCAAGACCTTCGGAACCCTGATGAGCATCGAGCCTGCTTTGGCTGCGACCATGGGGTTAGTCTTCTTGCACGAAGTTCTGAGTTCGACCCAGATTCTTGCGATGTTTGCAATTGTGTCCGCTTGTTTGGGGGCAACGCTCACTGCGCCGACGTCTAAGGATGTGACCCTGGACGGTGTCGGGTGAGGGTGTTTTTTATTCCTCTATGTCATCGCCTGAAATATTTATCTTCAGCCAGCCATCGGCAAAGTCAGGCGCACGGTCGGGAATGATTCGATAAAGCCTTTGATCCATACAATGTGAAGGCCAGTGAACTGGAATTTTGCTGAGAAAATTTGCTAAATATTCCTCCGGCGCTGCAATAGATCGAGCCTGAGAATGTCTAGTTTGCGAAGCCGGTAGCAATGGAGTTGACGGCATCTAACTCTCAGTAAGGACAACGAAAATGGACATCTTATCAATATCTTTTGGCCTAGTCATCCTCTCTCTCAATGTCATCATTCTCCTCTCCGAATACGGCCGCAAAAGCTAAAAGGCCCCCCGGTCCCTCCTTCCCATCCCACATACTCAAGGATCTTTACATGGCAAATCATGCCAAGGGCGCCGCACCCGCGCCCCGAAGCAAACCGTTCGCCGCACCCGCGCCCCGAAGCAAACCGTTCGCCGCGGTTTCATCCGAGTAAGATCCATTCCTTTCTCCAGAATTCCTTTCGTGAACCCAAGCTTTGTGCCACAGGGCAGAGTTTTTTCTTAGAGCTTCCCTTTTCCTACCCGCCTCTTCGCTTTCCAAGGGTCTATTGGAGAGTGCCAACTTTTTCGAAAGATTTTGGTCAGTGTCTAAGGCAGCACCTTTTATATTTTTCGCCACTGCCGCAAGGACAAGGATCATTTCTACCTAATTTAGATTTTTGATGCATAGGTAAAAGGAAGTCGCCCATTTTAGCGAAATCTTCTTCCTTGATTTCCATAATAAAGTGCTCACCCTTTTCAATCGCGACGTGCATCATATGCTGAGCCTCTTCGGCCGATCTCACTTGCACGATAGTAGGCTTTTTCCTGCGCAAAAACCCAAACATAGTTGCTCCTTGCTTTTTAGGACCGCTGCCCTACCTTAGGAACCATAATCCATGAACAGGAGGTTTGTCATGGAATTATGGAGCATTTGGTATATTGGTGTGCAGCACAACTTCGCCCAGCCTTTTCACACCAACGCACTTTCTTATGGGCTCTTCTAGCTTTGGCTGGTCTATCGATTCGCCAGGATCTTTTGGGCGTCACCAGTATCGTAAGGGCACTCGGGCTCAAAGCCTTGGCCTATCGGAGTCTGCTCAATAACTTTCATAGTAAGGCCATTGATACCGAAGAACTTAACCATCGGTGGCTAAGACTCGTTCTGCGAATTTTTAAACTATCCGCCTAGTTTTCGGGGTCCTTCTCACAGCGCACTGTAATGAGAAATGCATTCGTATCCTACCGTTCCGGTAAACCTGGCTGATTTTTTTGATCAATGAGTATACGCTCGAAGTCGATCCGACCTCCAGCCTTCGCATGACGCAAAGAGGCAGTCGATCGGCCCCCCCGATGGCGTCGATTTTTGGGCGTAATTCTTGAAGCCGCCTCAGTTCAAACCGCTATTGAAATAATTTACTTTTCGATCTCAGCCATCCGATCTCGATAGGACCAAGGCATATAGAATTCTGGCCTTTTCGCGAGGTCTTCATGATTTTCGAGGCAATAGGTAAGATACGCCACCGGCTCGATTTCATTGTCGATAGCAGTGATGACGAGCGACATATATCGGTC
>JACMPP010000145.1 GCA_014377445.1 Oligoflexus sp.
GTTTTGGGGTCGGAACGATCGTTAACGAAGCCATGACGGAGAAGCGTCTATGCATCGCAACTGGCAAGACCTGATTACACCGAATAATGTTGAAATTGCCGCATTGACTGATACATACGGCAAGTTTATAGCGAAGCCTCTCGAACGGGGATACGGTATAACCCTCGGTAACTCACTACGTCGCGTATTGCTTTCGAGCATTAGTGGCTCAGCTATCGTGGCTGTTCGCATCGAAGGTGTGGAACACGAGTTGAGTACCATTCAAGGCGTCAAGGAAGACGTAACGGATATTATTCTTAACTTGAAGCAAGTTAATATCCGTTATCTGGGTGAAAACGACGCACGCATTACACTAAAGTCTAACGGCGAAGGTGTTTTGCGAGCTGGTGACATCCAGGCAAGTAGTGACGTGGAAATTCTCAATCCTGAGCAGCATCTCGCGACTGTTGGTCCCGATGGCCGTCTCAATATGGAGATGATCGTCCGTCATGGACGAGGATATGTTTCAGCTGAGCAAAACAGGACAGAATCGATCCCTGTGGGATATATCGTAACCGATTCTATCTTTGCACCGGTTCGTAGGGTCGCGTATACCGTGTCCAACGCTCGTGTTGGTCAAATGACCGATTACGATAAATTGACACTAGAAGTGTGGACAAATGCTGCTGTTCGGCCGGATGATGCGCTAGCTTACGCTGCCAAGATCCTTAAAGAACAGCTCACGATCTTCATCAACTTCGACGAGTCAGAAGAAGTAGAGAGCCGTAGTCTTGATACACCAATCGAAGCACGTCCTCAGTTGAACGAAAACTTATTCAAAACTGTTGATTCGCTTGAGCTTAGTGTACGAGCTGCCAACTGTCTCGAAAATGCCAATATCAAGTATATCGGTGAGCTTGTTACCAAGACTGAAGCAGAAATGCTGAAGACTAAGAACTTCGGTCGCAAGTCGCTCAACGAAATCAAAGATATCCTGGCTGAGATGGGACTCTCACTTGGTATGAAGATTGATGGCTTTGACCCATCTATGTTGAGACAAAAAGAAAACGAAAGTAATTGAAGCTAGTAGAAGAAGAGGCACTTTATGCGACACAAGCATGGATACAGAAAACTCGGTGTAGATTCTGCTCACCGTAAATCGATGTTGCGAAACCTCGCGACTTCGTTGATTACACATGAACGCATCACAACCACCGTTCCACGCGCGAAAGAACTTCGCAAAGTCGTAGAACGTATGATCACCCTCGGCAAGAAAGGTGAGCTTTCTCACCGTCGTGCTGCTGGCGGTTACCTTTTCGAAAAAGATGCAGTTGCTAAAGTCTTCGGTGACCTTGCAACTCGCTTCAAAGATCGCAAAGGCGGATACACACGCATCGTCAAAAGAGGCGTTCGCGCTGGTGACAATGCATCTATGGCTTTGATCGAATTTGTAGATTACGAACTCGGCCAAAACAAAGAAGCACCAAAAGCTTAATCGTTTAAAACCCACCTTTCCCAGGTGGGTTCTTTTTGCCCGCTTTTTAGCAAAATGGCCGGTGGTATACTTCCCTTGGGGGAGGCCTATCATGAAGCCTATTATTGCAATTTTCTCTCTATTCATTCTATCTAGCTGTCACAGCGTTCAAAGCCTAGGTACAGGGCTTGATACGTGGAGTTTTGCCCAGACGGGAGGGACAATATTTGGCAGTCCTTTTCAAGTCACGACCAAGCAACTTCATTTCGATACTGGCGAATTATTTGGTAAGGACATTGTCCTTGAAGGGAATGTTGAATATTTCGGCGTAGCTTTTACCCACCTACTTCTCGCCGATAAAGAGGGAAAGGTTCTCGTTGTTACGACGGAACTTCCTGAATCCTATAAAGAATTTGGCAAAGATCACAATCCCCGGATTCGCATTCTAGGTCGGCTCGAACGCGGCAAAAAAGGTCTACCTTATTTGTTGGCTCGTGCTGTGGATACTGTCGACCACTCGGCGAAGTAAAAGCTATCGTTCAGAAGATCAGAAATCTAAGGTATATTTGGAGCTTGGCGCTGCGTGCAGCAGCTAAACAGGGGAAGCCAGCTCATGATATTGTTTTTTTACGTTCTGAAAGATTTCATTAAGTACGTAATTGGAACGCTTCTCCTCGTGGTTTTTCTATTTCTTCTGTTTGACTTCATTCATAAGACGACTCGTTATATTCCTCGCTACAATCCCAATACCAATCTACTCATTAAGTACTATTTCTATTTCATACCTAACCTTATCGCCCAGGCTCTGCCGATCGCGTCTCTGCTCGCGTCTGTAGTTACAATGGTTTTGCTCAGTCGAACCAATGAAATTACTGCCATGCGCGCTGCGGGTATGGGACCACTTCGCCTTGGAATGCCAATTATTTTTGGTGGCGCCGCCCTTTCGCTCGTTTCTTTATTTATGGGCGAGATCGTCCAACCCAAGGCGGCGACGCGGATGCACTTTATTCAAGACGTTCAGATAGAGAGAGGATCAGAGACACAAATCACCGAAGGAGCTCGTTGGGTGAAGAACGCCAACACGCTTTATAACTTTCGTGATTACGATCCGATTACAAACGTCATGACCGGAGTGCGCGTTATTGAAACGGGTGAGAATTTTCGTCCGAAGCGCAGTATGGAGGCGAGGCTTGCTACTTATCGTTCTGATCAAGCCGACTGGTTATTGGAAGATGTGAAGATTCTCTATTTTTGGCCAAAAGGAACGCTTTCTTATTCCGAAAAGAAAGAGGTTCTTCCCGTTAGCATCCCGGTCGAACCTACGAAGCTTAAGCGTGAGCGACGAACACCGGCAGAACTCTCTTCCCAGGAGCTGACAGACGCGATCCAAAAGGGTGCGAGTTCGGGCATGGATGTTCAAGGTTATAAGGTCGATTTTCATTCGAAAATAGCTCAATACTTTGCGGCTTTTGTCGTGAGTCTGATTGGTCTTAAGTTTGGTTATAAATCTGAACGAACAATGGAAACGGCTCGAGGCATACTCGTGGCGATTTTCATCGGCGTCAGTTATTGGGTGATCATGAGCAGTATGCGGGCCCTTGCCGTCAAAGGCATTGTGAATCCAATGCTTGCGGCTTGGGCTGCGAACGTCGTGATTTTCGGGATTTCGGTCTACAACACTTTGCAAGGTCGTCGGAAGGCGTGATGTTCAGGCTTGAAGAAAGAGCTTGTCGACTTCGTTGAAGTCATTCGCCTGTTGATGGTGGCCAGGGACTGGTTTTGGATCGCGCATTAGTTGGCAAGTTTTGAGGCCCGCCTGCCCTGCAGCATCCAGCTCTTCTTTGATGTCGGATAGAAACAGGATGCTTCCGGGCGCAAGGTTCAATAGTTTTGCGATCCCTTCGTAAGAACCGACTTCGCGCTTGTGCCCAACAGCTATATCAAAATAATTTGCAAACAGTGGCGTCAGGTCACCAGCTTCGGAATGTTTGAAAAGGAGCTTTTGAGCCTCGACGGACCCTGACGAATAGATGGCTAGCTTGAGACCTGATTTTTTCCAGGTCACCAGACAATCTTTTACTTCTGGATAGACGTGACCGAAGTAAGCCTTGGTTTCGTATCCACTCTGCCAGATTTTGCCCTGCAGATTTTTTAGAATCGGGTTTTTCACATCCTTGTCGATCCAGCTTTGGAGCTGCTTTATAACCTCAGTCAGATCAGGCTTCGATCCGACCTCACCGCCCAGGTGTTCGATCCAGACCTGAGATATGAGTTGGGTGACCTCGCTTTGGGTGGAATTAGCCAGGAACCCAGAAAGGTTTTTTTTCGAATAGGGGAACAAGACTTTGTGTACAAATTCGATAGAGCTTGTGGTTCCTTCGATATCACTCAAAACACATGTGATCATCGGCTTGCCTTAATAGCTTGGGTTGTATTTCTTATCGATGCCGGAATCTGTGTAGTTGGGAACCCATCCTGAAGCATCAATAAAGATGCGGATTGCTTTAACATTCGCCTGAGGACCGAGGTCAAACCAGTGAGTCATATTTGCTGGCACGCTTAAAAGATCGCCAGCATGACATGCCACTGAAAAAACTTCTTCGGCAGCATGAAACCAGAAGATCCCCTCGCCATCGACAAAAAAGCGAATTTCATCTTCTGTGTGAGTGTGTTCGGCTAAAAATTTTGTTCGGATCGCAGGAAGATTGGGCGTTTCAGCATGAACGTTAATCACGTCTGCGGTCTTGTAACCCCCGCGCTCCATGAATGGCTTAAGTTCTCGCGCATAGGCCGCAAGAACTTCGTCCTGACTAGCGTCTGAAGAGAGGACTTCTTCAGCTTTCCAGTGATCATGCCATATCCCGCGAGCTTCCAAGAAAGATTGAATTTCCTTGAAGTTATCTATTGTTACATTAGCGTCTGGAATTTTTAAGACTGCCATAATGGGACCCTCCTTTTTAGCGAACACCATTCGATCTAGCGGTAGCAGATTTATATCGAGAATTCGAGGAATTTTCCTGGAGTGTGAGTCTGCATGATTGATGAGGGTATTTGAAATTGGGAAATGGAAACTCCAAAAGGACCTCTTCCGAGTGTGAAATTTTGTCCATGGAAGATCAGTACAAATGTATTATAAGAATCATAGTGTTGCGTATCGGCTTTGCTTCGGGTTATCCTCTCAAAAATCCATTGAACACTTCGAATCAAGCCATAAAATAAGTCAAAAGAGTTGACTTTGTTTGGGCTGCTTGATAAACCCTAGGGCGTGCAATCCCGTTTGTACAAATCAATCATGGTTTTCTTTTGCCTTATCACCGTGATGGTGGAAGGGCTTTTTTATTTTGGTTGGATTCTTATGGATCGCCTTCAGCGCGACAAAATAGTTAATTTGATAAATCCCAAAATTCTCCCTCTTGGCTACGAATGCCTTGAAGCCGACTGGGACGGCTCGGATAACACCCTAAGGATCTATATAGATCAACCCGGTGGCATCGTGATGGAAGACTGTTTGAAAGTGAACAGTACCCTGATCGAAGACGAAGAACTCGATAAGCTGGTGGGCCGTGATTATCGTCTCGAGATCAGCTCTCCGGGTGTCGATCGTCCTCTCAGAACCATAGAACACTTTCGCAGTGTTGTCGGTCAAAACATTCGAGTTCATCTTTCTGACAAATATCAGGAACGTGCAAACGGTGTGGGTAAGCTTGAAGCGATAGATGGGCAAGACTCATTTTCGATGAATATGCCTTCGGGCCCTTGGACTTTTCCCTTTAAGGCTATCCGTAAAGCGAATCTAATGTTTGAATGGAAGTAGCCATTTTGTCCTAAGGTGTAGGGATTAGTCCATTCCACATCAATCTTTTGACCTTCCCATGAGGATCGACAGACGATGACTTTACTCGACAGCTCTGAAATTGAATCTGAACTACGCAAGGTGATCTCGGGAGTCAGCCGAGATAAAAACCTCGATAAAGCTGTCATCATCGATGCATTGCAACAAGCCGTTGTTCATGCTGCGCGGCGCTCACTTGGCGCAACAGCTGACCTTGAAGCGCATTACAATGAAGAATCTGATGAGATTGAACTCTATCAGTTCCGAACCGTTGTTGAAGACGACGATGTAGCGAATGAAAGCATCGAGATCAGTCTTGGTGACGCCACTAAACTCGATTCTGAGACCGTTCTAGGTGACGCAATCGGTATCAAACTGGACACTACCAAATTTGGTCGTATCGCAGCTCAGTCTGCAAAGCAGATCATCGTACAAAAGGTACGTGACGCTGAGCGTTCGCAAATATTTGAAGAATTTAAAGACCGCAAGGGTGACATCCTTTCCGGTTACGTTCGTCGTTTCGAAAGAAATGACATCATCGTGGACCTGGGTCGTACTGAAGCTGTTATCCCTTACAAGGAACAGGTTCCTACCGAGAAATTCCGCGTTAAAGATCGTATTCAAGCTTACGTTATCGACGTTAAGCGTTCGAGTCGTGGACCCCAAGTGGTTATGTCTCGTGCCCACCCTGGATTCCTAGTAAGTCTTTTTAGTCAGCACGTTACAGAGATCTACGATGGCGTCGTCAGTATCGAGGCGGCCGCTCGTGATCCGGGCTACCGTTCTAAGATTGCTGTGTATTCAAGAGATTCTACCGTTGACCCAGTCGGCGCTTGCGTCGGTATGAAAGGCTCTCGCGTCCAAGCTGTCGTGAGCGAGCTCAACGGCGAAAAAATCGATATCATTCCTTACGATCATGATCCGGCACGATTGGTTTGTAACGCATTGGCTCCGGCCGTTGTTAGCAAAGTCATCGTTGATGAAAACATGCACGGCATGGAAGTCATTGTCGCTGATGATCAACTGTCGCTTGCCATCGGTAAACGCGGTCAGAACGTTCGTTTGGCAGCTCAGCTCACGGGCTGGAAGCTTGATATTAAGAGCGAGTCCTCCGTAGAAGAGAAAATGGCTGGCGCGAAGGATCTTTTGACAACAATCAAGGGTCTGGACGAAATGATGGCAGAGCTTTTGGTTCAAGAGGGGTATACAACTCCTGCTGAAGTCGCTGCTTTGTCACCACGTGCGCTAAATCGACTTCTCAATATGGAACACGATCCGGCTGTGGCATTGATCGGGAACGCTCAAGCCCTTGCCGATCTGGTCGCGCAAGGCAAAGCCGAGGTTAAGAAGGCTCCAGTTCGGGATGATTTCCTTGCGAACTCATCCGCTGCGCCCCTTACTCTTGACAATAAAGTGGAAGACTCTCAAATTAGCGAACGAGTAAAGATCTTTCTGGAGCTGTCTGGTGTTGGTGAGGCTTCGGCCCACGCTCTTGCAGACGGCGGTTATGTCACTATAGGCGACATTGTTGCTGACTCGGCGGAGGAAGTTGCTCAGAAGACAGGATTGTCTATCGGGGTTGCTCGTACCATTCAAATGGCTGCAGATCGTTACCTACAGTCCGAATAATTGGGACACCTAGGTGAATATTGGGGGACTCTTAACGAATGTCAAAAATTCGTGTCTATGAATTAGCTCGTGAACTCAAAGTCGAAAGCAAATTGCTGGTCAATAAGCTGAAGGATTTGGGCATCGAGGTGTCGAGTCATCAAAGTACTTTGAGCGCGGATCAGGTTCTCAAGATAAAGCGCGAGCTTTCATCTTCAGGAGGATTAAGCGAAGGCAGTACTGTGAGTGCTGCCCCTCGTACGAGTCCGTCTGTCATACGTAGACGCCGCGGTGCTGATGAAGCAGCGGAATCGTCTACCGATGGAGGGGGCGAGGACAATCTCGTTTCTGGGCACGAAGACGAACCAGCTCCTCAGGTGGCAGAAGCCCCCCCAGTTGCTGCCGCTCCGACTTCGGCTCCTGCCACAGTACGAAGAGAGAAAAAAGCTGAACCTTCGGTAGCTAAAGAGAAGACGGTAACCGCCAAAGCGGAAACACCGGCTGAAGCTCCTGAAAATAAACAAGCCGTTCAAGCGCAAGAGCCTCTTAAAGCTGAGGCTCCAGCGAAAAATGTACAGGTACAGGAAGTTTCTGTCAGTGCAGAGCCCGGGTCCGATAAACCGGCTCCTTCACTTGCTCGCGAGAACGCTAAGTCAATTCCAAGTCCCGCACCGGAGTCTCGACCTATGTCTCGCCCGCAAGAGAATTACGATTCGGCTAAAATAGTGCGCCGGGAGCCTTTGGCTCCGCCGGCACCACCAGCCCCTACTCCACAGGCGCCGCCAAGGCTCCAACCGAGTGGCGCTGCGACGATTATTCGTCGGGCTAGCCCTGAAGAAATGGAGCAGCGTCAGCAGTTGCAACAGCAACAGGCCGTCAGCCGCTCTGCCAACCCAAGCCCCATCATCCGCGTAGGCGCCGGTGGACACCCAGGTGTTCCAGCAGGCGGCGGACCAATTCGTCGCGACGGACCTCCTCCTCGCCGCGAAGAAGGTGGACGTCCTCCATTTGGTAGTTCGGGCGGCGGACGCAGCGGAAGCGGCGACCCTATCTTCAGAAAACCAGCGGAACCAGAAGTCTCAACTGGCTTGACTGACTCTCCAGCTCGTCGCTGGGAAGACATCACTAAATCGAAAGATCGCGATAAGAAGAAACTCACCGCAGCGGAAGCAGAGCAAGAAGCAGCGGCTAAGAAACTTCCTAAAGTTCGACGCGATCAGGTCAATATGCGTTCTCTTCTCGACCAAGTGGCTTCACTTGAGGCCGAAGAGGCAGATCCAGGTATCGAAGTCGCTGAAGTTGCTCCAGAAGTGGAAAAAATCAAGCGTACGGTTTATACCCCTCCCGGAAGCGGCACCATTCAAACGGGCAGCAACCGCGGTAGACATGGAGGCGGAGGACGTGATCTTCGTCGCCGTAAAGACCTTAAGAAGACTCAGGTCACAACACCTCGTGCTGCGTACCGTATCGTAACGATGGCTAACTCCATCACTGTTGCGGACCTTGCGAAGCAGATGGCCGTCAAGGGTACTGAGCTCATTAAAAAATTGATGATGCAAGGGATGATGACGACTCTGAACCAGGCGATCGACGTCGATACAGCAACTTTGCTGGCGACCGAGTATGGCTTCGAAATGAAAACAAGCATCGTCACTCTCGACGATATCCTTACTGAGAAACGCAAAGCTCACGAAGGCGCGGAGTTTGTGGTACGTCCTCCAATCGTTACCATCATGGGTCACGTCGACCATGGTAAGACATCGATCTTGGATGCGATTCGGAAAGCAAAAGTCGCTGCATCGGAAGCTGGTGGTATTACTCAGCATATTGGTGCTTACACAGTCGAAAAAGACGGTCAGCGGATCGCCTTCCTCGATACACCTGGCCACGAGGCTTTCTCCTCGATGCGTTCACGTGGTGCTAAGGTTACCGACATCGTGGTTCTGGTTGTTGCAGCTGACGACGGCGTCATGCCTCAGACAGTTGAAGCGATCTCCCATGCCCGCGCTGCAAATGTGCCGATCATTGTTGCCATCAACAAGATCGATAAACCGAACAAAAACCTCGACCGTATCAATAGCGAGCTCGCCGAGCACGGTATTCAGTCGGAAGAATGGGGTGGCGAAAACATCTTTGTTAAGGTGTCCGCGCTCAAAGGGATCGGTATCGACGAACTTCTCGAAGCTATCTTGCTTCAAGCCGAAGTTCTCGAACTCAAGACTCCCCTTGATGTTCCTGCATCAGGCGTCGTAGTCGAAGCCCACCTCGACAAAGGTCGCGGTCCGGTCGCAACGATTATGATCCAAAAGGGTGTCTTGAAAGTCGGAGATTTCGTGGTCGCTGGTACGGCTCTTGGCCGCGTCCGCGCTATGCATGATCAGACTGGCAAACGTTTGAAGGAAACAGGGCCATCGACTCCGGTCGAAGTCGTCGGACTCTCCTCAGTGCCTATGGCTGGCGATCAGGTCGATGCGGTTGAGGATGAGAAAACTGGAAAGGAAGTTGCGGATTGGAGGATCGATACAGAGCGTCTCAACGCTTCAAGTCGTTCGTCAGCAGCAACCCTCGATCAGCTTCTCGCCAAAGTGAAAAATACGGAGACCCCAGAGGTTCCGATTATTATCAAAGCCGATACACAAGGTTCGGTTGAAGCCATCAGCGAAGCGATCTTGAAATTGAACAGCGATCGCGTTCGTAACCGTATCGTTCACAAGGCGGTAGGTGGCATCAACGAATCTGACGTCTCGCTTGCCACGACTTCGGGTGCTGTCATCATCGGCTTTAACGTTCGTGCCGTTCGCGGCCTCGACGAAGCAGCTGATAAACAAGGCACTTTGATCAAGTACTTCTCAGTTATCTACGACATCGTAGACGTACTGAAATCGATAATGGCCGGTAAACTGCCTCCGATCCAAAAAGAAGTTATATTGGGTCACGCTGAAGTTCGCGCCACGATCAAGGTTCCAAAAATTGGTCTTGTCGCTGGTACCTCGGTACTCGACGGTAAGATCACGCGTCAGTCGCATCTTCGCCTCATCCGCGAAAACGTGGTTGTCTTCACAGGCCGCATAGGTTCCCTACGCCGCTTTAAAGATGACGTCCGTGAAGTGGTTCAGGGTTACGAGTGCGGTATTGGCATCGACGGATATTCCGATGTCCGTGAAGGTGACATTATCGAGTCGTACATCATCGAAGAGCATGCAGCGGTTCTCTAAGAGATCCCTGGATGCCGTGCGAGAGATAAAAAATCAGGCTATGGATGGCCCTCTCCTGGCGAAAGCTAGGAAAGGGTTTTCCTTTTTTAAGTGTTACGAAAGGATTTTTATGGGTCTCAGAAAAGACCAGCTCGCAGACCAAATTCGCGATATTCTCGCAATGAATTTTCAGGGCGGACGCCTCAGCGATCCCCGTCTCGAGTCTGTGACTATTACGGCTGTAAAACTTACGGCTGACCTCCAACAGGCAACCGTTTTTTATAGAACTTACAACGATGCGGACGCTGCATTGGCTGGTAAGGGACTTCACTCGGCAGCAGGCTTTTTGCGCAAGGGTTTGAGCGAAGCTCTCGACGTGCGTCGTGTTCCGGAACTCCACTTCAAATATGACAAGAGCATTGAGTATGCGGGTCGTATCGAGACGGTTTTGGATACCATTCACAAAGAAAAGAAAGACTCTCAGGAAGACTGAGATCAGGAGCTCCCGTTGAATCAGCACCATGCGCCTACCGCTTCAAAAAAACACTCCCTTAGCGATGGGATGATCGTCGTCTATAAACCTCGTGGCATGAGCTCGAAAGATGTCTCGCGCTGGTTTGAGCGACGTTTTACGCGCATTAAGATGGGGCATGTAGGGACTTTGGATCCTATGGCTGAAGGTGTTTTGCCAGTCCTTTTTGGCAAAGCAACCCGTATCCAGGATTTCCTTCTCGCCGGCACTAAGTGCTACGAGTTTGACGTAAAGTTTGGGACTGCAACCGATACGCTGGACCTTGATGGTGAAGTGATCGGGGAAGCGCCGGTCGGCGATTTCACCCTCGAAGATATTCAGGCAGTCTGCGCTGGAATGGAAGGAAGCTTTACACAAATTCCTCCGATATATTCTGCCATTAAGTATCAAGGAAAGCCCTTGTATGAATACGCAAGGAGCGGTCGTGGTGACGAAGTCCCACGTGATCTTTTGCGAAAAGTAGTTCAGATCGACAAGATGGTATGTTTGAAATATGAAGAAGGCGTCGGCACCTTTCGAGTGAACTGCTCGAAGGGAACCTACGTCAGAGTTCTATCACACCACATTGCCGAAACACTTGGCACTCTGGGAGTGGTTGTTCGTTTGCTACGTGTGGCAACGGGTGATTTGGATGTGGGGACTTCTGTTTCTCTTGACACACTTGAGCAAGAACAAGAATCTGTACACAAATACATAATTCCACTGGCCAATATCCGCTTGGATATACCGAGTTGGCAGGCTGAAGATCTAACCTTGATCCAAAGACTCAAAATGGGTCAGGAAATGCAGGTGGACATGAAAAGTTTCGAGACTGGACTCACGCAAAGTGATAATAAGCGAAGTTCAATCAAGTCGCTTGACCATATGATCTTAATAGATAAAAGTGGTCAATCTTTTGGAATAGGCAGCGCCGTTGTTCAGAACACGGGGCGTGTTGCTGTTAGAATGAGGAGAGGACTCTCATGAGCGGTCAATTAAAAAATTATCTTTTTACCTCCGAATCTGTGAGTGAGGGCCATCCCGATAAGATCTGTGATCAGATCAGTGATGCGATTCTCGATGCACTCCTCGAGCAAGATAAGTATTCGCGTGTAGCCTGCGAAACTCTTGTAAAGACAGGTCTCGTTGTTATTGCCGGTGAAATCACCAGCAAAGCACAGATCGACTATGCTGCGATCGCTCGTAAGACTATCGAAGAAATCGGTTATAACGATGGCGCGCTTGGCTTTGACGCTAAGAGCTGCGGCATCATCATGGCCGTTGAGCAACAATCAGCTGACATCTCAATGGGTGTTACTGAAGGCGTAGGTCTCCACGCTGAACAAGGCGCGGGCGACCAGGGTATGATGTTTGGTTACGCGGTAAATGAAACAGCAGAGTTCATGCCTGCGACCATCAGCTACTCGCATAAACTTCTGAAAAATCTTTCGGACAAACGTCGTCAAAAAACTGTTCCTTTCCTTCGCCCAGACGCGAAAAGCCAGGTAACAGTTGAGTACCGTGACGGTAAAGTCGCACGCGTTGATGCAGTTGTTATTTCAACTCAGCATTCTCCAGAAGTTTCTCACAAAGAACTTTCGGATTACGTGATCAATGAGGTGGTTAAAAAAACCATTCCAGCTGAGCTTCTCGACGCGAACACAAAATATCATATCAACCCAACAGGTCGCTTCGTAATCGGCGGACCTCAAGGTGACTGTGGTTTGACAGGTCGTAAGATCATTGTCGACAGTTACGGCGGCCACGGTGCCCACGGCGGCGGCGCATTCTCCGGTAAAGACCCAACTAAAGTTGACCGTTCGGCAGCTTACATGGGCCGTTACATCGCAAAGAATATCGTAGCTTCTGGCGTTGCTGGAAAATGCCTTGTGCAGTTGGCTTATGCGATCGGTGTTGCTGAACCCGTCAGTGTTTTTGTTAACACATACGGTACAGGCAATGTTTCGGATGAGAAACTTGCTGACGTTATCCGCGAAACCTTCCGTTTGACTCCACGCGGTATCACAGAAACTCTCGATCTTCTTCGTCCTATCTACCAGGCAACAGCCTCATATGGTCACTTTGGCCGAGATATTTTTCCTTGGGAACGTCTCGATAAGGTCGACGCTTTGAAGAGCGCACTTCGCTAAACCCACGAAAAATTCTAGAATAGAAACCTCGGCTAAAAATTAGTCGGGGTTTTTTATTATTGGCGCTCTTTGGCAAGGCAAGTTACATTGGTGGTTATGAAAATTAAGTTTTACCCAAAAAAGCAGCGACTTGTTCTGATTAACCGCGACTTTCAGTTTCGTTATACCGGAGCTGCTGTACTGGTCGGACTCTTGTCGACAATTCTGACGACGACGCTGATACTTTTTCCTCTGTACACTTTTAAGATCCTTCGTCTGCCATTTTTTCTTCCCTATCCCGTGGTCGTACTCATCGGACTCGCGGCTATTTTAAATGTTTTACTCGTTGGGTTTATGGGTGTTCTCATGACACATCGAGTTGCTGGACCCATGTATTCCCTTGTACGCCAGTTTAGAAGGGTCGAAGAAGGCCGTTGGTACGGTCAGCTACGAATTCGCGATGGGGACGATATGCGCTACGTCGTCCGTAACTTTAACGCGATGATGGAATCGATCAATAGTCAGGCTCACCTAGACTCCGACAAGCTCAGAAATATCCGAGAGGTCCTGGTTTCAAGCGAACTTACCGAAAGTGAGAAAATCACTCGAGCCCTCCTTGATCTCAAAGTGCTCGATAACAAACTTCGCGCTCGCTTGAATGCCGAATCTGAGCCCAATGAGTCTGATGCTTAAAGGCTCCTCCTATGTATATTGAACGCCTCAGTGGAATTTTTGCGGCCACGCTACCGACTGGAATCATTCTTGATGTCAATGGCGTTGGCTATGGCATCGAAGTGCCTCTATCCACTCTCTGCCAGCTCCCTCGGGTAGGCAGTAAAATCAGTCTTTGGATCTCGACTTATGTTCGGGAAGATGCCTTGCGTTTCTTTGGTTTTAGAACCTATGAAGATCGTCAGACCTTTGAGGTTCTGCTGAGTCTTGCCGGGGTTGGGCCTAAGGTCGCTCTCGCCATTTTATCCACGCTGACCCTATCTGCGATTGAATTTGCGGTCGCTAAAAATGATACGAAAATCTTTGTCAGCGTTCCCGGTGTTGGTCCGCGCCTGGCAGAAAAAATTCTAGTTGAACTAAGGCCCAAAGTCGCCAGACTTCAAGTGGCCAAGCAGCTTGACCTTCAGGAAGAGTTTGTGCGTTTGGATGCACAGGGCTTTGAGCCCATTGTGGCCGATAGGGAAGCGGGAAATCAAGAATCGAAACGAGAAGTTCTCTTTGAAGACCTTAATTCCGCTCTTGAAAATCTTGGATATAAAGACAAAATCATTCAGCCTTTGATCCTTAAACTTCGCAAGCACAGTGAGTTTAAAGATCTCCAAGACCTCATGCGTCAGGCCTTAAAAGAGCTGACTCAAGGCAGCATCGAAGTTGAGCGCCATCATCAGCCCCTCAGCAAAGATCCACTCAAGGACAAAGTCAAAGCCCCCCGTTCGACGCCCACTCTTGGCTTGTCGGACGACTCCGTATTTTAAGGAGTTAAAGCCTCATGGATAAAATAGAAATAAAGATACAAGAACATACCTTTCGCAACGAACCTATCCTGACTGAAGCCCGCGCTTTCGAACACGAAGAGAGTACGGAGCAACAGATCCGCCCGCATCGCTTTGCCGATTACCCGGGTCAGGACGCCGTTAAAAATAACCTTCAGGTCTATGTTGCGGCGGCCCGCATGCGTAACCGACCTCTGGATCATACGATTCTGCACGGACCTCCAGGTCTCGGTAAAACCACTCTTGCCAAGATTGTCGCTTTTGAACTGGAATCCCCTTTCTATCAAACCAGTGGACCATCAATCGACAAGCCCGGTGATCTAGCCGGTATCCTGGCTGGAATCGAGCCAGGCGGAGTGCTTTTCATCGATGAGATTCATCGGCTGCCTATCACCGTTGAAGAAATTCTTTATGCGGCGATGGAAGATTTTTCAGTCGATATTCTCGTCGGCCAGGGGCCGTCCGCTCGTACGGTCCGAATGCCAATCAACCCCTTCACGTTGATTGGTGCAACGACTCGCATGTCGAGCCTGTCGGCCCCTCTCTTGAGTCGCTTCGGAATTCAGGAGCATCTCGAATTTTATGATGCGGCTTCCCTTGCCATCATCTTGAAGCGAAGTGCCTCCGTATGGGATCTTGAACTCACCGCTGAAGGCGCAATGGGCCTGGCGCAGAGATCTCGGGGAACCCCTCGTATAGCGAATCGTCTCTTGCGTCGTGTGCGAGACTTTGCTGATTACGGCGGAGTTGCAACGCTAGATGCCGAACTTGTCGATCTCACACTCAACCGTTTGCATATCGACCAAGCCGGACTCGATAAAATGGATCGCCGCATCATGCGTATTATCCAGGATCGTTATCAAGGCGGGCCCGTTGGTATCGAAGCATTGTCGGCAACCATCGGTGAGGAACGAGCCACGATAGAAGATGTCTATGAACCCTTTCTTTTGCACCAAGGCTTTGTAAGGCGAGGCTCCCGTGGTCGTGAGCTGACACCTCAGGGTGTCGAGCATCTAAATAATGTAATAAATTTGCCGTGAATTTTTGGTAAATATATCGATAAGCATTTTGAATTTTTGCTTAATTTTTAGATTTGTAAAGACCCTCCGAAGAAGATCGTGTAAGTAGTTTTCATCTGGGTTTTGCATACAGTCGAAGGGGTTTGGCATGATAGCGAAGAATTTCGTCAGTGGAATAGTTGGAGCTTCAAGTCTTCTAATGGCAGCACACGCAAGTGCAGCAGAGCCGGTTAAGATTGCTACTGAGATTGAAGTTGGTGCTGAGTACCACTTTCAACTAACAAATACCAACGATGGCCTGAAGCAGGATGCAGCTCAGGTCAAAGAAACTGATTTTTCCACGAAAGCCGCGAAGCTTTCCATCCGCGGAAAACTTACTGATCAAATCTCATGGAACCTTCTCTACCAGGCCGACAACAACCTTCTCGAGCGCTTTTGGCTGACCAACAAGGTGTCGGACACACTTGAAGTCAACATCGGTAAACAAAAGATCAAGACTTATGGTTGGAACCGTAAGTTGATGGTGGCCTGGAACTCCCCTATTCGTCCAGCTCTTCAGGGATTCAACCCTTTGACTGACAAAGTTGCTGTGGAAGCAACTTATAAATGGATCGGCACCTGGTCTTTGGCTTTGTCCAAAGACTATTTCGATGCTTCCGCTACATGTACGGCTGCAACACCAACAGCTTGTAAATCCTGGAACGAATACGAAGTCCAAAAACAGCCGGCCATCGTTTTTGAATGGCTCGGAAGCTTTGGTGATTTCCAACCTCTCGTTCAATATGCTCGCTACGATCGTAACCATAGTCAGACGTATTCAGTCGGCGTGCGCATGAAAAATGACACTCTCGATGGCTTCGTTGAATTCGTAGGCGACGAACGCAATGACAAAGCTGTGAATGTTGTCACTGGCAAAGCGGACGATCATAAAAACAAAATCCAGGGCGTTGTGCTTTACAGTGAATTCTATACAGGAACCTGGACTCCTTATATCCTTGCCTCAACGACTAATCTTGACGAGTACACCGCTCCCGGTGGAACTGAAGTCAAGACCAACAAAGATGGCGCTGTAAACGACAATGAGCGTCTTGCTTCAGTCGGTGTCTTCTACGAAGGCTTTACCAAGGTTTACAGACCCTATGTCGCTGTAGCATCGACAATGGGCAAATATGTCGATCCTAAAGCCGTCACCAAAGAAGAAGATCGTTCGAAGACCGATTTAATGGTTGGTCTCACAGGCAAGTTCTGAGAAAACTCTGATTCTTCTGTTATCATCTGAGCCCGGGGGTTGACCCCGGGCTTTTTGTTATTGTAAGAGGCTTGTGCATGTTCAAACCGGCTGTTAACTGGAAAAAATCACTTTGGACCAAGTTGATCGCAGCATGTTTTATTGGTCTGATTGTTATCGGCAACATCTGGCTCGTGCAGCGCTTTTCTATGGATACGCCTCCACTCTGGCTGCAGACCTGCTTCGTCGCATTCACCGGAGGAGCTTTTGTCTGTGGCGCAGCGCTCCTTGCGGAACAGCTCATTGTAAAAGTCATGAAAGCGGACGAAGAAAGTGACAACGACAACCCTCAAATTTGAAATGGGAACGCTGGTTCTCGACCCGGCTCAATCGAGTCTAGGCGAAGTCTTGCCCGGCTTTCAGTTCGATATGCGCACCAAATCCTGGCGTGCACCGGCTTATTATTATCGTGAAATCATTCTCGAAGCGCTCAAAGCCAAGCTCCCGTTAGTTGACAAGGCGCGTGAGTACCAAGCTCTTCCTATCGAGCTTAAGGAGTCCATCAAGGCCAGGGATCACCAGGACAAGGCATTGGGGGCCTGGAGCGGGCAGAACTCGAGAGGGGTTGTCTGTCTACCTACTGGAGCGGGAAAGACGATTCTAGCCGTCATGGCGATCGCCAAAACCAAGCGCCCCACCCTTGTGGTCGTTCCCACTATCGATCTCCTTCTGCAGTGGCAGACGGTCCTTCAGCGTTACTTTGAAACTCCCATTGGACTTTTGGGAGGCGGCTGGAAGTTGATGGAAGACATCACCGTTGCCACCTACGATACGGCGAGTTTAATGGTCGAAATGATGGGCAATCGTTTCGGCCTTCTCATCTTTGATGAATGTCATCACCTCCCTGCCAATCAATATCAACTTGTGGCGAAAGCTTCGATCGCCCCCTTTCGCCTCGGGCTCTCCGCTACGGTTGAGCGTGCTGACGGCAAAGAGGAACTTCTTTATCAAATCGTGGGCGACCTTTGTTACGAAGGACAGATTCGTGAGATGATGGCCAACGTCCTGTCGCCCTACGATGTCGTAAACATCGAAGTGCCATTGACGGATGATGAAAAAGCACGCTATCAAACGGCCCGCTCCATCTATACGAAGTTTATCCGCAGTGCCGGCGTTGATTTTTCCTCGCCCGATGGCTGGAAAAACTTTATGCGCAAAGCCGCTGTCATGCCAGGCGGCAAGGCGGCAATGGAAGCCTATCGTGAGCAAAAATCATTGGCACAATCCGGTGAAGGAAAGATCCTTGAGCTCTGGAGGATCCTTCAGGCCCATCCGGGTGAACGGGTCATCGTCTTTACCAATGACAATGCCACGGCCTATCACATCGGCAAACAATATGTCTTGCCCGTGCTGACCCATTTAACAAGACCTAAAGAACGCAAAAAAATGCTCGAATGCTTTCGAAACGGCTCGATTGATGTCCTCGTGACCTCCAAGGTTTTAAACGAAGGCGTTGATGTTCCGGAAGCCAGTATCGGTGTTGTGATCTCAGGCAGCGGTGCAGTGCGAGAGCATGTGCAAAGGCTTGGCCGAATTCTAAGGCATCAAGAAGGCAAACGAGCCGTACTCTATGAAGTTGTCTCGAAAGATACCAGCGAAATTCACATCAATAACAGACGTAGAAATCACCATGCTTACCAAAGACCTTCTCAAGTACACCGTACGGACGGATAAAATCTTTCCGAAGTACGTGAAACCAAATGATGCGGAAGCGCTTGGTTTCGCCAAGCATCTTGTCGAAGTCTATGCTTCGGCCAAGGGTCAAAAACAACAAAATCTTCTCGACCGTCTCAAGCAGCATCCCAAGAGTGGCTCGCCTCTTTTCAATGGCTTGAGCAAGCTTCTTGAGGATCGTTGTGCATTTGCTGACTCTGAAAATGAGCTGGAAGAGCAACGTTGGGAGCTCTTTACCAAAGCCAAGGACCTTAGAAACTCGGGACTTATGAGCATTTCAGACTTTCAGAACGCGATGGTCAGTTGTTCAGGGGCGACGAGCTTTGCCCAGGTGGAATCTCAGCTCTATGGTGACCTTCCGGAATTTCGAGTCGTCCAAGATTTTGAGCCGATCGATCCCGTCGATCTCGTTCACCGCTACAACGCATCGCAGATCCAGGGACTTATCCTGCGATCCCGTTCACTGAGCATCATCGTCCGCGATAAGGATGCGATCAAGAAAAGACGCTTTCTTCAGCGCCTGAAGTTCTGGCGCCTGCTGGCCGAAATTGATGAATCAGCGGATGAGCTTAAGATTAACCTCTCGGGTCCGCTTTCCCTTTTCGACAAGAGTGCCACCTACGGCAATCGACTGAGCAACTTCTTCCCGAATATACTCTTGATGGATAAGTGGGAAATCAAAGCGGAAGTGAAAATCGGCGAGAAAGTCTTGGGTCTTGAATTGGATTCCAGTAAGCCGATCAAAAGTCACTACGGTGGTTTTAAAGGCTACATTCCTGCAGAGTTCAAAGAATTTATTAATATTTTTAATGCACTAACGGAAGATCAGCGCAAAGGCTGGGTGGCGATCGAGGGTGAGGATGTTCTCAATCTCGGTCAGCAAAGTTACTCAGTTCCCGACTTTTCCTTTCAAAACAAGAAAGGCAAACGCATTCATCTGGAACTCTTTCACAAGTGGCATGAAATGCAGTTAAAACAGAGGGTTGAATCCCTAAAACAGTCGAGCTGCGACGAATTGATACTCGGTGTGTCGGGGGAGCTTATGGGGCCGGAAAAGGTCACGGAAATGCTTGGCAAATCACGTGCCTCGAAGGCGAAGATCTTTAGCTTCAAGCGCTTTCCAACCCCCAAGGCAATATTGGCCTACTTATCTTAGGTGTAAGTTCAGATCAGAGTGATATAATGATTGAAGCGACATCTCCGCCAGTGCCAAGGGCACCCGCTGCGGAAAGGAGTTAAGCTTTGAGTAGTACAGATCCACGCTTCAAAGAAAAAGAAGCTGAGCTAATCAGTTTGAAGAAGAAGGTGAGGGCCCAAAAGGAACTCAGCAATTCTGATACCGATCTGCTTGAATCGGATAATGCGGTTGATCCTCAGAAAATTGAGAAAAAAACTCGTACCGAAGAACTGATCGGTATTCTCGAAAAGGCTCAAGGCAAGCGACTTTTGATTTGTATCAAAGGCTATCCCGATCCGGATAACATTGCCACATCGCTTGCTCTGGCTTACATGGCCGCGCAGTTTGATATTCAATCGACGATCCTTCATTTCGAACAGATTTCTCACCATGAGAATCGTGCGCTCGTAAAAAAACTCGATTTGGATATTGAAGAGTACAACGACCAATTTGATTATTCATCTTACGATTACTTTGCTGTGAATGACTCACAGAACACTGAGCTGCCTATTAAGTTGCCGGAAACCTGCGAGCTGCTCGTTTTCGTCGATCACCATAGAAAACTCGGGACCATCAAATCGCACTTTCTCGACATCCGCGAAAACGTGGGTTCGACTTCGGCGATTTACGGTGAATATCTCGCCAATCCTCGCTTCGGCTTTACGGGTGACACGCTCGAGCAGGCGAAAATTGCAACGGCTTTGATGCACGGCGTGCGTACAGATACGGATAACTTCGTCAATGCCACGCCGTTGGATTACAAAGCCAGCGAACTTCTTTCTCGCTATGTAGACAAGGATTTGTTGGCCTTGATTTCCAGGCAGTCGATTCCGGCAAAGACGATGGATCTTACACAGATCGCTTTGCAAAGAAAAGACATCCGCGGAACCTTCATGTTTTCCGGTGTCGGCTATGTACGTGATGAAGACCGCGATGGTATCGGCCAGTGTGCGGACTATCTTCTGAACCGTGAAGGTATTGATACGGTTGTTGTCTACGGTGTCGTAGGCGGTGAATTCGTGGATGGTTCTCTGCGCACGAAATCGCACACGCTCGATCCTGACAAATGGATCAAGGACGTGTTCGGACAGGATCAACATGGTGTCTACTACGGTGGAGGTCGTAAGGATAAGGGTGGTTTTCAAATTCCACTCGGTGTCTTCGGCAAATGTTCAGACAAGGAACTTCTCTGGATCCTGATCAAGAAGACGATTGACGAACTCTTCTACAACAAGATCGGAATCGATGATTCTGAATCGAGTGGTGATTGAGAGTAGAAAATGGGCTTCCTTTCGCGGGAGGCCCTTTTCATTTTTGAACTGTTTTTTTAGCTGAAAAAATCGTTGTGGGTAATGGCCGCTTGGCCTATGGTTCGATCTGAAAGATTACTCGACCATTCGTTAAATCTTGGTTGGTCTCAGCGGAAATCAGGCAACGTCCTCACGTTGGATGTCCTGTCGAGTTTAGATTCTCTAAAATGGACGCCCTGAGCAGGTAATCCAAGCCAATGCTCGCCTGGGTTTTGGTTTGCAATCAGATTTCTGACCCAACCCGGAGTCTTGGCAACGACGCAAACAATCTCGGCCATTCTTCTTTTGCTCCTGTCCTTTTCCTGCGGGAGTTCCGACTCCTTCCTTAAAGCAGAAAACACTCCTCCTCCCGCCTTCAATGACAGAACTCTTAACCGCGTGACTTTCCTAACCGCGCACAATGCATTTGCCAACAATGGTGATGATGCCCGTTTTCTCGTTCCCAATCAGGAATGGGGCATCACAAAGCCGATGGAAATGGGCATTTGTGGCTTCATGCCGAATTTAAGAATCTCGGTGGCGAAGAGTTCGTAGAGACGAAGGGCTTCCTCGGGTTTCGCGGCCTTTTGAAAATTTGGGCAGCGTCCTTTGCTACAGTCGGCCAGGAGCGGGAACTACGAAATGACCGGGACTGATCCTTCTCCGTCACTCAAAGCACGATAGAATTTGCTTTTCTCGTTCGGAAATATACGAAGATGACAGACTTTCTCCGCAAGATAGCGGACATCGCTTTCGCTATCTCCGTCGGCGACGCCCAAAAGAACGAGCAGTCTCTTGTTGATCGCTCCCACTGTTTCGCCGTCGATTCGGACGGACCCGCTGCTAACCCTCTGAATGACTGCTTTCATTGGCAACCTATAGGCTAAGCCACGGCAGAATTGAAGCCATGGAGACAATTCAGTTTTTATCTCAGGCAGAGTTCGTTAGTTTCAATGTCTGAGACATTTGATTAATCGAAGGAGTGGGTCGTGTCAAAAGCGAAGCGAAAAGTTTTAGTCGTCGTTATGGATGGGGTTGGCACTCGAGACAGCGCCTATGGAAACGCTTTTAAACTCGCCACGACGCCCCAACTTAACCTTTTGGCAACCAATGATATGTACCGAACCCTCAAAGCTCACGGGACCTACGTGGGGCTTCCCAGCGACGGGGATATGGGCAACAGCGAAGTTGGTCATAACGCAATGGGTGCGGGTCGGGTTTTTGATCAAGGCGCAAAGCTCGTGCAGCAGGCGATCGATTCGGGTCGCCTCTACGAAGGTCAAACCTGGCGCGATCTCATACAGCAATGCACTTCTCAAAAGAGCACTCTTCATTTCCTCGGTCTTTTGTCGGATGGCAACGTTCATTCTCATGAAAAGCATCTCTATAGCCTCCTTCGTAAAGCGGTGCAGGATGGTGTGAAGAAAATACGCGTGCATGCCCTCCTCGATGGCCGGGATGTTGGCGAAAAAAGTGCTGAGATCTATATCGATCATTTGCAGCAAGTGATGGGCGAACTCAAGGCGCAGGGCTGTGACATCGCGGCAGCCTCCGGTGGAGGGCGCATGACCACGACCATGGACCGCTATGAGGCTGACTGGCAGATGGTGGAACGAGGATGGAATGCCCATGCTCTTGGGGAGGCGCCCTTGCGTTTTCCTTCGCTTCCTGCCGCCATTCAGCACTTTCGTGAGGATCCGAATCTCTCTGATCAATACATCCCGCCCTTTGTCATCGACGAAGGATCTAAAAAATTCGAAGGCATGCAAGACAATGATGCCCTCATCTTTTTCAACTTCCGTGGCGACCGTTCGATTGAAATTTCGCGAGCCTTTGAAGAAAAAGACCTTAAGGAATTTGGTCGCAAAAGAGTACCGAAGGTCTTGTATGCAGGCATGATGGAGTACGACGGAGATTTGCATATCCCCGCGAGATTTCTCGTCTCCCCTCCAGCTATCGACGATACTCTCTCGGAGCATCTTGTGCATCTGGGACTGAGGCAGTTGGCTTGTTCGGAGACTCAAAAATATGGGCACGTTACCTTTTTCTGGAACGGGAACCGATCTGGAATGTTTGATTCGAAGCTCGAAGAATATCTGGAAATCGCGTCCGATAATATTCCCTTCGATTTAAAACCCTGGATGAAAGCGCACGAAATCACGGACGCAACAATTGCCCGGATGATGGATAACTCCTTCGACTTCGCGCGCATCAACTATCCGAACGGCGATATGGTGGGTCACACGGGAAACCTCGAAGCGAGCATCGTTGCTGTGAGCACGATCGATCTTTGTGTCGGTCGACTGATCAAGGCCGCGAACGCGAGCAATACGATTCTGATTTTTACAGCCGATCACGGCAACTGTGATGAGATGTTTGATACCAATAAAGAAGGGCCAGCGAATTGGTTTGAATTGCCCTTTAATACTAGGCCCAAACCGAAAACCTCCCACACCCTCAATCCGGTGCCTTTTTATCTCTACGATCCTAAAGGTATGAATCAGTATCGTCTGCGCAGTGATTTGAAAGATGCGAGTATTGCCAACATTCCTGGGACTGTCCTTGCCCTCATGGGGCTTAAGCAAAAGGAAAATTATCTGCCGAGTGTGGTGGAAATTCTATGACCGACAAAAATGCTTTTTCAGAGGAAGTTTGGCAGGCTGAGCTTGAAGTTCGGGCTGACAAGGCGGCCGCTGAGTTCAAGGCCTTTGTAAAGACCGTGGCCCAACTACGGCATCCCGTCAGTGGCTGCCCTTGGGATCTTGAGCAAAATCACGAGTCATTACGAAGGTATATGATTGAAGAGGCTTATGAAGCCGCCGAGACAATGCTTTGGGACTCGGCCTCCCCTGAGTTGCTTGATGAGCTTGGGGACGTGCTTTTACAGGTCGTTCTTAACTCCCAGCTCTCGGTTGAAAAGGGGCAAGGCGATATTGAGGATGTCGTGAAGGGCATCCGCGAAAAAATGATCCGGCGGCACCCTCATGTTTTTGCTCCGACAGATACGCCGATCTCGTCGCAGGAGGTTTCCGAAGCCTGGGTCAGCATCAAACAAAAAGAAAAGCCCAAGGGCCATGTTGAATTAACCTTTGCCAAGGCGAAGAAGGTCCATCCCGCTCTGACACAAGCCTATCAAATTGGCAAGATTGCGAAGAAGATCGACTTTGACTGGAAGACGCCCCATGAAGTCTTCAATCAGCTGCAGTCTGAGTTGAAAGAACTTCTGCACGAAATTCAAACTGACGATAAAGCCAAAATTGCAGAAGAGCTCTCCGACTGTTTCTTTAGTCTTGCGCAGCTATCGCGACATCTTGGACTGGAGCCAGAGGATGTCGCGCATCGAGGTAATCTGAAGTTTTTGAGACGTTTTGATGTGATGGAAGAGCTTGCGAAAGCAAGGGGTGCTGATATTTCAAAACTAGGCCAGGCTAAGCTCGAAGAGCTTTGGATCGAGGCAAAGCAAAAAAGAAACTCAAAGGTTAATCCATAACAAAAGCCCCTAGCCAATTAAAGCTAGGGGCTTTGATCACTCAAGTCTTCAGAGGATTACTTTGCAGCAGTCTTCTTAACAAGAGCTGCCAAACGAGCAACTTTACGCGAAGCGTTGTTGCGGTGCAAAATGCCATGGCTTGCTGCTTTGTGAAGCAAAGACTGGGCATTTTCGAAAAGTATGCTGATATCTTGCAATTCGCCTTTCGAAGCAGCAGTGCGAAGTTTCTTCACGGCTGTACGAACGGTGCTGATATAAGAATGGTTCTGAACGCGTTTTTTAGCGTTAACAAGAATACGTTTTTTCGCAGATTTATGATGAGCCACTTTATTTCTCCGTAATCTCTTTATGTGAAGAGAGACTGTGTCATTTAACAAGAGCTGCTTTACTCGTCAAGTTCAAACAGCAATAAGATAAGATTCAACTTCTATCGGACTCTCGAGCCCGTTGCGCTTGTGCTTGCGCCTCTTTATCGACTTGCTCATTGTCGGGATGGCCATTGTGACCTTTGACCCACTCCCAACGAATCTTATGAGGAAGCGTAGCTGAGTAAAGGTCTTCCCAAAGGTCTTGATTCTTCACTGGCTTTTTATTAGCTGTTTTCCAGCCGTTAGCTTGCCAATTCGCTATCCAGCCTTTTTCAAAAGCGTCCATCACGTACCGGCTATCTACAATGATGTGCACCGAGCAGGGCTCACGCAACAACTTAAGTCCACCGATAACGGCCTGAAGTTCCATCCGATTATTCGTCGAATCGAGTTCAAACCCAGAATGCATCTTCTCGTTAGTGCCGTAGCGAAGAAGTCCAGCCCATCCTCCGGGGCCAGGGTTCGAGAGGCAAGCGCCATCGCTTATGATAGTGACCTGTTTCATTGCCCTGCCACAAAAGAAAAACGCTCCTTCTGAGGGAGCGTTATCCGCTTAGCTTATTTTTTAGTAGGCTTCGCGGCTTCAATTCTACGTTGAATGCGTGCTTTTAGTTTCGCACGAGCTTTCAAGCGTCTCATTTTCAAAGTCTTACGATTATCTCCGCGACCCATGACAACCTCTTAGAGTTTAACGCCGTTTTTGCGTGCAAATGTATCGAGGCCAAGTTTGTCGATAGTACGGATAGCAGCAGTGCTAACTTTCAGAGTTACAAACTTAGCGAGTTCAACCGACCAGAAACGTTTAGTCTGGAGGTTCGGCAGAAAGCGATGCTTAGTCTTAACATTGGAGTGCGATACGCGGTTACCGACCTGCACGCCTTTGCCAGTGAGTTCACAACGACGACTCATTCTTATTCCTCTCCATCACGCATAGGCTTGTCTTCGCGCGGACCGCGTGGAGACGAAGGTCTGCTAGAAGTTCCCATTGCGGACGTTGCAATTGCAGACATTTCTGTTGCAAAGTTACGTTCCTGGCGATGTCCCAAGCTGTATGGAAGAAGCGCGAGGTAACGAGCTCTTTTCACAGCGAGACAGATAGCGCGTTGTTGTTTCGCCGTTGCACCAGAGATGCGACGAGGAATAATCTTGCCGCGATCTGTTACGAAACGACGAAGAACGTCTGGGTTTTTGTAATCAATTACGATGCTTGGGTCTAGTGTTCGCTTACGGCGAAACATAAGACGTCTTTTTTTTCTTCCGCCTGCCATGCAGCCTCCGGTGGTTCGTAGATCTGATACCCTCGCGCAATGGCGACAGGATGTTTGTGTTTGTATGACGCAAAAGCTGGCTGCTCTGCCAGTACAAACAGGTATCACCCTTTAGGGAAGTGAAAAGTAACTTAAACCTAGACTGGACGCAAGAGAATAGATGCGTCTATACACAGGGATCAGCCTTATGTTCAGAAGAAATCGGGTCAAAAAGGAGGCGTGAATTGTACTATCTCGACGTTGCAGTGCCAGTCGCCCTCAGTCAGACTTTTACCTACACATCCGAGACCGTGTTATTGACTGGAATTCGCGTTAAAGTAAGCTTTGGCCGGCGCAAACTAGTTGGCGTAGTCCTCGCTGTGAGCCGTGAACGTCCTAAGAGTGATATGGAACTGAAGGCCATCGACGAAATTATCGACCCCCTACCCGTCTATAGCGAATCTATGCTCAGCCTCGCCCGCTGGCTCTCCACTTATTACCTGCATCCTATTGGTGAAGTTCTAAGATCGATGCTGCCCGTATCCCTGGTCAAAAAGGAAAAGACTCAGTTTCGACTCACTGAGCTGGGTGGCGAGGTTCGGGAGGATGACGCTCATTCCTCTCAGGCTCTCATACGTTTCCTATGGACCCGGCGCATGCCCTACAGTCAGAAAAGCCTGAAAGCAAAACTGGCTAAATGGCAGGAAGACACCGGAGCCAAACTTACTCTCAAAAAATTAGAGAAAGACGGACTTATCGTCAAAGAGGCAATTGATAAGACTCATGGACGATCCTCGCTTTGGTCTGACAAGTCCATCGAGCAGGCGGAAGCGCTTGTGCCCAACCTTGCGCCTGAGCTTACGCCCGATCAAGTCTCTGTCACGAACAGGATTATCGAAGGCGGGTTTGAGTCAGCAGAAAGTCGAAAGGCCTATCTTCTTCACGGTGTCACAGGTGCCGGAAAGACGGAGGTTTATCTCAAACTTATTACTGAAGCTTTATCCCGAAACCCGGCAAACCAGGTCATGGTTCTCGTTCCCGAAATTGCCCTGACACCTCAGATGACCCGCGTTTTCTCGGCGCGTTTCCCAGGACAGGTGGCAGTAGTCCATTCGGCCATGGCTCCCGCCGAACGATGGGCGGAACTCCAATCGGTGCGAAATAATCAAAGACAAATACTTATCGGGCCAAGATCCGCCGTATTTGCCGCTTTCGATCGCCTATGTCTGCTCATCGTCGATGAGGAGCACGATTCGAGCTATAAGCAAACCACAGGACTTACTTATAACGGACGAGATGTCGCTGTGATGCGGGCCTACCTGGAAGGTAGACCTGTGGTACTTGGCAGTGCCACACCTTCAATGGAATCCTACGCCAATGCCATACAGGGCAAATATCAGCTTCTGGAGCTGACGAAGCGTGCCAATCGAAAGCCGATGCCTGACATTCAATTTATAACGACCGATGTTCAAAAGGGCTTTGCCCGTAAGCTCTCCGGTTCCGGTCGACAGCGCGCCATGCCCGTAATCGATCTGCCTATCGATGAGCGGATTTTGGAAGCACTTCGTGCGAATCTCGCCGAAGGCAAGCAGTCCATGGTGCTTGTGAACCGTCGGGGCTATGCCTACTACCTGTTTTCGATCCGTGATCGGAAAGCTGTGGCGTGCCCGAATTGCAGCATCTCACTTACCGTGCATGAGAAATCTACGCTTTTGCGTTGCCACTACTGTGATTTCCAAAAAGCCGTCGATAAGATGATTCCGCCCGATGCGGCTGACTCCTATGTGCTTGTGGGTTATGGCAGTGAGCAGATGGAGTATTTCCTGAAGGAAGGAATTCCTGGTGCACGCATTCAGCGTGTGGATTCGGATTCCGTCGGTCAGCGGGATACTTTGCCACTCATCCTGGATCGTTTTCGTGAAGGCGAAATCGATGTTCTGGTTGGTACACAGATGCTGGCCAAGGGGCATGACTTTGCAAAGGTGACTTTGATCTGCATTCTTGAGATCGATCAAACGCTCAACCTGCCTGACTTTAGGGCGGGTGAACGGACCTTTCAATTGATGGTCCAGGCTGCCGGTCGCGCGGGTCGCGGAGAATGGTCAGGCCATGTTATGATTCAGACCCAAAGAGCGGATCATCCCGTTCTTAAGGCGGGGCTCAAGCAGAGTTACTCGGAGTTTTGGGAAGATCAGTTGGAGTTTCGTCGTGCGCATAACTATCCACCCTTCTCCCGGATGATTGTCTTCGAGTTTACTTCGTCCAAACGAGATAAGCTGGTGCAGTGGGTAGGTGAGGTCGAGCGGTGGATCATTCAGAGAATGAAAACTTCAGAAGGTCGCTATCGGCAGCTGTCCATAATGGGGCCATCCATACCACCGCTCGAGACGATTCGAGGTCGAAGTCGACGGACTTTGCTCCTCATGGGAAGTGATCGGCGCCAACTCTGGGCTTTTGCCAAAGAAGTCATGGAGACCTTTCATGCGCCCGCCGGGGACCTGCGTTTGCGCGTAGACGTGGATCCACAAAGCCTGATGTAGCCCGGGTTGATTTAAAACTGGTTTGCAAATCAGGGGCATAGACATATAAAATGAAAGTCGATCGAGTTGAATCGCCAGCAAAAGAGGATACCGTATGAGCATGGATCTAGAGCAATTAGCGGGCCAGCAAAGTGAGAATAAACTTCTCGAGAAGCGCGTAATCTTCGTTTCCGAAGGCATAAACTCAGCGGTTGCCAAGAAAGTTGTGAACAATCTCTTGGCAATGGACGCTCAAGATAGTTCGAAGCCTATATACATGTATTTAAATAGTCCTGGAGGCGAGGTTAATAGCGGCTTTGCCATCTATGACACCATGCGCTTTATCAATTCGGAAGTGCGCGTTATTTGTACCGGCCTCACGGCTAGTATTGGTACGATCATCCTTCTAGGGGCGCCGAAAAAGCACAGATATACTATGGCCAATACTCGCTTCTTGATTCACCAACCTTTGATTGGTGGTCATATTCAAGGCCAGGCTTCGGACCTCGAAATCACGGCGCGTGAAATCATCAAAACTCGCTCAAAGATCAACCATCTGCTTGCGGAAGAGTGCGGCCAGCCTCTCTCCAAAGTGGAGGAAGACACAGTTCGCGACTACTGGATGAACGCTGAAGAAGCTAAGACCTACGGACTCGTGACAAAAATTGTAGCGAATATCAAAGAGATTGTGTAATTAGGGAATTCTCTGGCGAGCATCCGCGATGGTGGTGGAATTGGTAGACACGCTAGTCTCAGAAGCTAGTGGCCTTACGGCTGTGCGGGTTCAAGTCCCGCCCTTCGCACTATTACTAAAGATCAAACCCAGAAGCCTCAAGGTTTCTGGGTTTTTCTTTCGTCGATTTTTTTGAATGACGGATCTCTTAAAGGATAAAATTTAGTCCAAAGTGACGCTCTGGTTCGCTCGTCTGCAATCCGCCCAAAATTCTGGCAATACCCAGTGAGACGCGATAATCTCAAAGTCTGACTATCGAAAGTGGCAAAATCGAGGCTTTGAATCCTCACTGGCTTCAAAACAATTTCAATTCGTGACGGCTATCCATTGATATATTCCTATTTGAAACGTCGACTTCCCACACTGAGCGTCGCGACGTTTTGCACCCTGGCACTCGGCTTTATTTCCAGTCTCACCTACTCCCTGATCGGGCCCGTTTTTTACGTGCTCGGCACTCCGAATGATTCCCGCGTGATCAGCTTTAAGGAGTTGATGGGAGACAATATCGGTTCATGGATCTCAAATTTATTGCATCGTGAGTCGATGTTGAGTTCAGAGCTCTGGGCCGTGCTTCCCACGGCTCTCGTCGTCTCTGCATTGGGGCGTGCGGCCCTGGCGATGCTGCAATGGTATCTTTGGGAGAAAAGCAGTGAGCAGGTGGCGAAGGATTTGCGTGCCGATCTCGTGCTGGCCTATGTGCAGGTTGATCCTGAAAAACGTCGCGGACTCAATCAGGAAATTGATCAGGAGATAAGCTCTGCGATCAGCACGGATATTCGAATGGTTCGAGAATATCTTGTGCATTTCTACGGAGGTTTCCCTCGAGAGCTACTCATGGTGCTCTTCTATCTTGCCAACCTTCTTCTCCTTGATTGGAAGCTGGCTCTTATCTTTCTCGTGGGTATCGGCCCGGCTGCCGCGATTCTTTCCAAGCTTGGCAAGAAATTGCGCAAGCGCTCTCAGGCGGCGCTCGGTAACACAAGCATGATGCTCGA
This sequence comes from Oligoflexus sp., assembly GCA_014377445.1. Lineage (GTDB taxonomy): Bacteria > Bdellovibrionota_B > Oligoflexia > Oligoflexales > Oligoflexaceae > Oligoflexus. The sequence continues at coordinate 30,032 of JACMPP010000145.1, forward strand.
ATGGCTCCAGCAGCGCATGACCGGGATTGAAACGATTAAGCAGTTTCAGACGGAATATCTCGAACAAGCGCGCATGGAGAAAAAATCGAATGAACTTTTGAAGAATTTTCTAAGAGCCGCGCGCGTCAAAGCCCGTACCTCGCCCCTTCTGGAAGTCGTGGCTGTCGGGGCCATGATGGTGGTCCTGATCTACGCTCTGGGGGCTATTGCCAAAAAAGAGATGACGGCCAGTACCCTCATCTCCTTCCTCGTCCTACTAGGCGTTTTATCGCAATCCGCATCCAAACTGGGTCGTTACTTCAATAGCAATAAAGAAGGGGAGGCGGCCCTCAATCGTCTCAAAAAGATTATGAATGCCATGAAATCCGTTGAAGCAACTCGGATTCCCTTGGTTTGCATACCAGAGCTTCCGGAAGCGTTGGCGATCAATGATCTGAGTTATACCTACGATCCCTCGTCGAGTTTGGCTTTGAAAGGCTTTCAGGCCAAATTCGAAAGAGGCAAGATCTATGCGGTCGCGGGCCCTTCGGGGTCTGGTAAGAGCACTCTGGTAAAACTTCTTCTGGGGCTTTGGCATCCAGGACAGGGATCAATCACCTTTGGGATCAAAGGTCGTGAGGAGCTCGGATACCTCCCGCAGCACGTTCAATTGCTGCCAGGCCCACTTGTGGGGAACGTCGTCTATCCTTCGTTAGAATATGATACAGAGCGTCTCAGAAATGCCTTGAAGAAGGTTGGTCTGCTCGAATTCATAGAGAGTCTGCCAAAGTCGTGGAATTCTGAAGTGGGAGAGGGCGGGGATATTGTCCTGTCGGGTGGACAGGCGCAGAGACTGAAAATTGCGCGCCTTATATACTACGCCTATCCATTGCTGGTTATTGACGAAGGAACCTCCGCCCTCGATCCTGAAGTTGAGATGCTGATTCTCAAGACTTTGCAGGAGATGGCTAAAAACGGGTCAACTGTGATCATGGTCGCTCACCGTGTCGCCGTCCTTCAACTTGCCGATCTCGTCTATGTCCTTAAACACGGCGTGACTCAGTTCGTTGGAGCGCCCAAGGAATTTTTGCAGCGTTCCGACTGGCGAAGCTATTTTGATATGGAAGAAGCTTAAGGTTTAATCGCAAAAAAATGGGCGCCTTCAACAGGCGCCTAATGAGAAAATCGTTTTGTATCAAAAGGGCAAGAGCCAGAGTTTAGCCTCTGAGCTCTTTCAATTTTTGCGTCAAGAGCGGAACAGCTTGGAACAGGTCAGCAACAATACCGTAGTTTGCGATCTTGAAGATCGGAGCTTCTGGGTCAGTGTTGATGGCAACGATGACTTTCGAAGTTCTCATACCGGCCATGTGCTGGATAGAACCACTGATACCGGCAGCAATGTAGAGGTTCGGGTTAACCGTTTTACCAGTTTGTCCGACTTGCATTTCGTGCGAAGCGTAACCTGCATCAACTGCAGCGCGAGAAGCGCCAACAGTTGCGCCGATTACATCAGCCGCTTCGTTCAAGATCTTGAACGCATCAGCCGAACCCAAAGAGCGTCCACCGGAAATGATGATGGTGGCTTCGGTAAGGTCGACTTTTTCGCTCTTGTCTTTACGAATTTCGACAGTTTTGAGCTTGCTGTCAGCGGCTGCGACTTCGAGTTTCGAAACGTTGGCAGCGCCATCGCTAGCGTCAGCTTTGAAAACGTTGGGACGAAGAGTTGCAAACTGAATGCTGCTATTTTGGAAAGTGACTTCCGCATAGGCTTTGCCCGAGTACATTGGCTTGAGGCCAACAAGGGTTTCGCCTTCAGCTTTAAGTTCAATTAGGTCGGTTGCGATACCAGCGTTGTGACGAGCTGCCAAACGTGGGAACACATCGCGGCCCATCGGTGTAGCCATACCCAGAACAACAGTTGGGCTGAACGATTTGATCGCTTGTTCAACAGCGGAACTGTAGTTGAAAATATTGTAATTTTCAAAAGTGGCGCCAGAAACGGCGAAGACAGTGTCAGCACCGTGGTTTTTCAACTCAGCCGTGATGCCATCGATAGAGCCGCCGACAACGACAGCCGCCACGTTTGCAGCTGAGCCAGCGAGTTTGCGAGCAGTCGAAAGAGCTTCAAGGGAAGCCTTTTTTAATTTATTTTCACGTTGTTCAATAAATACTAGAACTTTCATGACGGCCTCTCCTTAGAGTACTTTTGCTTCTTCACGCAATAGCTTGACGACTTTGGCAACCATTGCATCGACTGCTTCACCTTTGAAGATCTGTCCAGCTGGCTTTTGTGGAGGGTACTGGTAAGCCTTCACGATGACTTTAGCCTGCAACTGAGCTGCATCTATGACGAGATCAGCTAGCTTTTTGACGTCAAATGGTTTCTTCTTGGCTTTCATGATGCCTGGAAGAGCTGCGTAACGTGGGTTGTTGAGACCTTTGTTTGCACCGATAACGGCTGGAAGTGCGAACTTGTACACTTCAACGTGACCGCCTTCTGCTTCGCGTTCAGCAGTTGCGTTGGTCCCGTCAAGGACGAGCTTGCTGACAACGTTAACATGGGCCCAATCAAGGATTTCGCCGAGCATTGGTCCTACGTGCATGTTGTCGTCATCGATCGCTTGTTTGCCGACGAGTACGAGGTCGGCTTTTTCTGCTTTAACAGCAGCAGCCAATACTTTCGCAATTGCGAGTGAGTCGAGGTTAGCGAGGCCTTCATTGGAGATAAGAAGCCCACGGTCACCGCCCATTGCGAGGCCTTTAATGATAAGCTCGCGAACTGATTCGTCACCAAAGCTGGCAATAACGACTTCAGTTCCTGGGTTTTTTTCCTTGATTTGAATCGCTTCTTCGATGGCGTATTCATCATAAGGATTGATGATAAATTTGACATCGTTGGTTTCAATCGCAGTGTTGTTGCTGCTGATTTGAATCTTACTTTCCGTATCAGGTGTCTTTTTAAGGAACACTAAAATTTTCATGATAGACCTCGATCCGTCTCTTCATCATTGGTTTTTCAGTCTGCGGCATGAGATTAGCAGCAGAAACACAGATTTTGCAACAGCAAGGGTTACATTGCTGGCGTTACGGCCAAAATTCTTTGAAAGCCTTGGCATTCAACGAACAAATGTTAGGACATTGCCCGCCTAATCGATCGCGTTCAGTGCCTGCATGGCCGCAGTAACACCCACTCCCAGTTTGCTGGTCGCACCGAGTTTTTGCAGTCCCATTTCTAGCGCGGCGATGCCGCCAATCAGATCGAGTTCATCGACGATTCCAAGGTGTGCAAGTCGGACGATTTTGCCTTTAAGATGGTCCTGCCCACCCGCAAACACAGTGCCAAAGCGGGCTTGGCAGTACTTGAGAAGTTTGCTGCCATCGACCTGTGTCGGCAATTCGATCGCGGTCAGAGCATGGGAATGGTGCGATTTACTAAAGAGTTTCAACCCCATAGCGGAAGCCGCTTTTTGGCAGGCATTGGCCATGCGTTTATGATGGGTTTCACAGGCTTGTGGCCCAAGCTTGGCCAGTACTTCAAGCGAGACGATCAAACTCTCCACAAGAGTTGTTGCTGGCGTCCAGGCGGTCTCACCTTTGTCTTGGCCTTCGCGCTCTTTTTTCAAGTCAAAATAAAACTTTGGACGGGATGAAAGATTCTTCCAAGCGCGCTCGGAAAGAGAAATAAAAGCAAGACCTGGTGGGATTCCAAAGCCCTTTTGACTCCCGGTAAGAAGGCAATCTATTTGCAGCTTATCCATCGGCAGATCATGGGCGACTAACGCAGAGATGGCATCGACAACCACGAAGGCCTCTGAACAGGATTTAATGGTGGCTGCGATTTCTTGAACGGGATAGGCAACGCCGGTTGAGGTCTCATTTGCCTGGAAAAAAACGGCCTTTATATCCGGATTGGCGTCTAGGTATTGCTTGATCTTCTCAACTTTGGGCGCTTCTCCCCATGGGAACTCATAGCTGATAACTTCACACTGATACGCTGAAGCAAGCTTAGCCCAACGCTCGCCAAATTTACCCCCATTAAGAACCAGCACTCGCTCTTTTGGGCTCGTCAGATTGACCATGGCGGCTTCCATAGCACCCGTACCTGAGCTGGTCAGTATCAAAGGGGCTTCGGAGCTACCAAAAAAATCCTGAAGGAGACTTCGAGCACGCAGGAACTTTTCTCGAAAGAGGTCTGTGCGGTGATACACATTGGTCTGCAGGGCAGCGATAGCTGAGGCTTGAGGGACAGGCGTGGGCCCTGGGCAGTACAGACGATCTTTTACAAAGGGGTAGTCATCCATCGGAGTCTCCTCAATTTGCCAATTCGGGCAATTAAAGATTTCTCTCAGGAGGCGCTCGCTTGCAATGTAAAAAACTCGGAACTACTGGTTTTTCGGGAGTTGCATACCGGCAATGCTTCCACTCTGTATGGAAGGCACCGGAACATTGAGGGACTGGCCGAGCTTAAGGCGCTTGGCGTTCAGCTTGGGGTTGGTGTCCAGAATCTTTTTCACGCTCACCTTGTACATACGTGCAATCGAGGCGACGGTATCACCGCGTTTGACCCTGTGGATGAGTATGTCCGAGATGGTAAGGCGTTCGAGATCGGGTTCGATTTGGGTCCAGCGCTCTTGAAGAGCTCTGGGGATGCGGAGGAAGTAAACCTTCCTACGGGCGGGATTGATCGGGGGCGTGATGCCCTGCATCATCTCTGGGTTCCAGTGCATCAGGTCATTCTCGGGAACCCCGAGCCTCTGTGCGATGTCTGAGACGCGATAAGAGTTGTAGAGCTCGAGTCTGGCCGTCGGAGCCTTGTTGCGGATGTCAGCTACCACTTCGAAGCCATAGGTGGTCGCATGGCTGGCGACGATCAGTGCGGCCAGGAGTTTGGGTACATAATCTTTGGTTTCAGGTCTTAGATAAGGGGAGCGGGCCAGAACCCAGTAATCGCGGGTCTTCATGGCTTTCATGGCGTTGATCACGCGGGTAGGTCCGGCATTGTAGGCGGCGAGCGCCAGATACCAATCACCAAACTGGGAATAAAGATCTTTCAGGTAGCGCGCGGCGGCCATTGTGGATTTGGATGGATCACGGCGTTCATCGACCCAATAGTTGACCTGGAGTCCATAATGTTCAGCCGTCGGTTTCATAAATTGCCAGGTTCCAGAAGCCGCTGCAGGGCTGAACGCATAGTTGCTGAAACCGGATTCGATCATGGCAAGGAAAAAGAATTCGGGGGGGAGGCCTTCTTTTTGCAGAAGCTGAACGACGTTTTCACGATAGGATGCGCTACGCACAAGCCATAGGAGGAAGTCCGAGCGACCGCGACCTGTGAAATAAGAAATCCAGGACAGGACTCGGGACGAAGGCGAAATCGGAGCGCCGGAAAATTCCAAAGGCAACTGGTAACGAAGGACCTTAAAGCTTTCTTCATTGGCGTTCATCGAGGCGTCACGGCCCGTGTTCTGACGGCTGTATTCGTCGCGAATATGTTGTGTATAGATATCATCGTTGCAGAAACGCGGTTGGATCGGCTGCTCAGCTTCCACTTCCGGGCGGGCATCGCTGACTTCAGGGCTAGGCGTAAGCTCCGCTTCCACGGGCTTCGTTTCTTGAGCGCTTTGACAAGCGACCATAAGGAATAGAGCTAAGCTGATAAAAAAATGACACAAACTTGTACCCCAGATCGGAAGCTAACTTCCAAGATTCAGAAGAATTACGTAGGGGTCTGTCGGTCGAAATCGCGGGTTCCTTAGAGGGTAATTGCTGCCGAGAGGCGCAACATTTCTTCGGATTTTTGCTGAAGCTGAGCTGAACTCATTGATTTGTAATATATGTTGGTATCGCTTTGCTCGTCTTTGGACTTGCCTTTGGCAAGCTCGGAAAAAGCCCGGCCTGCTTCAGCAAAAGCAACCTTTTGCAGATCTTTGAATTGGGGATATTGCTCGGCAAGCTCGATGTAACGATAAGCACAGGCATGATAGATTTCGCGTTTGCAGTAGAAGCGGGCGATGAATTCGGAATGGTCGGCGACTCTTCGTTTGCCGGTTTTCAGGAATTCATCCGCTTTACCTTTGTAAGTACTGCTTGGATAACTCACGACAAGCTTTTCCCATTCGGTAATGGCTTTTATCGTATATTCTTGTTCTCGATCAATCTCTTCAGGTGCTTCTGCCCAGTAAGACTCGCCGATTCGATATTGAGCCATGTCTGCTTCTGCGTGGCGCGGGTGAAGTTTAGCAAATTGTTCGTACGCAGCAGCTGCCTCGGGATACTGTCCCAGCTTATAATGACTATTAGCAATCATCAGCTCCGCATCCGGCGCATTTTTGCTATAAGGAAAACGTGATTTAAATTCACCCAATCGCGTAATCGCAACCTCATACATTTCGTCATCGTAAGGTGCTCGTGCGTTAGCAAAGTTCGCCGCGGGATCCGAAGGGTCAACGGCTTTTTCGACACAAGCTAACGGGGCGCCAAGAAAAATTACTAAAAGCATTAGAAGGTTGGAAAATTTTTCACGAAATTGCATGGGTTACCCTTCAAGTACTTGAACTTTTACCGATAAACTACCATAAGGTCATGAAGGCCAGCGATGACCCTTTTTGAGACGCCACATTGTTTTTTTGGGCCCGGCAATTAATATCACAAGCGTTTTTGCTTATATTTACTGCCTTGCCGAGTCGAAATAGAGGCCCGATTGAAAAAGGTAACCCATAAAATAACAATGTTCACTGGTGTGCCAGGACAAAGCTGGTACTGGGTTCTCGCGGCTATCCTCGTCTCACTTCTCCTCCATATCATATCCATTACCGAATTACCAAATCACGGCCGAAATCCATTGCTGCCCACGCCAAAGACGACAGAAAAGCATGAGGACGTGAAGGTAAATATCGTTAAGAAGAAGAAAGTGGAGACTAAGAAAGCGAAGGATCCTGACCGCATTCTTGAGACGCCCCTGACCGAGACAAAAGCTCCCACAGTCGCGTCCCGTCTAGGGGCTCAAGATCATATCGCCGAAGTTGAGAAGAAGATTTCCAGTCTATTACCTCGTCCAAAAGCGGCAGATCCAGGTCAGTTAGGCCGCGATATTAAGCCTCAGAAGGCCGGACGTCCGTCTCCCGAAGCGGCACAGGACCAGACTAAGCCTGAAAATCTTAAGCCGATGATGATGACTCCAAAGAAGTCGCTAACCGTTGAGGCTCAAAGGCAAAAAATGCCGAGTATCACAGCCCCGGACGGCACGGTAATCGTTCCCTCTCAAGAGAAAATGAAGCCCCGTACCAAATACGAAGCCCTGATGCCCAATTCAAAAGAGATGAATAATCAGGTCGCAGCGGGTTACCAGGACTTCGTGGAAGAAGAAGTGGAAACCGGCGATAAGATCGACATGAATACGACGAACTTCCGGTTCATCGGCTACTTCACATCCATTCGAAAAGCCTTCGAGCTCGTCTGGGTCTATCCTGCGGAAGCTGTCCGCCGGGGCCTTCAAGGTGAGGTTCACGTCGAGTTCACGATTGCGAAAGACGGCAAGGTCACACGCATCAAAGTCGTCGAAACCTCAGGTCATAAAATTCTTGATGACGCCGTTGTTGAAGGCCTTAAGTTGGCCTCACCCTTCGGCCCCCTTCCGCCAGGTTACACGAAGGAGCATTTGACAATTGTCGGGTCTTTTCGCTACGTGCTCAGCAACTATGCAAGTGGTCCGTAAGCAGGCTTCCCTAAGTAAAACTAATCTTTGATCTTTTTTTTAGCCCCAATGCCCCTTCCCATTGGAACATGCCTTGCATTACTGCCAGGTGATAGAATAACTTCGTCTAAACACGAATCGTTATTCCAGTGGGTGGTCGGCCGATCGCCTTGTTACAGTAACCCTGGCTCATGTCAAAGAACGGAGTGGGAAAGTATGGAAAAGGCATCAAAGATAAAGGTTCAGCCTGGGAAAATTGTAACTCGAATCGATGAGATCGATACCACGATCGAATTGCGTTTTTTACAACCAATCGATGAGCACATGCTTTCGCTTTTTGAAGCGATTCAGACCAGCAGTTACGAAGCTCCCAAGGCTGATCGTGACGAATGCCTGGCCCGTGTGAGTCAAACCCTTCGCAAGGCGCAAGGTTGTTTGGTCAGCAAAGACAAAGGCGCCCTTGATGGGCTCGCTCAAGAGCTCTCGCATTCGGCTCTGAAAATCGGCGCGGCTAAACTTCTGACTTCAGCAATCGAAGTCCAGGGACTGGCTCGCATTGGCGATTTCAAAGCAGCCGCGGACCTCTTGGGGCGCATGGAAGTGGAGCTGGTCGAAGTCAGAGCGCACTACCAGTAAGCTCAGTCATTTAATGAAACGAGTCGATCCTAAGCTTCAGGATAACCTGGGCTTAGGATTTTTGTTTTGAGTTTAACATCAAAGTTTGAGAGCAAGTCGCGAGTCGATCAAGCCACTTTCCAGAAGAAAGCTTCGGCAAAGTTTCTTGAATTGCTCATGACCTACGGGTGCCGTGTAGAGTGCCCCGCGCCTAACGAACTGGCCCCATTCCTCCAAAAGAACCCATTCCGAAGAGCCGCTATCCTGGTTTTTTTTATCCTGCATCACGCCTTCGGCAAGAAGATCCAGCAGACTGCCTTCCGGGAGCTGGTCCAGCCCCAGATGGTCGCGAAGTTTTTCGGCGGAAAGCAGAAAGCAGGAGGATTCAATCTGTTCCGAAATCTCCTGATAGCTATGGTCATTGAGATGACCGATTCGATGGCTCAGATAGAGAGCGAAGAGCATGCCGATACCGATGGCTTCACCGTGGAGGATTGGATCCTTGGCATTAAACTGATGCGAAATTTTTTCCAGGGCATGGGCAAGCGTATGGCCAAAGTTAAGGATCGCGCGCTTGCCCGCCTCGCTTGGATCTTCACTGATAATCTGGGCCTTCACCGCCACCAAGCGGGAAAGATAGGGTTCGATCGACGGGACTAAGAACGGCATCTTAGCGATGATATCAGCAAGCTGTTTATCACCCGCAATAACCGCATGCTTATAACCTTCGGCGAGTCCCGCATTGAATTCCCGTTCATTCAAAGTTTTGAGCCAGGCCGGAGTGATCACGACTTCGAGAGGAAAAGCGAAGAGGCCGAGCTGGTTTTTGCCAAAACGCCCAAAGTTCACTCCCGTCTTACCCCCAACGCACGCGTCGAGCATAGCGAGCAGTGTCGTGGGAATGAGGCGAAAAGGGCGATTCAGCAAGGCTGATGTAAATGCCGCGACGTCAGCAAGAATGCCGCCACCAACGATGGTGACAACACCCGAGTGTTCATGAATCCAGTTTCTTATCTGGGCAGCTGTATCGAGTGACTTCGAATTTTCGTCCAGATTGAGGCTGAGATCTTGCGGGCGAAGCTTAAGCTTCCAGGCCTTCGCAACCTTAGCATCGATAAGATGAGGCCCATCCTCAACGAAGAGCTCCGGAGCTTCATTTCCAGATAAAAAACGGACTTTATAACTGCCTGAGATCAAGGCCGGCTCTTGTTTTGAGTAGGCGACGCCTCGACGGAAAATTTGAGCCGCCTGGATCCAAGGGGCGCGATTAGACAACGCATCGATTTGCCAACCGACGCTTCGGCTCAAATGGAGTTCAAAGGCTTGTTCAAGAACGGCAATGGTGCCTTCAGGCCATGCGAAAGCCTTCTCTGTAGCTTTCTGCAAAGCATCACTTTGCGGAAGCGCAGCCTGGGAAACGAAGTGATACCACCTCTTCGGTTCGAGGCTCGGATGAGTCATGGTCCAGGAGACTTCGAGGGTGCATTCTTGCATTGGTTCGGGAGTACTCACTTTTTTGCCTCTTTTTTCATCCGACCCATAGGGGAAAACCCGGAGGGCCTCAGGTTTTCCGCCTGTTTACCGACTATAAGTGAGGCAGTCCTACTTCAGGTAAGAATTGCGGCCTCTGTAAGAACCTAGGAAGGGATCTAAGATCACATGAACCACCGTAACAAAAACATAGCCGACCGCTCTATTCGTCGTCAGGTTGAAGCTATGACGCGGAAGAGGCTGGCCAGTCAAGACATAGTCGATCTCAATGACTTCAGAAGCCTTAAAAAAGATCAGTATCAACCTAGTATACTCGTTGTTGATGATGAAGAGATCATGCGCAATGCCTTGAAAAGAATTCTTGAAAGCGAAAATTACAAAGTAATTTTGGCAGAAGACGCTATGGGCCTGACAAAGATTCTAGATACGGCTCAGTTTGACCTTATTCTTCTCGATATTAACCTCCCTTGGGTCGATGGTTTGGAGCTTTGTTCCATGTTGAAAGGGCATCCGTCCTTGAGTCATGTTCCCTTGATACTTTGTTCGGGTCGCAAATCAAAAGAAGACATCGAAAAAGGCTTCGCAGCGGGCTGCAATGACTACATTACCAAGCCATTTGAGGTCGATCGAATTCTGGAAGTTGTGTCAAAATCACTCGGTGTCTTGGAACTTGCGAAATAAACAAAAAAGCGGAAGGTCTGTTCTTGACAGTTCTTCCGACTTTCGTTAATCCTAAATCTTCTCGAGTTCCTCAGTAGCTCAGTTGGTAGAGCAAGTGACTGTTAATCACTGGGTCGGCGGTTCGAGCCCGTCCTGAGGAGCCATCTTTCCCACCACCCGAACTTTTCTTCAGTAAAGTAACGGTGTCCTTTTCAGCCTTTGATCCCAAATCCCAAAAACTCCCTCTCAAACTTTTTTTCTCGTTCCGAATAAACCGCTTTTGGCGGTTCCAATTCGAAGGGGGCCACCTTGCGTTTAGATTCTGGGCTCTTCTTCTCGCATTCTTGGCTTTCTTTATATCGCGGATTGACGCCCTATTTCCCGCTATCTGCCTTCAGGACATGACAATCCATTCGGTGACAGAAACCGCTCTCACACCTTTTTCCCTAAGTAGGGCGTAGCTCAGCCGGATCTTTATGAAGCTGTCAAAGATCAGGTGTTTTGATTGACGAGTCTTTACCCAGAACTCGGACTGAGATTTATGTTCATAATGCAGCGAGTGATCTCCTCTTTATAACGAGTGTTAAAGACAATATGGATTTGCCTTGCCTGACGAACCACCTGAGCGGCAAGGTTTATGAGTCTAAATCGTAATTTCTTCACAAAGGCTGTTTTGCCAGGAAACATTCGGCACGATACGAATCGCGTCAAGTTATGGGCAAACGCAGCGACCAATCCATAGACGCGATTGACATCGAGTTTCTGACAAGGAAAGTGTTTCAAATCAAAGCCGTACTTGAGTTCTTTGATGTAGTTTTCCGCGTTACCGCGTCCCCTGTAGAATAGTATCAGGTCGTCGTGAGACATCTCATGGCTGAGCAGGCTTGTGATGAAGGCATGGTATTCCCATTTAGCGTCCTCGAACAGGGGCCGTGGTCCGAGTATGGGCTTTCGCATGAGGACAACTCGATAGAGCCTTCCGTTCTGCTTAGACGAGTAGTGATTCTCCGCAAGTTCTACGCCTTCGGCCAAAAGAACGTCACTCTTGGCCTTTCGCCATTCGAGTCGCTTTTTGAAGAGGCCGCCGTAGAAATTTTCACGCAGGGCGATAACAAATTTGAACCAAAATTTATCGCAAGCATCAAACACCTGGTTATTGCAGTAGCCGGAATCAGCGCGTAAATACCGAGCTTGTCCTAGCAGCTGCTTCCGTAAGGCTCGGCCAAGTTCCTCGATTACGTAGGGGGGCATTGTTTGCCGTGAACGTCGCACCTTCACGAACGTCGAGATGATGGGCTAGTCCAAACTGATCGAATACTGCGAGCGAATCGAGACAGTTCTCTCCTGAATAATTGAACTTTAAGCCCTCCATTTTTCTGCCATACTGGAGGTGCGAGGTGGAGTCGATATCTAGAACGATGTCGCCGTTCGGGTTGAGCGCCTTGTGAAGGGCGAGGGCCTGCGATGATAGCGACTTATTGAGTTGCCGTATGTCAGGCTTTTTAAAGCTTCCTGAGGAAGTTTCCGTAAGTCACTGGTGTTAGAGTGTCACCGGAAATGTAATCAAAGACGGGATCCTCATGGCATTTTTTCATGTCATCGAGACAGTCGGCACCCATCAGAAAACCCATGAGGAGATTTCGAAATTTGTCGTAAGCCGAAGAGGCCGGATTAATTTTATTGGAGGGCATGGCCGAAGCGACAGTTGAAGCTAAACAGCTGTTTTCTATAAGCTGATTAAATAGCGTCAAACCGCCAGCAGAAGAAAGTGCTTTATTCGTGAAGCGAAAATTGATAGCCATAAAGTCAGGTCCTGGATCAATGAGTTGTACTTTAGTCGGGAAAGCTCACCAGGATTTTTTTATGCCTATTTCTCGCCAATGCACTTTACTAAATCTAAAATCTTTCACCCAACGGTGTACCTGAGAAAAACCTCGAAACCCGGATCTGGTAGGTCATGAGAAACTATGGCCGGGAGGAGTTTTTAATATCAGGGGTATGGAGTTCGGAGGGAGGCCGACACAATTTTCGTCAACGCTTCAATTTGTACCGTGAACTACGCAGCAACCAACCTACCCATCGTTGTCGAATTATAATCTTTTTCACACCATAGTCGGGCACTATACTCCTTATTAAACCTCACAACTCAACCCAAAATTAATGACCGAAATTTCAATTTCGTTCATTTTTGCTTTTCGCTGGTTTGGTTCATTTTATTCTCTCTCAAAAATAGTGTGGACCTCGGAAAGTACGATGAGTTCAATGTGAGGGCGGCACGACGAATCGTTTTGCTCCAGGGTCCCGGCCCCTTGTTCGCACCAACCTCTAAGCCCGTTACCTTGACTATTATTTCGCTCACCCCGTTTAAGGCTAAATGGGTCTAATATTGCTTATTTCGACTTCACGTAGCGGTAGGAACAGGAAGTTTTTAGCCAAGAGAACGATTATTTAGAAATTTTAAACAAACGCCTTCCTCATCGATTGACATGAGTCAAATTTACCCCTAGATAACACTTACGAATGCGCTTTATGGAGACAATATCTTGAAGTCAGTTGGGAAAACAAAGCTTACTCTTGCTTTTGGCTTTATGGCCTTTCTAGTCTATACGTTTTTTAAAATTATCACTCCCTCGATGCCAATCCCTATTACAAAAGAAAAGGTCCTTAGCCCTACAAGGCAAACCTTAGAAAATTATCTTTCCATGCTTGAGAACGCATCTTTGCGAAACAACGGGGAACTGACTTGCGATATCAAAACGGCAGAGTTATTTAAGTTTGAAGACCAGTGGCAAAAGCCAATCCACTGCAAGACTGAAAACGGCGTTTTGATTTTATCCAGCGATGGCGAAGACAAAACTTCTAATACCGATGACGACATAATTTTATCAAAGGCAAATAAATGAGAAAAATAATTTTAGCTGCTTTATGGACTTCTTTGCTCGTTGGCTGTGGCAATGACAGAGATGCATCTGATACGAAGATTATTGGCGGAAGCTACGGCGAAGGTAATCAAGCTATCAAGGGGAGCTATCCATCAACTATTAGTTTTATCTCGCTTACAAGTTCGGGCGGAGATTGCTCGGCTACACGAATTGGAGAAGACAGCTTTTTGACCGCATCTCACTGTTTTCCAGATGGCGGAAAAGAATCCCAAGTTTCAATCAGTGCAAGTAACGGACTTATATTTAGCCTTCAAATGGTGAATGTCGTCATTCATCCCAGTTATTCTAGTATTCTTTCAAAGGTCACAACGACAAGCGATTTAGCAACTTTTTCTATTCGCTTTAAAACCATTAAAGAAAAAAGCCTCTTTGATTCATTTGTTACGGTTTCCACTATTGGTTCAGCGCGTCCCGTCAAAGGAGAAGAACTTACTGTGACTGGCTTTGGCTGTGAAAAAGTCAACATTGCCTTCAAATCAGAATTCCCCTGGATCACAGTCGCAAACTGTGCGGAGAATAATTCTAGGCGTATAGTAAAATACGCCAAAAGTAAGGTTGAGTTAGAAACGAACTTTAGTGCCCCTTTTTCTGAAAGGTATTTCACTTTACTTGGCGAAATAGGCGCTAATAGCAATGGTTACACTGCACCTGGCGATAGTGGAGGAGGAGTTTTTAACTCTTTCGGACAGCTCGTTGGCGTAAATACCATGATGATTGGTGTTGATGGAGTTTTTCTTAGAACTATTCACGCTTCAGTTGCTTATCCTGATGCCGTTGGTTTTATTTCATCCGCCACATCTTCTCCAACTCTTTGGCAAGACGGTAAAGTGTCTGTCGTAATCGACAATGAAGGTTACGAAGGCTCCATGCTTAAAGGCATGAGAGAGGGCGAAGGGACTCAGAACTATAAAGACGGTAAAAGCTACACTGGCTCATGGCATAACGATGTCAGGACCGGATTTGGAAGGCAAGTTTGGCCTTCAGGAGCTAAATATATTAGCCACGAAGGGCGTTGGGCTAATGATCTCCCTAACGGAGACGGCACTCTTTCTTTCACCGAAGGTTTTGTCTATACAGGCGAGTTAAAGGACGGAAAGCTTTTTGGGAAGGGAACTATGAAATTTCCTAACGGAGATATTCGTGAAGGAAATTATGTAAATGGCAAAAGAGAAGGCGACCATATTTTAACCGATGCAAGCGGAAAAAAATATCTTGAGACTTATCAGAACGATCAAAGAATTAGCGTAACTCCACTCTAATCAAGGAATTTTACGAACATGAAAAAACTAATCATTTTGTCTTCGCTGTTTATTTCGACACTTGGCTTTTCTGAGAAAGCAAAAATTAAGGTTGATAAAGATCTGGCTGTAGAAAACTCAAAATCAGATGAAGGTTTTGCTCTTTCCCACTTAAGAGATTCTTCAGCTCTTTACAAGGCTGGAGCCAGAGACGGGGACAAAGTTTTAAAAATTGGAAATAAGACCATTAATTCAGTTGGAGCCTTTGCAGAAAGCTCTTCGGTAATCACTTCTCCAACAAAACCAGTTAAAATTTTAATCAGCCGTGACGGTGAAGAGATGACTCTAACCGTTAGTCCAAAGAAATAAGGTTAAACAGGTAAGTCATGAAAAAACGTTTTTCCTTAGCTTTGCTGATTTTACTCCAAGCTCCTTTGCCAGCTGCTATGGCTGATGGAAGAAGATTAGGCTTTCCTTTATCTAGTGACAAAGCAGATTGCGACATTATCACCAAGGGTGAGACTCTTAGTCCAGACAAGGGCTGTGTCTTTGATTTTTGCTTTGACGACCCTAATCATCCAGGTAAGACCGCAGGCTGCTCACAGAGCTGTCCTGGGGATCCAGGTTTCCCTTCACCTGATGACCCCGAGCCTCAGCCAAAGCCAGATGAACCCAAACCTCCAAAAGAGCCGGAGCCCGCACCTGAGCCTAAAACTCCTGAGCCTGCTCCCGATCCAGAACCTGAGCCGACCCCCACGCCTGCTCCAGAGCCCGAGCCTTCTCCGGAGCCTTCAAGCCCAGACGGTGGGACACCTCCAGCACCCGAAACTCCACCGGAGACCCCTGGTACGGACGGCGGCGACTTTGAGTGCGCTGAAAACACAAATTGTCTCCCTCCAGACGGCTCAAATGGGCCAGGTGATGGGAGTGATGCTCCTGTAATAGGCACCCTTGGCCCTAAAAAGCCAGTCACAGGTATTGGTGCTGGATACCTAGATTGCCTCGATCCTAGGGCTCACTGCGGAGCGGTAGATAATAAGGGAAAAGACGAGAATATATCTTTGACCCCTAAGCCTGTCACAGACAGTAAAGGTAAACTTGATTGCTCTAATCCAAGAGTAAGTTGCATCAGCAGTGAGCTAAAAGAAGAAACTCCAGGCTTTAACACGGGCTGTAAGGGAAAAGATGGCACTAAAAATCCTGATGAAATCCCCAGCATGACGGACCTTTTTGCAAAAAGCGAAGAACTCTTCTGCCAGCAAAATCCATTAGCTGGAAAGTGTCTGAAAAAACTTGAGTTCTCACCCACAGGCCGTTATTGCAAAGAAAATCCTTTTTCTGCCAAATGCCTAAAACACTTTGATGGTGTGAATCCAATCTTTCGTGGAAGGGACAATCCTATTTCCATTCCAGTGCACGGAGCTGATCTTGGCTCACCGATCTGCAAACTTTATCCTAACCTGGCTCAATGCAAAAAGGTCGCGCCCACTCGATTAATTCCTCCCAGCTGGAAATAATAAAAAAATATCTGCTATTTTGCCCCTTCTCTTAAATTGAGTTGGGGCTTTTTTTATTTATTGGCAGTCCGTTAAACCTAAAAATCCCCAAATCCAACTTGGACATAAATTCTCCCGCCCGCTTATTCAGTGGAATATCCCTAAAATTCAGCCAGCCGCATGATTCGAAAGAATCAACCTCCTGCATCATCTATCGCGTCAAGCCTATGGCTTCAAACAGAACCCAACTCCATTCACCCGTTCTTTCTTTTGGAATATTCAAAAAATTTCGTGATTCGAGAGGAAAAATCAAAACCATATATCGCGTGGCTTAAAAAAAAGTCGATTAATCAAAGAGCAGGTGTGGTTCACCGCTGCAGACCTCGACCGTGCTTTATCCTTACTAAGATTACACCCGGTTCATCCAACTCTCGGTTTTACCAAGCACGACCCCTCTGACTTGACTGTCAAGGCCTTAGACAGTCGCGTCCGGAGTTCGAAAAGGCTTGCCTCTAAATACTTAATAGGTTTACACAATCCCTGCTACGAGGTAGAGCAAGTGACTGTTAATCACTGGGTCGGCGGTTCGAGCCCGTCCTGAGGAGCCATCTCCTATCGGATGGCAAACACGAAAAGAAAAAAGTCCTTGGTTATAAGCCTGGGGCTTTTTTCGTGTGCTTTCTTTGGCTTTCAGGGTGAAGCATAGTGAGCTAGTCGCCCTTCCTCCACTCATGACTGAATCCGCTACTTGCAAAGCTAACCCATTACATGGGGACAATATATCTCTCAATTATAAAGTTGAGATATTCAAAATAATAGTTCTTCCAATTATCGTCCTTCCATCGCTCTGCTATTTTCGACTGGCAATGAGCCTTTAACGAATCCACGTTTTTCTTTTGTATTTTAAAATCACCTTTCCACGAACGAAGGGACTCAATTGTGATGACAACAAGATCAGGATCGTTGTGCTCTAACATCGTCATCAAAATTTCAAAGGTCGTTTGAGTTTCTATTACGCTCAAGACCTCAGACAGCCGTTTCGTCCAAGTAAGTGGTTTCGTTTTCCATATGTTTCTCAGAGATTCAATCTCGACCAACTGGAAGCCAAAAGCCATCGAACGCAGGAAATTGAATAAGAATTTTGTTCGCCAGATTGCCCGGATAAGGTCAGTTCAAGCTGACTTAATCGAGCGTGAAAAACTCCTCTGCGATGAGCGTGATTCACTCATAGAAGCCTTTCGCTGTTAGCGCTTGATCAAGCCCATCCCCTCCGATACTTCGACCATGATTATTGCCATTCTTCTGATCGTTAATGCGCGTATATCTTTTCGCGCTGTCCCTCGAGTCCTTTCCTGTGTTGGCTTTGAGGGTTGGATTCCTCATTTCAGCTCGACCATTAACTGGGTCTGCCGGGTGGGGCTGGCCTCGCTTCGATACATGAAGGCCCCCAAAGTGGATTGGATTACCATCATAGATATGACTCTGGACATCGCTTACAAAAAGGCTTTGGTAGTCTTAAGACTTCCTCTGTCGATATCTACCTTAAGCGAGAAGGCTCGGTCACACTTGAAGACGTAACTTGCGCTGGAATAGTCGTGAGAGGGTCATGGAAGAGTGAGGACGTAGCCGAAGCCCTGCATGGCTTATTGGGCGATGAACCTCATCTGAAAGCCATCATGAAAGACGGGGGCTGTGACCTCGCCAAAAGCGTTCGTCTCTGGAAAGCTGAGGCCAAGCGAAAAGATATTGCCGTCATCAGCGACATCAGTCATGAGGCTTCAAATGCTTTGAAAGATGACTTTAAAAACAAAAAATCGTTCCAGCAACTCACGAGAAAGTTAAAAAATA
>JACMPP010000146.1 GCA_014377445.1 Oligoflexus sp.
AAACGATCGAGACTGCTCATAGGAAGAAGGGGAAGGCCCGCCATAACTTGAAGGGTTTTACGACGTGAGATTTCAGATTTATTGTCGGACATTGCTTATAACTCCCTTTGGACAATGGCACGATCCCCGGGCGGCAAGCGCCTGGATCAACCTTGGCAAAAAATTGATTTTCTCCTTCAATTTTTCAAAGCCTGTATACCAAGTCCACAAAAAGTGATGAGCAATTTTTTGTAAAAACCTTGTAAAATTTGGGGGGTTGTAACGCAGCTTCTACTGAACGTTCTCATACGAGTCAAGTCATCACAAAGGTTACCGACAATAAATGAGAGGATCAAAACGAGGGCTTCCCTGGCGGCGGCTGCCGTGCCAGGTAGCTGAATCGATAGATCGAGTCCAAAATCTCGAAAGCTGCTTTCGGAATTGTTAGGCTTTATACGCTAGGCAGGTCTAGTCAAACGTGAAAGGCCCCTTGATTGACAACGGGATTCCTTGATTTTCAAGCCCTTCAAAAAAATAGCTAAAGATTCAAATTTATTCAGCTGATCCTTAAAAGCAATTGGCGAGGGACACGTCCACGACCAGTCGAGAAAACCGATCAGCAGCACTCGCGGCGCTTGCTGTCGTGGCTGAACCCCTTGGCAGCCGGGGTTCGCCTGTTTTTTTGCAGCGCCTGAGCCTTTCAAAGCTCTCCTCGCCTAAACCTTTCACGGTCAGTTCATTTTGATCATTACGCAAATATGGGGAGCAGATGACGGCTCGATGCTTATTTGCAGATAAGGTGAACGCCATAAAACCCCAGGGGGGAGTATCGGCGGACTGAGGTGCAGGATTAGCTTAATCGCTTGCGGAAGTTTGTCTCATCGTGAGTGCAACGAGACTGCTGGATTTGTCTCGTTAGGATTGCAACCCAACAACAACAACAACAACGGCGGCGACGGGGGTTCGAATCCCCCTGGGGACGCCATTTCTTTGTGAAGCCATTTACGCGCAGCATGGGTGGCTTTTGCAATTTCGGCTTTCTCCTGCAATCCAAAACAACTGATATGTTTCAAGCAATAAAGAAGAGCCTCAGCGTCACGGCAAGGCTCTTTTGGTTTTAGTTGATTAAATTGAGTACTGGGCTACAAAATACGCAGTATCAATCGTGCGGGGCTTATTGGCGGAAGGACGCAATTGTTTCTGCCACTGACCGGTAAAGATGAAGTGGGGGCGTGGCGACCATTGAAAGCCGGGTCCGTAGCCGATGAAATCGATGTACTTGGCATCCGTATCGTTCTTCTTCGTCTCGTGCAGCAGATAGAGGTCTGCCCCTCGGAAAACCTCGATACCCAGCTTATTGAAGCTCACGTAGCCAATCGTTTTTTTGCCGTTCTTGGGCGCTTGACTGAGAAGATCAAACTCGCCGAGCCAGTAAGCGATTTTTTTGAAACCCAGAGACCAGTTTGGTCCGAAGATTGTGCGGGTGTTTTCATCATTGCTTTTGCCTGAGAAAAAGCTCGCGCCGATTTTATAGGCCGGTTCGATAAAGTAGCTGCCCGTTAGAGCCACACCCTTCTCGCTGATCACTTCATTATCATCCGGACGTCCCCCGACATAGGTTGTGGTCACGGCAAACTTCTCGGCGATGTAATTGAATTCGGCGTTGTAGGTCTCGCTGCCTTGGTCCCAACCGATGCCGCGACGGATCTGGACCGTGTGATCCGCGACACCCAATCCAAAGTTCTTCAGAAATTTCCCGACACGAACTGATGCTTCGTCACTGATTTGGCCCAAAACAAAGTGCCGGCGGCTAATCCATACATCATCATCTTTGGTATCGGGGTTGCCGATATCATAGTCCGCACTCGCGTCGACAGTCACGCGCTCCGTGACCAAGGCCGCTTCGATATTGGCCTGCATCAGAAACCATTTGCCGGTTTCAAACTGGGGGCTGTTCACATAGGTCTGGATGCGGCGGAGATCGCCGCCGATCTTTAGGATTTCAGGGAGCTTGACAGCCCCGTGAAGGAATTGATTTTCCTTTTCGCCGCTCCAGGTCGCGAGAACGTCTTTGCTGATCTCACGGCCGTACTCTGTAAGCACACCACCGCCTGCCGGGCTCACGTGGCAGGTCACGCAGTTGGGATAACCCTTGCGGACCATTTCAGGAAACGCAGCGGCTTTCTGCGGCAAGAGCAAGCTGGCGGAAAAAAGCAAGAAGATAACTGACAAACGAAAGAATGTTTTCATGGGATTCCTTAACTGCTTCGAGTTGTCATGACTGCTTATTGGGGAGCGCCGGCTTCGATCCATGCTTTGAGCAGAGCATAAGCACTGCTGTTCAATTGGCTCTCACCCGACGGCGGCATGCTTCTCTCTAGAATAGTTGTCGCCTGCACGAGCTCGAGTCTACCGATAATCGAAGCATAGGTTTCGAGATTTACACCGGCACGGTTTCCACCTGCTGCTGAATGACATGATAGGCAGTAAAGACTGATAACCTTGCTATTGACGTTGGCATAATTGAGATCAGCCGTGGTTACAGGGGCCGCTGCCTCATTGTCCGTATTCACTTTTTGCTTGTTGAAATTACAAGCTGTTAGGGCGAAGGCGAGAGAGAGTCCGCTTACGAGGGGATGTATACGTCGGGCAACATTCATTCGACAGATCCTTCAGCTTTCCTCGCGTTGTGAAGAACGGAGGCGGTCTATAATAAGTCTTCCTAAATGACCTGGAATTCCGTCAATTGTCAATTCACGATGATTAACGGCGATTTATTTCTTTCAATGAATCGCTTCAAATCCCCTCAAAGATCCTAATCAAAATGTATCGTAACGATTATCGAAACGATACGGGACAAGACCAAGGTCATTCAAAATATTGTACTGAACGTCGCGCTAATGGAATCGCATATCACAGAGATCGCCAATGCTTCGGACGAACAGTCCAAGGCCTAGGCTAGAATTGGAATGAGTAGAGGTCGATGTCCTGTCCGCTCGAAATCTTATAATTAAGCTTTTGAAACTTGGATTTCGCCTTGAGTTGTAGGCCAAGCTTCGAAGCTGCGTAGCGGCCTGGATCGGCAATGAGGACTTGGCCCCCGGGACTTATATGGTCGAGAATAAACTGTTCAAGACCCGGATAGAGATCCGGTTCGTAAAGAATATCGGAAGCAATAATCCAATCAAATGTACCGAGTTTGAGTGTGGGGTCGGCAAAGCTTCCAACAGCGGCTTTGCATGTCACATGATTGGCTGCCATGTTCTGTACAAGGACGCGCTCAAAATTCTTATGATTATCCATCGCTGTGACATCGGCCCCAAACTTGGCGGCGAGCAAACTCGGCAGAGCCAATCCACAACCCAGTTCCAAGACCTTTTTGCCGGCTAGAGTCTCTCGATGATTTTGCCATAGCGACCAGGCCAAACCTTCGGCCGAGGGCCAGAGAATTCCGTAAAGTGGCGGCTCGTCGTAGCCATCCCCATTATCGAGATGATTGGTAAATTCGGAATATACATCCTTTAAACTATGAAGTTGAAAGGGGACTGTGCCGATGCTGACGTCAACTTTTGAAAATTTTTCGAACATAGAAACCAATACATGTAAATTGAAGAGCCGCTCCACTATAATAAAGGTCTGAAGAGGAGGAAACTCCTTTGTTGTGGTTTGTCGTAGGTATATTCAAGTACTCGTAATGCCAAGGTTTTTGAACTGTCACCTTTGGGGTTTTCTCATCTATGGTCGCAAGCAGTTTTGGCGTCATCTTCTATGTGGCCCTTCACACCGGTCAAAGCTGTGAACTCGCCTTTCGAGACATGGCCCGCGCGACGGGATTTAAGAGTCATGAGGAGGCCGACCTCTCGGCCATGGAGGAATTCTCCAGGGCCGCTTGCAGCACGAGCAATCCTGATATCATCTGGCAGCTCGCATTCCAGGAAAGCAACTTTCGTTTCCAGCTCCTGCGTGAGAATTTTCCGGGAAATATGGCAAATATTTATGAAGGCGAGGCCGCTCGCACGTTTTTGAATCGCCTGGGGCGCTTTGATCTTAATCGAAATATCGATATCGGTGTCATGCAATTCAATTGGGCATGGCATCACCATGGATTTGAGCAGGATCCACTGCGATTGATGGGACCTAAGGCGCAGGTTGAATATTTTTTGAAGAGTTTTAGTGGTGAGATATTCGATCGCTGTCATGGGCGATGGGTCGGCTGTTACCATTCTGTTAACGACAAAAGCCGGGCCCAGAAGTATGAACAGGATGTTTTGGAAAAGGGACGGCTGCTAAGACTTCATGCCCTTCGCTACATTCGGAAAATGCGAACTGCAATGGCTGAGACTCAGCGCAGTGTTCTGCCTCCCATATTACAGAGTGATATCGACAAGCTTCTTGAGTTCGCACGAGAGGTTCCCATTCCGATCAGAAAATAAAATGGCCTCTGGTATGAAAAACTTCTCGACAGAACTCGTTAGTTAAAAGTATTCGAAAATAATAGAAATTAAAAAAATCGGGACTTTGTGGGAAATATTATGTGTATCCCATCAATATTGCCCCTTTCCCTGTGGTTCATGGCGTACGCTAGTAAAATTACTTAGCTACAGTAGATTTATCAAAAAAGTGGCTGAGCTGTACCCTGTGCTTATGTATACTGTTGTGAGATGCGCGTGCCCCTGGGCCAAAGGAAACAGGTCATATGGATAGAGACGTTATTTCCGTCCTAGTCGTCGATGACGAGCCAGTCCTTAGAGAGCTGGTTTCGTTTATTCTGAACGATAAAGGATTTCAGGTTACGACCGCAGAAAGCGGTGATGTGGCCTTTAAAATGGTGCTCGATCGTCATTACGATGTCATCGTGAGTGATGTCCGTATGCCTAATGGTAGCGGCATCGATCTTTTGAACAAATTGAACACTCTGCCTAAGCGTCCTGCGGTCTTCCTGGTCAGCGGTTATTCTGAGATCAGCTTGGAAGACGCACGCAAGCTCGGTGCCAAAGATCTGCTCAATAAGCCTGTCGATTACGACATTCTTTGCAACGCCATCTACAACTCCTATATGTCCTCCAAAAAGATCGCGACGCCCATCTGATCTGATGGCTCCGCGGCACGAAGACCTTGTCACTTCCTCGTTTTTTGCGTTCTTTGCAAAATTCCGATCTTTACGATTGACCCCCCTCCATCGATAGCTAATAAAACTTCCTGAGTCTTTTTCTCATGGAGGTCACTATGGTATCCCCAATCTTTCGAGCTGAAAAATGGAAGAAAGTCGAAATCGAAGGCTTTGCTTTTGAAGATATTACTTATCACCGCGCGGTGAATCAGGGCACCGTGCGCATCGCTTTTAATCGACCGGAAGTTCGGAATGCATTCCGTCCTCAGACCGTCGACGAACTCTATGGAGCACTCGAGCACGCGCGTTGCACACCCGATGTGGGAACGGTGCTGATCACCGGCAACGGACCTTCACCGAAGGACGGCGGCTGGGCGTTCTGCTCCGGCGGCGATCAAAGAATCCGTGGCAAAGACGGTTATCAATATGCGGATGGAGTGCCTCGTTTGGGGCGACTCCACATCCTTGAAGTGCAGAGGCTCATTCGCTTCATGCCGAAGGTCGTCATTGCAGTCGTGCCGGGTTGGGCTGTTGGTGGGGGGCACAGTCTTCACGTTGTTTGTGATCTCACGCTCGCTTCGAAAGAGCATGCGATTTTCAAACAAACGGATGCGGATGTGGCGAGTTTTGATGGTGGCTACGGTTCCGCTTATCTGGCGAAAATGGTGGGACAGAAGAGGGCAAGGGAGATCTTTTTTCTTGGTGCCAATTACAGCGCGCAGGAAGCCTATGAAATGGGCATGGTGAACCGAGTGGTGCCGCATGAGGAGCTTGAAGACGTGGCTCTGGATTGGGCTAGGGAAATTAACAGCAAATCGCCGACAGCGATTCGCATGCTGAAATATGCATTCAATCTTACGGATGATGGAATGGTGGGGCAGCAGCTTTTTGCCGGCGAGGCCACAAGGCTTGCTTATGGTACGGAAGAAGCGGTAGAAGGGCGCAGTGCGTTTCTTGAGAAGAGAAAACAGGATTTTAAAGATTTTCCCTGGCAGTATTGATTTCTGATTTGGAAAACAAGCCCTGGAAGCCCATTCGCTTTTAGGGCTTTTTTGCGGTTATTTGAGTTTTGGTAAAGCGGAAAGTGCGGCTTGAATCACACGTTCTTCGGTTTCTTTGATGATGGCTTCACTGGGAAATTCGTCTCGGTTGCGATTGACGAGGACCCCGAGCACGGCGGCGGCGGAGAGGCCATAGGCTGCACACTGAGTGAATACGGTTGCGCATTCCATTTCAAAGGAAAGCACATGGAGGGCTTTCATTTCTTCGAAACGATTGCGCATCTCTTGATGGACGAAACCTTTTTGGAAAGAATCCTGGCGGGATTGTCCCTGATAGAAGGTGTCGCTTGAGGCGCAGATTCCAAGGTGATGGGTTATATTTTTTTCAAGCAGAGCTTCGCGAATGGAATGGACCATCGTGAAATCGGCGACTGCAGGAAAGGCTAGGGGCGCGAAGTGGGAGGATGCTCCGTCGAGACGGACAGCGGCGGTAGGGACAATGATGTCGCCTGGCGCGATGTGGTCTTGGATAGCACCGGTGGTGCCGACCCTTAGGAAGCGGGTGATGCCGAGCATCGCGAGTTCTTCGATGCAGATGGCGGCTGAAGGGCCGCCTATGCCGGTGGAGATCACCAAGACGGTTTGGCCTTGGTATTGGCCTTTCATGGAACAGAATTCCCGGTGGTTAGCGAGGGGGATGGGGTTGTCGAGGTAACGAGCGATTTTGGGAACTCGGCCTGGATCGCCGGGGATGATGGCGACTTTGACGTCTGAGACATCGTTGGATCTTAGGCCAATGTGGAAGGATGTCTTTGGGTTCGCGTTGCTCACTGGTGGTCTCCCCTTGCTGTGCGGGGGTATTGTAGCTTGTGGGGCTCCGCCCTTGGAACCCGTTTTTTTGCTTTTTTTGGGCTTCGCCCGTTTCGGTTTTTTTTAGGCTAGTTGTTCGAAGAGGCGTTTTTCCAGGACTAGTTTTAGGCCTTCTTCGGTGAGCTCGGTGCCGTTTACTAAGAAGCCACTTTTTAGGTTTAGTTTTAGCATGGGGAGGTTAAAGTTTAGGCATTTGGTGCGGATGATTTGGTAGTTTTGGCCGCAGCACCAGTCGTGTTGGTTTTGCATCAGCAAGAATGCCACTCCGCATCTTTGATAGTCGGGGACTACTCCGCCCAGCCAGCTATAGAAGACTTTTTCGGCAGTTTCATAGCCGATTTTGAAGCCCACGGGATGGCCGTCGACTTTGGCGATACTGATGTGGAATGTCTGGTAGCGATGGACTCGCGTTTCGAATTCTTCTTTTTTCCATATGTCAAAACACTTGTCTGCGATCGACTTGATGGTTTCTCGCAGTTTGTTGTTGAGCTCGGTATGGGTTTCGATTTCGCATTCGACCTTCGCGAAGCGCGGGATTGATTTGCCCTCGTGCTGAATGGTTTCGAAGAACATGTCTTTGGGTCTGACCCAGAGTTTGCCACCCGGGTTGTCATAGAGGGTTTCATATAGAACGAGATCTTCCTGCGTTTCACTATGTCGCACGAGATCGATAAATCGATAGGGTTTGTTTTTGTAGTGACGATAGAGATTCATGTGGAAACTCCCGGCTCTATGAGGCGTATGAAACGCATCATAGGCCAAAAGAATTTCGGGCACAGCTCGTTTTTGATTGTTGGAAAAGAAAAAAGGCAGCCCCGTTAAAGAGCCTGCCCTGAGAACCATGGAATCGAATTATTTCCTCATATCGCCTTCTTTGGTGAAGGTGAGAAAGCGCGGTGCAGAAAGATCAGGCGACAATTTTTCAATCTTGATCCTTTCAGGACCTTTGAGCGGAAGAGTCGCTGCTTGGCAGGTGAAGGCGGAGTTGGCGAGAAGGCAAGCCACCGTCCATGCGAACAGAGTATTTTTCATAATGCTTCCTTTCAAGGATACCCATCAATTTATTGGTGGGAGGAATTGGAAGTTTGCTATCTCCCAACTCGGAGATGATTTGTTCTCAGGCCATCGCATAGGAATAGCCATCCACTCTCTGCACGATGCGGCAGGACTTATAAGAGATACCTTGGACAGTAAGCTTATCTGTTTTAATATTGAAATTGCCTGTGCTTCTTACGGCAACTCTTCCTTTGTAGCGCCCGCTTTTCTTGCCTTTAAGGACATTCGCTTCGACGAGATCTCCGGTTTGAAAGCCGTGAACTCTTTTATTGGCTTTAGGAGCCGTCCTCGGGAAACCGTATTTATCAGGAAGGCATTTTTGCCTTGAACCTCGCGACTCAGCTTTTACTAATAAAGGTTTTAAATCTATTGGAATAAAAACTCTTTCGCCTGTTACGCCCACACAACAAGCGTCAATCCAATGATCTTTAGGATAGTCCTGACTGATTCTGTTTTTCTTGGTTCTGCCACCCGACCAAAAACTCGTAGGAAGACCGAAGCTTTTAAGGGCATCGCCAGTAGCGTAACGCGTAGCGTTGACGGCTGCTGCGTCTCTGAGAGCTGCTAATGAAAACCTTTTGATATGAGCCAAGCGCTTTTGGTCTTTGACAAAGACCTCGATGTCGCTCGATCCCTTCTTTTGATTACATGGATTGCAGGCTAAAGTCAGGTTTGACACTCTATCGCTCCCTCTTTTGCTTTTCGGTACGATGTGCTCCACTTCAAGTGGGGTGCCTTTAGCATCGCAATAGGCGCATTTCCGCCCCCACTTTTCGAGCAAATATTCTCTAACTTCGTAGCCTAAAAGTTCGCCCTGCTGATATTGGATGCCAGAGATCTCTGGATTTACAATTTTCTGAAGATCAAACCTAACTGTTTCGACAGCGATAGAAGAAATGGGTGAATGGCTTGTTAACTTTTTCGTCCAAGTTCTGACGTTATCGGCTCTCGATTTAATAGAAGGCGGTAGCCAACCTTTCTGTCTTGTCCTGTTAAGGAATCGAGGCGCACGGTAACGCGTTTTTCGGGACCTTCTTGAACGGCGTAGCGATCTTCGTGCCTCCAGAGCCGCTTTTATCTGCGGACCACGATGTTCGAGATTAACTGCGAAAATAGCTCTTTGGCCACGTCGGAATTCGCCAACAATCGCGATGCCAGTTACTTTACTGCCTGGATCAACTTTCAATTCTAAAGGCTGCACGTCTCCGCCAGTCCGTTCGATAAGAATAATCGTGAACGGTTTCAGCCTAAAAACCTTTGCTTTTTGTTTTCTCAAAAGCTCTCGTGCCCGAGCCGGATGGCAAGGCATAAGAGGGGATTTGAGCTTGTCTAAAACTAAAACTCTTTGCATGTGAAAAGTTACCTTTTCTTTTCTTCCGCATAAAGCGGGTTAAGGTCACCTTGACAATGTTACGAAGCGGTTTGATGCGAGCAGCACTGGTTTAACCTCTTAGACCTGTTTAACTGCTTGCCTCAGGGCCTGGGACTGGTGAAGCATCCCAGGGTGACTATGTATTCGCTTCTAACGTAGCCCTTTCGGACTGAGTCGGGTCAACTAGGCATGTATTGAGTTTCCTTCGTACATGCCTGCCATTTTAATGGCGGGTGATTGACTGATCAGTCCTTCATGTTGAGTTTGCGTTGCGCGATAATGATAGTCCGAATGCAGTCGATAACCCAACTGGGGAATAGCCGGGGGCCAGACGACCCATCCTTCAAGTTTAGGCCTGTATGATGTTCGTGGCCAAGATAGAAAAAAATGTGAACACGAAGTCTCTTTGCTGCAACTGAAAGACATCAATAAAATTGCTTCACGACATTTTTGACTCGTAAGATGAGTCAAAAAAGGGCCCGAAGGTCAGAAGACTTTCGGGCCCGCTTTGCTTGCTTAGTCTTAGCACATAGGCTTAGTGGATATTCAAACCATTCGCATCGCGATCGATGTGGATGGTAGATCCTGGAAGGATTTCGCCAGATACAATCTTTCTTGCCACTTTGTTTTCGACCTCTTTCTGGAGGTAACGTTTCAAAGGTCGAGCGCCATAGACTGGATCGTAAGCGCTGACGGCTATGAAATCTTTCGCTTCTTCGCTGATCGCGATCTTGATTTCCTGTTCATCAAGACGTTTTTGGATATCCGTGAGAAGGATCGACACGATGCCTTTGACCTGGTCTCTCAAGAGCGGCTTGAAGAGAACAATGTCGTCGACTCGGTTGAGAAACTCGGGTCGGAAATGCTGTCTCAAATCGCCCTGAACCTTTTTCACCGCTTCTTCACTCAGTTCTCCGTCCGGCTTGATGCCTTCGATGAGATACTGGGATCCGATGTTGCTGGTCATGATGATGACCGTATTTTTAAAGTTGACTTTGCGGCCCTGATTGTCGGTCAAATGACCTTCATCCAAGATTTGCAGGAGAATGTTGAACACATCCGAGTGCGCTTTCTCGATCTCATCGAACAGCACGACTGAGTAGGGCTTGCGACGGACGGCCTCCGTGAGTTGGCCCCCTTGGTCATAGCCCACGTATCCGGGAGGCGCCCCGACGAGACGCGAAACCGAATGTTTCTCCATATATTCCGACATATCGATACGGATCATATTCTCGGCGCTGTCGAACAAATTCTCCGTCAGCGTCTTCGCCAGTTCGGTTTTACCGACACCGGTTGGGCCAAGGAATATGAAGGAACCGATGGGGCGTTTCGGGTCTTTGATCTGAGCACGCGACCGGATAATCGCATCCACAACTGCATCGACCGCCTGATCTTGACCGACGACTTTCTGATGAAGAATGGCGCTGAGATTGAGGAGTTTTTCTCGCTCACCCTCCATGATTTTGTCAACTGGGATACCGGTCCACTGGCTAACAACCTGGGCAATTTCACGCTCAGAAACCTCTTCGCGTAGAAGTCCGGTCTTCTTCGTTTTGACATCCTCTTCCACCTTATGCAGCTTCGCGTCGAGTTCAGGTATGAGGCCGTGACGCAACTTCGCCGCTTTTTCAAAGTCGGACGCGCGCTCGGCCTGAGCCAGCTGAATATTCAAGTTTTCAAGTTCTTTGCGAATATCCTGGACAGCTTTAATCGCGGATTTTTCCTGCTCATGTTGGGCCGTCAACACCCCAACTTCGTCCCGCAGATCTTTTAATTCCTTATTGAGAATCTCCAGACGCTTGCGACTCGCTTCGTCTTTTTCTTTCTTCAAAGCCGTGGCCTCGATCTCAAGACGCATAAGGCTCCGGCGCTTCTTATCGAGTTCTTCCGGAACGCTGTCGATCTCGGTCCGCACCATCGCGCTGCATTCATCGATCAAATCGATCGCCTTGTCAGGCAGGAATCGACCGGTGATGTAGCGATCGGAAAGGACCGCAGCGGCAACCAGGGCGTTATCCTGAATGCGAATTCCATGAAAGAGTTCGAAGCGCTCTTTGAGTCCCCGAAGGATCGAGATGCTATCCTCGACCGTCGGCTGATCCACGAGCACGGTCTGAAAACGACGCTCGAGAGCTGCATCGGCTTCAATGTATTTGCGATACTCGCTGAGCGTGGTCGCGCCGATACAGTGGAGTTCCCCGCGCGCCAGCATTGGTTTCAGCATATTTCCAGCATCCATGGATCCCTCGGCTTTACCGGCACCCACGATGCTGTGGATCTCATCGATAAACAGAATGATCTGACCGTCGCTGCTTTTGACCTCGGCCAGGACGGCTTTCAGTCGTTCTTCAAACTCCCCTCGAAATTTGGCGCCCGCGACGAGCGAGGCCATATCAAGGGAGAAGATCGTTTTATCTTTCAATCCTTCCGGGACATCTCCGCGAACGATTCGCTGAGCGAGACCTTCCGCGATCGCAGTTTTACCTACGCCCGGTTCCCCAATAAGCACGGGATTGTTTTTCGATTTTCGACTGAGAATTCGGATGACGCGGGCAATCTCATGGTCCCGGCCGATGACCGGATCGAGCTTGCCGCGCCGGGCGAAATCCACCAGATCCATTCCGTATTGATTCAATGCATCATAGGTGGCTTCGGGATTTGCGCTGCGAACCTTTTGATTGCCGCGCAAGGCCGCCAGACCTTCTAAAAATCGGTCTTCCGTTACGTTAAATTCCTTTAAGACCCGACCGGCAGCTGAGCTCGTGCCCGTGCGGATAACTTCAAGGAAAACATGCTCAACCGAGACATATTCATCCTTAAGTTTTTTCGCGGTTTCTTCCGCCTTACTCAACAAGGCAGCCAGCGGCTGACTGAGCATGATCTTTTCGGGATCGTAGCCAGGTCCGGAAATTTTGGGCTTTTTCTCGAGTTCCTGCCCCAGAAATGTCTTCATTCGATCGAGCGGCACTTCCATGCGCTGCACGATCTTCGGTACGATACCGTTTTCTTGTTCCAAAAGCGCTTGAGCAACATGATCGACATCCACGGCGGAATGTCCAAGAGATATAGCGAGACGTTGAGCGTCTTTGATCGATAATTGTGTGCGTTCCGTAAACCGATTGAAGTCCATAAGGTCCTCCTTCTCTTCTTCCTATCAATATGGCGCTCAATTCCGAGAAGTCAAGGACGCTGGCGCGAGATTTCTTCGAGCGACTACGAAAACCACGGCATGATGGCGTTTCGAAAAGGGGAGTTGGGAGAGGAGCTTACGCTCCCCAAAGGCGATCAGTAGTGAGGCCAGGCCTCAGGTTTATTTTGCATGACCGCCTCGATGCGTTCGATCAGACCCTGGTCCAGTTTTTTCGTGACTTTCAGGACGGCGAGATTGTCGATTAGCTGCTCTTTCTTCGAAGCACCGAGAATCACAGTACTCACATGAGGATTTTGTAAACACCAGAGCAGCGACAGATGAGTCAGGCTCATACCGGCTTCACGTGCGAGTCCTTCCAAGGCTTTGGCTTTGCCAATTTTTGCCTGGCCTTCCGGCGATTCGAATTTGTCTTTCAGCCACTCATAACCCTTGAGGTTGATGCGGGCATCCTTCGGTGTTTCCTTATTGTATTTACCGGTGAGCAGACCGGAGGCCAGGGGCGACCAGATCGTGGTGCCGAGACCGAGTTCGCTGAAGCAGCGGACAAACTCGTGCTCCATTTTCTCGCGATGAAAGAGGTTGTACTCCGGCTGTTCCATCGTCGGCGGCGTGAGGCCATACTGACGAGCGATGCCGTGGGCCTCGAAGATTTGCTGCGCCGACCACTCCGAAGTTCCCCAGTAGAGGACTTTGCCCTGTTGAATCAGGTCGTGCATGGCCCGCACAGTCTCTTCCACCGGTGTTTCGATATCGGGTCGGTGGCAGAAGTAAAGGTCGAGATAATCCACCTGCAGTCGTCTTAAGGCCGCATCACAGGCATCCCGAACATGCTTTCGGCTCAGCCCCCTTTGAGTCGGCTTCGCACCGCCCCAAAACACTTTGGACGAAACGATGTAACTGTCACGCGACCAGGCGAGGTCTTTCAGCGCCTTGCCCATGATGACTTCGGATTGGCCTTCGGCATAGCCTTCGGCGTTATCGAAAAAATTCACGCCAGATTCATAGGCGAGAGCCATCATTTCCTTGGCGGTCTCCAAACCAGCCTGGGTATGAAAGGTGACCCAGGATCCGAACGACAGTTCACTAACCTTTAGGCCTGAGCGGCCGAGACGACGATATTGCATGGATTGCTCCTTATGGCATCAAACTCATGGATTTGGTCACGACCAACTTCTCATAACTCAACTCCATCATGCTAGGCAGAACTCCACGCACGCCCTGGCCCGAATGCTTGAGGCTGCTGGAGGGCATCCAATCCGCACGAAATGCCGCCGACTCGTTGATCATGACAGCACCGGCATGAACGCGCTCCATGAAGCGGAGGCCCCGATCGATGCTTTGGGTGTAAATCGATGCCTGGAAGGCAAAGCGGCTGTTGTTGATCCGGGCTAGGACAGTTTCCAGTTCATGGAAGCTATAGATGCCAACCGCGGGTCCGAAGATTTCTTCTTCGTAAAAAGGACCACTGAAAGGTGCTTCACAGAGGATCGTGGGTGTGAGGCAGGTCTTGCCGATTCGCATGCCTTTAAGGGCAACCTGAGCGCCTCGTGCCACGGCATCGTCGACCCATCGCTCGACACGGTCCACTTCCCTCGGGTGAATAAGAGGGCCGATATCGGTGGCCGCATCAAGTGGATCGCCCACCCGCATGGACTCTGCGGCAGCCACCATCTGTTCGGTGAAAGACTTGATCACCTTGTGATGGACAAAAATATTCTGCACCGACACAGGGACCTGCCCCGCGTGATAAAAGGCGCCGCGCGTCAGAGCTTTGATGCTCCCTTCGATCTGGGCGTCTTCACAGATGACGACAGGAGCGGTGCCGCCATGTTCCAGTAGTGTATGAACGCCCGGAGCAGTTTGGGACTTGAGGCGCCAGCCCACGGTGGACGAACCGATAAAGGAAAGGACCGCGATCCGAGGATCGCTCGCAAGTTTTTCGGTATGGCCGTCGTGGGTCAGGAGTATTTGGCACCAGTCCTCCGGCAGATTGCAATCCCGCAATAGATCCACAAAAAGTTGGCAGGTCAAAGGCGTCTTGAGCGAAGGCTTGATCAGAACGGGACAGCCGATGGCCAGAGCCGGTACAACTTGGTGTACGACATGGAGCAGTGGGTGATTAAATGCACTGATAGCCAGAACCAGACCACGCGGTTCGCGGCGGGTAAAAGCCAGGATTTGACTCGATGTTTCATTGAGACCCATGGGAACTTCATGCCCGTGCCATTGATAGAGGGCGCCGATGCTGGTACGCACAGCGTCAATCGCTCTTTGCACTTCCACCTGAGCGTCTTTGATCGGCTTACCCCCTTCACGGGCGATCATCTGGACAAACTCGGGCGCCTTCTTCTTAAGCTGCTCATTGAGCCGCTCGAGAAAGTCGATGCGTTCGTGCTTGGGAAAGGGCTTGAGACGTTGAGCCAAGGCATAGCCACGATTGAGTAGCCCTTCCACCTCAGCATCGGTATGCAGAGTGATCTCGGAAATAAGCTCTAAATCGTATGGCGCAAAAACTGGTATGGTACGTGACATCGATCGCCTCATATGCTCGGGAAGAGTAAGTAGCCTCAGATTAGGCTGCGCAAAGCCCTGGCCGCAATATGTAAGCTTGACGTCTACGTCGGGCAGCACTTCTGTTATAATGGAAGAATCAGATGAGGGCTACTCCATGGAAACCGCGCAAAGCTTTCAGCCAGGCGAAATCATCTTCAAGCAGGACGAAGTCGGCAACGCCTTGTTCGTCATTCGAGAAGGTCAGGTTGAAATCGTAAAAAAGACGGCGCAGGGAGAAACAGAAGTTTTTCTGACCGTTCAGAATCCTGGCGAAATTGTCGGTCTTCTAACCTTCTTCAATAGTGGAAAGCGTCTGGCTTCCGCCAGGGCTCGCACCGCCTGTGAAGGTCAATTGATCACGCGTGACAAGGGCACGGATCCTCTGGCTAATCTTCCGTCTTGGATTCAGCTCGTGCTCAAGGAGTTTTCGCTCCGCCTGGGTCAGTCCAATGATCAGCTCGCCCAGCTGCAGAACGAGAGGCGCGAGATTCTTGAGAAGACGATGAATCGTCTGACCATCTCAGTTCAGATCGCGGATACAGCCTGTGAGCTGGCGATGCCTCTGATTAAAAAGATTGATGGCGGCAAAGAGATCGTCATGATCGAACCCCTGCTCGAAGGCATCGACAAATGCCTGGGTTATGGCCGTGAGACGATCGACGGCATCTTCCATGTTTTTGCCAATCTGGGGATGGTCAAGGTCGAGTTCAATCCCGACACCAACAAAGAGATGCTCGCCACGAGCAATATTCCACGTTTTCGCTGGTACGCAGAGTTCATTCGTTCGGCGAAAAGCGGCAAGAATCGCAAACTGCTCCAGGCCGATATTCCGTTTCGCTACCGCAAAGTGATTTACGCATTGCGGGAATATGTTCAGAAAACGGATGGGGATATTCAAAAGCTAAACAGCGTCGATTTTGCTTTACTTATCACCAATTTTGAAAAATTGACTAAGATCAAACCGGATCCCGCAGCATTCGAGGCTGCCACCAAAGCCGGGATTATCGAGATGAAAAAATCAGGTGAAAATACCAAGGTCATCTTCAATCCCACCCAGCTAGTCCGAACGCTTATCGCCATGAACGTCGCCAAGAGACTTCGAACAGATCCGAATATCAAGGATGACGAGGAACAGGCGAGTTAGAAGCACTAAGATTCTCTGAGATTTTAATTTGACAATTGATAGCAGCTTCCTTTAAATGAATAGCACGTCTTCACAACTTTGAATTCATGAGCTCCTTCGAGAGTTTCGAGTCCTTTTTTGTGCGGATCCTCATATTGAATTAAATGTTTCTGTTTGAGGTTTGATCTCTTGGTTTTCAGGCCTGCTTTCCGAAGCAGGCCCTTTCTTGT
>JACMPP010000147.1 GCA_014377445.1 Oligoflexus sp.
AGACTTTCCGAAATGGACCCAGAACTGGATGTACGAGAACAGAATATCCTCCTTAGAGCTTAAGAGCGAAAATACCAGTTGCAACTTAACTAAGTCACTGGTCTAGTTTTCGGGGTCCTTCTCACTATCCCCAGAGTTCGGCCCATTTCCTCTCAGCAAATGCGAACCGAATCATTTCGATATGAATAGTGTTGTGTAAAAGCGCAAAATCCTGGGAGAAGATGTGGGCTCGCTGCAGGTACGACCATGCCAGGGGAGAGTCCCTACGCTTCCTGGCATCGAAATATTTATCGAGTTCGCTGTTAAAATGTAGCTCTATCGTATTCTTTTGGATCATAAAATTCCCCTGAACCTTATTCAAATGATGATGTTTTTGCCCTGGGGACACAATGCTTAAGCTTGGAATTATCTTTGCATTTGCAGCCGTCGCAGAAATTGCCGGCTGCTTTCTTACGTTTGCGGTCCTTCGAGAAAACAAGCCCTTCTGGTTATTGATCCCTGCTGGGCTTAGTCTATTTACATTCGCCTGGCTGCTTTCCATTCCTGATGGGCCGGCAGGTCGTACCTATGCTGCTTATGGTGGAATCTATATTGTTGCTGCCCTGATATGGATTTGGAAAGTAGAGGGAGTAATACCTGACAAATGGGATATTACTGGGGCTGTGATTTGTCTGATTGGAACGGCAGTCATTGCCTTGGGCCCGCGAGGACTCTGACCCCGTTTCGTGTCATCCATTGATGGTCGGATTGCGGCTGCTGCTACAATGACGACATACCAATGTCGTGATTCTGAGTTGAGTATTATTTCGATGGAAGGCCAGCTTTCGTTTCGGTATCATGTCTTGGTTCCGTCGCAACGAGGTCAATTTGGTTAGGTTCGCATCCATCGTAGTTGCTTTGATCTTGGGTTTGCCCTTCCAATTGGCAAGCTTCAATCAGACTATGACTCATTTAAGCGAATTTCAGCATGTCCACGACAGCCAAGATCCTCACAGTGAACATGACGGAGACCACGAGCACGACACAGAAGCCGAGCATAGCCACGGCGATGGAAGCCCGGCTCACAGTCATGCGAACGACCTAGCCGGCGTCCTTGCACCGGCCTCTCTAACCACAATCTTCAACGACTTCAACTTCTCACCCACCTATGAGGAAGTCTCAGATTCATTCGTCGTAAAGATCCCTACGAGCGAATCGGCATACCTCCTACTTTTCCGCCCCCCGATTTTTGCCTGAATAGCCCAAAATCCGTCTAAAAACAGCTTTGCAGTCTTTGCTGCATTACACGCTACCTTTGTGATCAATCGGAGCATTCCCGATGCTTGACGCTATCATTCGTTATTCTTTGAATCACCGCCTGTCAGTTCTTGGGCTCCTGATTGCGATCTGTACCTATGGAGGTATAGTCGCGAGTAGGCTCCCCATCGATGTCCTTCCAAATCTCAATCGCCCCACAGTAACGATAATCACAGAAGCGCACGGCCTTGCTCCCGAAGAGGTCGAAGCACTCGTCACTATTCCCATTGAATCAGTTCTTAACGGCTCCCCTGGCGTTCTTCGCGTCCGCTCTACAAGCGGTATTGGGATCTCCATTGCCTATGTGGAATTCGACTGGGGTACCGATATCCTACAAAATCGCCAGCTGATCGCCGAGCGCCTGCAGCTTCTCCAGGGACGACTGCCGAGTGGTATCGTGCCTTCGATGGGACCTATATCCTCCATCATGGGTGAGATTCAATTTGTCGGGCTAGTTTCGACCGATCTGGCCGTCAGTCCTATGGACCTCCGTACCTATGCGGACTGGAATTTAAGGCCGCAGCTTATGACCATTCCTGGAGTCAGCCAGGTGGTGGTAATGGGCGGTCAGGTAAAGCAGTATCAAATCTTAGTCTCAAGCAAAGCTTTGCTGGCAAAAGGAATATCGCTTGAGGACCTTAAACGCTCCCTTAGCGAAATGAGTGAGAACACAACGGGCGGGTTCCTTGATATTGGCGAAAAGGAATTTCTTATTAGACCTCTGGGTCGCGTGACTTCAATCGAAGATATTCGGAATTCGGTCGTCGGTGTTCATCTAGGCAATCCCGTTTATGTAAGAGATATCGCCGACGTGAAACTTGCGGCGAAAGCCAAACGTGGGGAAGGCAGCATTAACGCCCAGCATGGCGTCATTCTAACGATTCAAAAACAGCCTAACGCAAGCACAGTCGACTTGACGAAGCTTATTGATACAAAGTTAGCGACTTTCGACAGCGTTTTGCCAAACGGTATAAAGCTTGAAAAAAATCTTTTCAGGCAAGCTCACTTTATCGAAACCGCAATTGGGAATGTAAAGGAGGCGCTTCGTGACGGTATTATTATGGTCGCGATTATCCTTTTCATGTTCCTTCTCAATGTGCGCACAACGGCCATAACACTGGTAGCTATCCCTGTATCTATTCTCGTGACTGCCATCGTTTTTGAATTCATCGGACTTAGTGTGAATACGATGACTCTCGGTGGCTTGGCCGTTGCCATTGGTGAGCTAGTTGACGATGCCATCGTTGATGTGGAAAACGTCTTCCGACGTTTACGGGAAAACAGACTTCTTGAAAAACCATTGTCGTCACTTAAAGTGATTTACCAAGCATCGTCTGAGGTCCGAAATTCCATTGTGATTTCAACAGCTATAGTCTGTTTGGTATTCCTTCCACTTTTCGCACTAGGCGGAATCGAAGGTCGGTTGTTCATGCCACTTGGTATCGCCTACGTGATCTCGATTTTGGCTTCCCTTGCCGTTTCGCTAACCATAACTCCAGTTCTTTGCTCTTACCTTCTGCCAAAGTCTAAAGCTATCGCCCAAGCAAACGACGGATTCTTAGTTCGCGGACTTAAGCAATTGACAGGCTTTGTGATCCGGTTTTCCATGCCAAAGCCTTGGTTAGTATTCGGTGTCTGCCTTCTTCTTTTAGCAGGGGCCCTAAGTCTTCTGCCAAAAATGGGCCGGAACTTTTTGCCGAATTTCAATGAAGGATCGGCAACTATTGGAGTGGCAGCATCTCCTGGTATCTCTCTGGCAGCCTCTGATGTTCTCGGGAAGAAAATCGAATTAGCAATTCTAACAGTTCCTGAAGTGGTTTCTACAGTAAGACGCACCGGTCGGGCTGAAATGGATGAACATGCAGAAGGCGTTCATTGGAGCGAGATTGATGTCGACTTCAAACCTGAGGGACGACCAAGAGAAATTGTTCTGAAAGAGATTCGAGAAAGGATCGAGGCCGCAGGCGATGTTTATGTGAACATCGGGCAGCCGATCAGTCACCGACTTGATCACCTGCTCTCAGGTGTGAGAGCACAGATCGCGATCAAGATATTCGGGCCGGAACTTTCCGAGCTTCGACGCCTTGGTGGTGAAGTTAATGCGCTTATCGAGAAAATCCCTGGGGTAGTCGATCTTCAAATCGAACCTTTGGTTCTCATTCCTCAGCTAAAGATTGCAATCGATCGTGAAGAAGCCGGTCGGCGCGCTATGACACCTGGAGCGATTGCCGAGGACCTGGAAGTTGCCCTCAATGGGGAGGTGACAGGACAGTTCATCGAAGGGCAGCGAGCCCACGATATGTTTATGCGCCTCGATGAAGCATCGCGAGCGAGTCCCAATGCGATTTCTAATACCTTATTGAAAACCTTGCCGAGTGGTCAGCGCGTGATGCTGAGTGACATTGCGCAGGTCTACGAAGGAAGCGGTCCTAATATGATCAACCGAGAGGACATGCAGCGGCGTCTTGTTGTTTCAGCAAACACGCAGGGGCGTGATTTAGGTTCCGTTGTTAGAGACATTCAAAAAGCTTTGAAGGACGGCCTGAACACCCCTCCCGGCTACTTAATTAAGCTAGGCGGTCAGTTTGAAAGCGAGCAGCAAGCTTCGCGTCAAATCTTAGTTCTAGGCATCATTGCCTTACTGGCTGTGCTGGTTGTGCTTTTCCTTCACTTCCGTTCTTGGATCTTAAGCTTCCAAGTGATGTTAAACATTCCGCTCGCTCTGATCGGTAGTGTTTTTGCCATCTACATGACGGAACGTGTTCTTTCCGTTGCAACCTTGATCGCATTTATCACGCTGTGTGGTATTGCCTCGCGAAACGGCATTCTCATGATCAGCCATTATCTCCACCTGATGACTGAAGAGGGTGAAAAGTTTAGTAAAGAAATGGTCGTGCGTGGGACTCTTGAACGTCTAGTGCCGGTACTTATGACTGCTTCTACCGCTGCACTTGCCTTAATTCCTTTACTCTTAGCTGCCGGGGAACCGGGTAAAGAAATCCTGCATCCCGTAGCTGTCGTCATCGTTGGGGGACTTTTTTCCTCCACACTGCTCGACTTAATCGTAACTCCGACAGCGTTCTACTTATTTGGTAGAAAAGCTTCCGAGCAATATATTCGCTTTCAAGCGAACAAAGGAGAATTGGTATGAAATTAGTTAAAGGACTGTTTGTTGCTCTCGCACTTTCTTCTCTGCCAGCTATGGCACACGATGAAGGTCACGGACCTAAGTTGTCTGATACAGGCAAATTCGGTGGTTTGGTTTCTGCTGTCGTTGAGAAGAAAGACGCTGGGCTTGGCGCAAAAGCCAAGCTCCAGTACAAAGCTGAGCTCGTTCGTGCTACTGACGGCAAAGTTCAAGTTTACGTTTATGATGGCGAGATGAAGCCTGTTGACGCTTCGGCTTGGACCAAGAAAGCAACTGTCACAGCTGCTCCCCTTAAAAAAGGTTCGAAACCTAAAACTTTTGATGTGACCTTCGATG
Organism: Oligoflexus sp.; assembly: GCA_014377445.1. GTDB lineage: Bacteria > Bdellovibrionota_B > Oligoflexia > Oligoflexales > Oligoflexaceae > Oligoflexus. The sequence continues at coordinate 4,781 of JACMPP010000147.1, forward strand.
GCAAAACATTTATTGGTCAGATTCCTGAAGGTTTAACAAAACCGTATAACCTGGATTTTGTATTCACAGAAAAAGGCCGCGAGCTTCTTTCTGCATTTGATAACCTTGATTGATAAAAAGGCTCGTCTATGAAGGCTTGGGTATTCGTCCTTTTAGCGTTGTTTTCACGTACTGGCTTATCGGCTGATGCTTTAACTTTGTCCTATGACGAACTAGGGGATTTGATACAAAAAAATAACAAATCCGTTCAGGGTTCTATCGAGGCAATCGCTGCTGCTCGCCAACGCGTAGGCACCTTGGAGCAAACTTTCCTTCCGAAGTTTGGTGTAGAGGCAGGAATAGCAGAGCAAAGGGAAGCTAATGGAGTAGGCGATACAGCTCCCTTTTGGAAGATAGATGTTAGCGCAAACATTTATCGAGGCGGAAGGGATGATCTTGGTATTCTCGTGAGGGAATCTCAAGTCTTGATAAGAGAAATGGATAACCAGGCCCAATTTAGGGCCGAACTTTTCAAGGCGAAGCTGGATTACGTACGACTCAATTCGGTTCGTCAGGCTATCAACCTCACCCAATCTTCGACGGACGACTATGATGGAATAAGAAAGTCGATACTTGTCAAAGCGGGGGCTGGTCTTATGACCACAACATCCGCTCAGGCCATTCAATTGGAGTTAGATGAATTAAGAAGGCAGCTTATCATCCTTAAACGTGAGGAGGTGGAGCTCGAAGAGCGTCTTGCGCTTGTCCTCGGTCTAGAGCAAGAGCAAAAGCTTACTCTAACAACAGCCCAAATAAATACGAATTCTTCCTGGATTCCTGTCGTCACTGAGGAAGACATTCAGGGTCTTCCTGAGGTAAAAAAGTACAGTTTGCTGGCCAGGAGTTCTTCGCTCGAAGCTAAGGTGCGAAATGAATGGTGGCGACCCGACGTTAGCATTTTTGCGGCGGTCACGGGTTTCAATGTCGACGACAAGAATGAATTTCGCAGCTTGCCTGAAAGAGAAATGAACTTTGGTGTACGGTTGTCGGTGGATCTTGAGACGAAACGAACTTTCGGCTCGGAGCTGATTGCAAAGCAGTCGGATGTCGCATCGCTTGCGTCCCAAGGAGAGTATTTACGCAGGGACGTTGAGCACAAGGTCCATGAATACCGTCGAGAGATGGAGGTGCAGGCAGACCTTTCGAGAACATTCGAACAAGGCGTCGCCCGTGCGGAGAAACTATTGAAGCAGATGCGGGGCGAATTCGAGAGGGGGATCGGCAGTAATTCTGATATCACAGGCATAATTCGAACTTTATATCAGTTAAAAAGGAACCGTATAGAAAGCGTCATGGATTATCACCTTTCTCTCGCTGGCCTTGAGACGATGAGTGATGCCAGCTTTGCAGAGAAGTAAGGAGTAAAACTTCTGACTTGATCTGACAGTTACTCTTGTGAAACCCATGGCTTTGGAGACGTTCCCGAGTTCTTCTGCGAGATTTAGAAGACCCACTTTGTTTTAAACAGCTTTTGCGTACTATTCATCTTAGAGTTACCCCATTGCTTTTGGGCCACGGCGGATCCATCTGCGTTTGTTTCTTTGCTGGGGTAACTCTACCAATTTCTTCAGTATGTTGTCAGATCAAGTCGTAGCTTTTTCACCTCATTACAAGTTTCTTAGAAGTTGCCTTTCCAGAGCCAGCTTCTGCTTCACCCATTCGAAACGAAGTTCAACCTCTTTATATTCATTCTCAATCAACATCTCAGTCGCATGGACGACATCCGGTGAATTCTTAACGCCTCGATCATATTCATCCATCGTAGCTTTGTAATAACGATTCGAAGGTGGTTGGTTCTTAGCTACTAATTTCGCCTTCTGATACAATCCATCCATTGAAGTGCGCCGTTATTGCTTCGATTTCTGCTTTTAAAGTTTTCATTTCAGGATTGTGTTGAACCGCCAACTCCTGCGCTTCAGTTAGTCCAATCGCTTCTGCTCGTCCAAACAACGACTGAAGACTAAGAGCAGCAAGAATAAAAGGTTTCAGAATGCTCTTCATCGGAACGTCCCACCCGTGTTACCTAATTCAGTTCGAGCTTCGCTAACCACAAGATAAGCTGAGCGAAGGAAGAGTGCAGCAATCAGGGTACCTACTATGATGTCAGGCCATTTCTATTCAAAGCATAGAGACTAAAGCCATAAACAGCGGCGTCACCCAACATATCCAAAGAATCAGCCAAACGTGCAGTAGATTTAGCTATCAACCCTGAACCAAACTCGATGAAAAACATACAAAGGTTGATAAAAAGGACGATCTTTAGGACCCGGGATTGTTTAACTCGCAGCTGTACTAGAGCTGATTCTTTCGCGCTGCAGCAGTCTGCACTCATAGTTTATCCTTAAGAAAAAGCCGTCTCAAAGACGGCCGGTAAGCTTCAAATGTTGTCAATTCCAAAGTCGACAAGGGTCTTCTTCGATCCAATTTCAAGATTTACGTGCATATCATATCTATGTGTTTTGCTAATGCCTTTAACCAATGCCTCGTAAAATTCTCCACTTTTTTTGAATATGATAGGTTTGCTTTTTTCTTTAGGAAACTGCACATTTCCTTTAAGCTCTGCTTTTTCCATCTTGATTGGCTTGAGAGCTTTGTCATAAACATAAAGCTTCAACTTGTCACCCTCTATCACGATCTCTGCTTTGTGATCGCCCGCGTTTCTCAACGTTCCGCCATGAGGAGCAGCTTCAACAGCCGCCTCATGATTATGGTCATCACTGGCGAGAACTGGTGTTGTAAAGCTAAGCACAAGAGTTGTCATTAGGATTGCTGTTTTCATACATATTTCCTTTTTAAATATTAAATTGAGCCTTCAAGCTCATCGTTGCTACGGTTAACGGTACGTTCGGCAGCTTTACGTCCAAATCGGAAAAAAACTGCCGGAGTGACTAAGATATCGAGGATCGTCGACGAAAGAAGCCCGCTGACAATAACGACAGCCACAGGATGGAGGATCTCCTTTCCAGGCTCACCCTTTGCAAAGAGGAGCGGAGTCAGCGCGAGCATAGCTGTGGAAGCAGTCATCAGTACTGGAACCAAGCGCTCCAATGAGCCACGTATGATCATCTCTTTAGAAAATGGTTCTCCCTCTTCCTTCATTAGATGAAGATAGTGACTGATCATCATGATTCCATTCCTACTTGAAATACCGCATAGTGTGATAAATGCTATGAGCGTTGCCACGGAGAATGTTCTGTCAGTGAAATAAACAGCCAGGACAGCACCAATCAACGCAAGGGGGATATTCAGCATTATTTGGAAAGCTATAAATATTGAGCGAAAATTGATCGCCAGGACTAAAAATATTCCAAGTATTGATAAGGCTCCGAGGAGTGTGACCATTCGAATGGCCGTTTTTTGGCTTTCATACTGCCCATCGAATTCGAGAGAGTATCCATCTGGCAATTTTATCGATTCAGCTAGGCGCTCTTTAACTTCATTCACTGTGCTGTCAATATCTCGACCGGCGGTATTAAAAGAAATAGCGATGCGACGTCGTAAATTCTCACGTTCTATCATATTAGGGCCGCTTGTCTCAAAGACGTCGGCTACTTCTTCAACCCGTATGGGCCTACCAGTCGGAAGCACATGAACAGAAAGCTTTTTGATATCATCAATTGACCTCCTGAACTTCTCCTCTAGTCGCACGTAAACATCTACAAAACGATCCTGCTCAACAATTCGCGTGACGGGCATACCCTGAAGCATCAACTCTAAGCTGGTGATAGCATCACCTGGAACAATCCCATATTTACCGAGATCTGATCGCATCAGAAATATTTTGTACTGAGGAAATAAGGACTGTCCCTCCATTTGAAGATCAACTATCCCTTTCACTTCCGCGATAGTGTTTCGAACTTCCGCTCCCTGCTGTCGTAGAACTCGAAGATCCGGTCCAAAAAGCTTGATCGCCACCTGAGCTTTCACGCCAGAAAGAAGATGATCCAGGCGATGAGAAATAGGTTGACTCAAACTGAAGTAAGCATCCGGCGGCAAGGCAGCTTTAACTTTCGCTCGAATATCATTGAACACTTCCTCTCGCGTACGATCCGATCTCTTGAGTGCCACCTCCCATTCGGAATGATTCACCCCTGCTGCGTGATCGTCTTCCTCTGCTCGACCTGTGCGGCGGCCTGTCGACTTCACTTCAGGTACTGTAAGGATTGCTCTTTCTATTTTCATCGCGAGTTCGCTCGATGCCTCAAGGGAGATACCTGCCTTGACAGATGCCTCAACCATCGCACTACCTTCGTTAAAAGGAGGTAAAAAATCTCTCCCCATAAGCGGTATGAGAGTCGTTACGCCTAAAAACAGAATCAAGGAGAATCCAAGAATGATTAAGGGCTTTTCGAGTGTTTTATTAAGAACTTTTCGGTCAATATTTTTAAGAATTTTAACAAGAACTGTATCGTGCTCGGGCACATTCTTTGATTTTCCTAGAAGGAAATAGCACAGCACTGGGGTAACGGTAATAGATACAACAAGTGACGCAAGGATGGAGATTACGTAAGCCACTCCAATTGGAGTAAATAACCGTCCTTCCAGGCCAGGCAAAGCGAACAAGGGTACAAAGACAAGAATAACGATTACCGTTGCGAGGACGATCGAATTTCTAACCTCACTCGAAGCTTTATAAATGACCCGAAGAATTGGTTCGGGTTTATCTTTCAATTTATTTTCTCCAAGTCTCCGAAAGACATTCTCAACATCGACGATAGCGTCATCAACTAGCTCGCCGATTGCAACTGCAAGTCCGCCGAGCGTCATAGTATTGATGCCTATTCCCAAGTAATGAAAGGCAATAGCTGTAATCAAAAGTGACAGGGGGATCGCTGTCAGAGTAATGAGAGTTGTGCGGATGTTAAGAAGGAATAAAAATAAAATGATGGTTACTATTATCGTACCGTCACGGAGCGCCTCCATGACGTTTCCAATGGCCGCTTCGATAAAATCAGACTGCTTGAACAAATCGCCTTCTAAGCTAACCCCCTGCGGAAGAGTTTTTCGAAAATTAGCCAGGCGCGTATCAATTTCTTTAGTCAAGACGAGAGTATCAGCCGTATTTTGCTTTTGAACCATGAGAATGACACCAAGGCGGCCGTTAACCGAAGCATCCCCTCGTTTTGGTGCCGGAGCTTTCTGAACGCTTGCCACGTCCTTGAGCAGAATTGGTCGGCCCAAATGTGTCCCAATAGGCGTCTCACCTATACCTTCAAAGTTTGAAACCCGACCGATATTGCGGATTAACCATTCTTTGTCACCTTTGGTAACAAAACCTCCTCCTGTGGCAGAGGAAAGGTTAACCAATCGGTCTGCGAGGTCTTTGGGAGTCATAAGTCGTTTTTGAAGCTCGATGGGATTCATCAGGATTTGAACTTGTTCCTGATCTCCGCCTATAACCGTAGCCTGCGCCACGCCAGGTATAGACAATAAGATCGGACGCAGTTCCCATTCTGCAATGGTCCGAAGCTTCATGAGGTCAAAGCTGGGATCATCCGCACTCAAGCCAATCATCTGGATCTCGCCCATAATTGACGACGTAGGCGTGAGTGTAGGAACAGCCGCGTGAGGAAGTCGAGATTTGATTGCGCCAAGTCTCTCTGCAATATTCACTCGCGCTGACTTCAGATCTGTATTCCACTCAAACTCAACGCGGACGACAGAAATTCCAGTTGCCGATGACGAGTACACACGCGTAATTCCGGGGGCGCCATTGACCGCAGTCTCAACCGGTCGACTGACGGCTACCTCGATTTCCTCAGGAGCCATACCTTCCAATTCAGTCACAATGTGAACCGTCGGCCGGTTCAAATCTGGAAAGACGTCAACAGAGAGCTGTCGGGACAATATAAAGCCATAGATTAAGCAAAAGGCTGCGAATCCGAGGGTTAGAGTACGGTGTCTCAAGGACGCTTTGATTATAAAATCCAGCATTGTTTCATCTCAAATAAATTTATATGACGCGTGTGTGCAGATCATCCGTCACCGTTCATGAAACGGGATTGATCGAAACGATTTAGACTTTCTGGGTTGGTCTTAAGAGAGGATAGATCGTGGGGGGTCTAAAAGCCTTTTTCCATGGAGAGCTTTGATTTCCAAAATCAGGTCAGTCCCATTAGGAATTGAATCAATTGCCGACACGTTTATCGATGGGGGCGTCACTAAAATCGCGAGACTTGCGACACATCTTCCGCAGTCAACTAGGCAAGCGGATGAACAGTCGCAATCATCTTCTTCTTCACATGAGTGGGTAATCATAGCAAATTCATCGACGAACTTTTCTTCCAAAGTTTCGTATAAAAGTTCTGTATAGGAACAATTGAACACAGGCACCCACAACACACCCATCGTGCACACGATAACCAAAATTTTTATAAAAAGCGTTTTCAAGCATTGTCCTGTGGCTTGTTCTATCGGATCTTAACAAAGCGACCTAGGAATCACAAGCGCCATCGTAGCGTGCACGCATCTGCCAGGCGAGTCAAAGCGGATGGATGTAGTTAAAAATCTATTCGCGAAAAGGGATATCCACCCCTCAGGTTAAAACGTCCCAAAAATGGGAAGATGCGAAAGCGAGTGTTTGGAACTCTGAAGAAGAGAAAAGAAGCTGGCGATCGGTATGCAAATTCGAAGCTTTCACAAGCTGTTGAAAAATTTAAAAATTTGGGCGTCTGCAATCCAACCTATCTCGGCAAGGATTTTTGCAAAACGGCACGCGATCGTCTTAATCGAACTCCTGTATTGACCTCGCCAGAATCCGAAGATGGAGCGCCTAGCATGTTCAATCCAAACGCTAAGAAACGCGAGAACACCCGGCCCGCAAAGCCAGGCACTCCTGTCAGAGTGTTCCCCGGTAACTGATCATTTAACAACAGATTTCCGCCCATAGTGGACCTATATAGATCCACTATTCAGCATACCATTTCTTCAACAACCCCTTATCTGCGATCTCTAGGAGCATTTTCCGCTTCAATAAGCCTGAATCGGTGTAACTCATGTTCTCTTCGTCTTGCCCTTCCTGGAGCCATTCCCTGACGGCCGTATGGCCCTCCCCAGTATCCAGGCTATGCCCAAGCCTCAAAGCAAACAGTTCCGCGATAATGGACTCGATACTGACAGTCGTTCGGCGCAAACCCCTGCCCTTCTTGACCCTAATGTGGAACTTACTATACCTTTCTGACATTCTTTATCCTCTACGTGGATATTTATATATCCAAAGCATAACGCAACCCTTGCCTTTTGGATACTCATATATCCAACCCAGGGAGAAAACAGCATTTATGGATACATAAGCATCCATGATCAAGTAACAAGTGTTTAATGTCCAAACGAAAACCGGATGCCGAAAAAAGAGAAGAGAGAAGAGAGAGAATGAAGTCAGGCCGCATCACTCTCAGGGTGAACATGCGCCCCAAAATCCTATTCTGTCTCAAAACAGAGGGAAAACGCTAATCATTGCGTTCAAAGACGAGGAAACATTTACTCTCATGAATATCATCAACATCGGTAAGGAATACTTCCATTCCTAACGTGTCTCAAAATCATCGGCCTGAGCGCTGCACGTTACCACTCTTGGATAAAAAAGCAGGTTCACTGTCTTCTGCAGGACCAATTGAGTTGCCCACGAGTTTCTCCAACCAAACTCACTAACGATGAAGTCATGAAAATAAAACGGCTCTATACAAGCCGCGAGTATGCTATCCCTTAGCTGGATCGCCAAGAAGACAGGCGAGGCATTCGCCCCCCATCAAGCTGGTCAAGGGTTATAAGAAATCTCGGTCTTAAGCGCAACAGGGTCAGACTCTACCCGCCAAAACTAAAAATTGGAATTCGAGCCACTGCTTCTGGACAGATTTGGCAACTTGATCAGACTATTTTGAGGTTGCAAGACAGAACGAGAGCCTTTGTCCAGTGCGTTATCGACAACTTTTCGCGCTATGTTCTCGCCTGGAAAGTCAGCTCTGACTATGGAGGAGTTCAAACTAAGGCTCTACTGATTCAAGCACTGTCAAAGGCAAAAGAGCTGGGACTTACCATGACTCCGAATGTTTTGGTCGATAGCGGCAGGGAAAATATAAACTCGCATGTCGATTCTCTCATCTCTGAGCATGCCATCACCAGAACCATTGCGCAGATTGATATCGAATTCTCAAATTCCATGATAGAAATGCTTTTTCATCGAATGAAGCATCGATATCTTTTTACGCTTCCCCTAACAGATTATCTTTAGGGCTGTGAGCGAATCCATTCGGAGCTTGCTCCAACTTTCGGATGGTTCTACTATAATGTCATCGCCATCAAAATTGGAGCTCATAAAATGCGGATGTTTTGCCAGCTTATGTTGATTGGGAGTGTTCTATTCGGTTGTAAAACTGGAAACAGTAATCTCTCGTCCACGGACCCCCTGAGTTCATCCGGAAAGACGGCCAAGGAACTCTGGGCTGAGCATGTCAAGTTTGAGACGGATGGGCAGAAGATCCAAGCCGCCTGCATACCGCGCTTTTCCCCAGCCTCGACCAAGGTCAAACGCCGCGGCATGGTCATGTTCATGCATGGTTTCACAGCCTGCCCTCAGCAGTACTTGGCCATGGCCCCGCTCCTCAATGCGAAGGGCTACGATGTCTATCTACCGCTCAATCCCGGCCACGGTCGGGAGCCCTTCGATGGCCCCAGAGGCAAAAAAGACAATCATCAAACCCTGCCATCGACCGAGCACAAAAATGAATACAAGAGGGATAAGGACGAAAACATCCGTCAAAGATTTTTCGTCGACAGTATGAATGCGATCGCACGAGCCGAGACGGGCGAGAAAATTCTGGCCGGTCTCTCCGGTGGCGCAAGCTACGCAACGACAGCCGTGCAAGCCGATCCCGACCTTTGGAACCGCCTCCTTCTCTATGCGCCCTACTACAAGAATCCTGGCTTAAGTGCCGTTGGCTCTGCCGTCATCGATCAGATCATGCCTGGCTTCGTCGATGATTGGGGCGATGAATGCCGTGCCAATCGTTTCCCGGGCGGCGGTCGTGGGGGACTCTGTGCGTTAACGATAGGGGCCGTTCGAGCCATGGTAAATTTTGGAGTTAACGCCGCGCAGCGGATTGCCACGATCAAGATTCCCGTGCAATTCGTGGGTGTGGAAGCGGATCCTACTGCTGATAACGGGGCCATACATAAAGCCTACCTGCAAATCGCCGATCATGCTCGTATGTGCCTTTATCCCAAAGGCGTGCCGCATTCACTTTTGAACCCTAAAGCGGATGCACCGAAGCTGGATCCTTACTGGGTTCCAGCGATTGAAGCGGATTCCGTCGCTTACCTAACCGAAGGCAAATGGTTTACAGCCTCCGATCAAGTCGCGAGCAAGAACGATTATAATCTTCCTATTTGCCGAACCAAGCTCTGAAGATTAGGTGGTGGAAAATGCCTTCTGAGCTTAAATGCGCAGGAGGCCCTTAGCTTTTATTTTGCCCATTTCTACCCGAGACATCTTAGCCCGCATGACTGATGCCATTGATCTCTTCAATCATACGCTCGATCGAATTGAGACCGCTCTGAAGGGCACTGGCACTAAAAAAAATCGACCGATAGAACAACGACTCGGCACGCGCGCCTTGGGGCCTAAAGTAAATATCAAGCCCATGGCCATGACTTTTCCAAGTAAACACGAAGTTCCAAGTATTTCTATTGGGCTTGATTATGGCTGTATCCTTGACGTAATCAATCTCTTTGCATTCCACCTTGGCGAAGGGAACTCGCCCCTGGGGGCCCGTGCCCAAAAGAAAGTTCGTCGAAAAATCTTCGTAATAAACGCTCCAGTCTTCACCAAGGCGTCTTTGGAAGGCCTTAAGTATGAAGGTGTCCTCAGCCCGGAAGGATAGGGTCAGCCAATCGATCGTGATCGGTATATCTCTGGTAACAGCTTTAACTTGCAAAATCCCACAGAAGAATAAAGTGGCAATGGTCATGGCCACCAAACCTCTTTTAATTTGGTATTTTCGGGGAATGACGATGACCTGTATTGTGCCCACTCCTTTCCTCAAACATCGCCCGCTGCAGGCAAGAGATCGCTTCAATTCTTCATACCAAGCATCGTTTGAGACTGCGGCTATCATTCGCCTTACTTTTTAACGATAAAGAACCCAAGAGTTAAAGAAAAATCTTCAAGACCGCTAAGAAATTCACCATAAACTTCGAAATAAAGTATGCAATAGCTTAATATTTAAATCAATTTTACCGACTCCTCTTTTTTATTCAAAAAAGCTTAAGAACTCCACCCTTCCTACCGATCCGGCTTAAATTGTTTAGGCATTATCATGTCCTCGCTGTTTGAATGTGATCTGAGCCAGGGAGTTCTTCATGAATCGATTCCATTCCTTTCTTACCTGCGCCCTGCTCAGCCTAGCGAGTGCTGCTTGTGAAAGTAAACTCTATACAACCGGAAGCTCAGGGAATATAAGTCTCAGACCCAGCATCGATCCTGTTGAAACGCTCTTTGCGGCTCCTGGAGCTGTCCTTTCGATCAAGGGGAAAAACTTATCGCCAAAGGTCTCCCTCTTCATCAACGATGAGATCGCGCCTTTGACGATTACCGACTCAGAAAACGCCAGCCTCACCCTACCCGAAGGTGGCGGCGGCGATCTTTATCGCCTCAGTTTCAAAATTCAAGATCAAACCCTCCAGAGCTTTTCTCTGGCCAAAACTAACGCCCTTGGCAACCTTCCCGTCATTCCTGTTGGCCTCGAGTATATTTGCGATAATCTGATATTTAAAGATCAGAGCGGCGGGATCGTCCGAGGGGGCGCAAAATGTGGTTTGTTGGCAAAGGCTGCCTGCAGCTCCGATGGGGAGATTGATTGCTTGGCAAATCTCTCTCATCCGGCTGCGACTGCAGCCGATGCAACAAGGAAAATTA
>JACMPP010000148.1 GCA_014377445.1 Oligoflexus sp.
GAGGATGGTGTTTGGATAAGCCGTGCTCAGTATCAAAGGGTGGAACGGATCACCCGAGAGCTCTTCGCGATCATTGAGGAGCTGCCATGGCTATGCGATTTGAAGAGAGAGGTATGGGAGATGCTGAACGAAGAGGAAGTCGGACTAAGCTAAGTGACCTGGGTCGATACTGAATCGGCCCTTTCTTTTGCTCGGTTTCAGTCAGTTCGACCGGAACCAGGCGTCCGCGCTTTCTGCTGACGCTTAACAACTTTGCACTCAGTATGCCAAATTCCCAAATAAAAAAGGCGCTCTAGGCGCCTTAAATAAGTATAATTTGGTTCAGTTTAATTTTGGAAAATTGCCGGAATACTGCCCATCCCATCAACATTTCCCCAGCATGTAAGACCACCACTCGACATTCGAGCACAGATATATCCTACCGAAGAAATAACAATATCATCAACTTTCCCAAGATTAGCTGGGGGAGTCACGCTATACTCGATTGCATTTCTATTGTCTGTGCTCACACCATATTGAAGGGTGCCCCAGCAAGAAACTTTATCGTCGAGCGTCTTTGCACAAATATTTACACCTAAGTTTCCGATAAAAATTCGCGTAACATTTTGCAGCTTGGGTGCATCTGCGAACGCTGCTGAAGAGTTATCCTTGCCCCAGCAGCGCAAGTCCTTGGACATAGTGATCGCGCAGGTTTGAAATCGACCCGCCACTACACTTCTTACTCCACCCAAATCAGACGGAACTGTTGTTTGGCCATATTCATTTTCGCCCCAGCAACGCACTGAATTGTCGTCCATAATCGCGCAGGCATGCATTGCCCCTGTGCTGATCGCAATAGCTTTCTTCATATCAGCAGGTGAGTTGGCCAAAGATTGATTGAGGTTTCCCATCATCGTACCCCAGCAGTTGACTTTGCCATCCGAAGTGAGAGCACAAGTGCTTTGCCCTGCCGCAGAAAGAGCTGTCACGTTTGAGAGGAAAGGAACAGACATTTGATTGAAGCTATTTTCACCCCAACATTTCACTGTTTTGTCGGCAGTAAGACCGCAATAGTGAGCGTAGCCGCTTTGCACGGAAGTAAAAGCATCGGTGTTAATTGGAGCAGAATTGAGTTCAGGCCAGCAACGATTAATCTTATTGCTGCTATCTAGAGAGCACATTGCATGATCGGCGCCAATTACAGAGTTGCCCAGCATTTGTGCGATAGGGGTTCCTGTGCCGCCCAAACCAATGCCGCCCAACTTCGGAGAAGTTTCAGGGAGACGGCCGAATCCGGCAGGCTTTACTGCTGAAGTAGCGATGTAGTTTAACGGAAAGCTGCCAGCCTTGCCCCAACAAGTTACGGCTTTCCCTTTCGTGACAGCACAAATACCACTGTGGGACGCCGTGATGTTAGCGAGCGCCAATCCCTTGCCTGTGAATACACAGGCGCCGCTCACTCTCTCATATCCAGGAAGTGGACAGGTAATGCTCGTGAAGGATACTAATCCGCCTTTCATGCAAGTGTAAGTCATACGTTCGACGCCCTGATCGATTTCACCGCTCTCGAAGGTTCTCGTATCATTTCGACAAATCGCATCGAAATTTTGAATTGCTTTAACGAGAATTCTATTTTTATTTACATCTAATTTATAAATCTTGTCTTTGTCCGCAAGCATGCTGATAAAGATGTCTGCAGCCAAGTTCGCACTCTCTTGACCTTTCCCAATCAAACGAAGGGTGTCGATTAGATCGAGATCTTTAAGTGCTTTCATTGATGCTTGAGATTTGGCTGCTGCGAGAGCTGCATTCAACTCAGCCTGTTGCTTAAGGAGATCCTGAAGAGTTTTCGCCTTTAAATCATGGTCATCCTGAAGGGAATGCTTTTTTGATGAACTGGCGTCGAGCGCAGATATTTCCGTGTTCAAACGATCAATCTGGCTTTGTATAGAAGCAACTTCGTTAGTCAGGTAGTTGGAACGATTCATCTTAGAATTCAGAATATCGTCGAATGAAATATTGGATATTTGGGAGGCGATGGCTTCTTTCAAATCACTCCGCGCTGGAGTCGAAACTTCACCGTTACAAAGCGCTTTGGCCTTATTGAGATCCTTGCCCTCAGAGACTACGGCGTCGATTTCTGTAGTGGATCGGCACTTGTTGATTACGAAGCGGAGGACCGATGGGTCTGAGTTATAGTAAACAAGATAGGTCCACGTACCGTCGGAAAACGATGCAGCATCCAAAGCGGAGCGGCCTGACGAAGATCTACATGACAGCAGCGCGAAGCTCAGAAGCATCAGCGAGAAGATCTTTTTCATAAATTCTTACCTCTAAAAAGAAGCGAACGGTGCTAGCCAAACTTATCGGTTTGAGGAGGCCAAAACTTGAGGTTTTTCTTAAATGGAATATTTTGATCAGGCAAATCAAAAGCTTTCCCTTTGATTTTGATAGTCAAATATATCCAACAGATCAGCATTGATCCCAGAAAAAACCACAACCGATGGCTCCAATGTTTCATCTTAAATCAAAAAATGGGTCTGAGTCTCCAAAGTCGAAGTCGCATGCGCTCTTCAAAGACTAAAATCGAGAGACAGGTAACTTTCCCAATATTCGACCGACTGGCCAATCAAGGGGGTGAGCGCGAACCCAGCGGTGAGGGTGTTAGATCGGCTTAGAAAGCCGCGAAAACCTCTGGGAACCCGGAATTGGACATACAATTGTTTCTCGAATCACCTGTTTTAGAGTTTCACCAACATCACTCTGACGATTGTCAGCACTGGCGTTGAAGGGTTTTTGCTGGGTAAACGAATGGAAGAGACCCATCGAGGAGCTATCACGTCGAAAGTTCTTGTCTGCCAGTCCCGCTTCAGGCCCGCCCAATTAGGAATATCTTCAAAATCGTCGGCAATTATAGTGCTTTTCGTTGGCCTGCTGGCCTTATTTACGGATAAGAGGCAGATATTTCAGTTTTTTTTCTAAAATAGATCGAGCTTCAAACGATGATCTGACGACATAAAAACGAAATATATGAGTCTGAATAATCGAATGTTTTATTCAAGCTAATGTTAACCGATCGTAAGTTCTTAGGCCGCTCTTAAAGGCTCAAGTGCTCACCGCGCTTGAGGAATTTCCCTTTTCTTTTTAACCGCCCTTTAAATGTTGACAAGGCGAATGGGGAGGCATAGAACTCGGTTCGGTCTTCACTTCGAAAACTCAGCTTCACCGTTGAGATTAGCTCTTGAAATATAGAGTTTCTGAGATGAAAACCGACTTGTGCGTAAGCACTCAAAAACAGCTCTCTCACTGCAACCCCCAGTCCTTTCCGGTTTTTTAGCGTTTTTATAAAAACGTCGCATGTTCAGACAAATCCAAAATATCCTCCATAAAATCGCATCACCTTAGGTGTAGAGAGCTGACGCGGGCCCCCATGGGGCCCTCATTTTTTGATAGATCCTACTATCTTAAAGAATTTTTCTTAAGACCCTAAGATTTCTCCCGCTTTGACCGATCTCATTCTTAAGACTTAGTAGTCAGGGAGTGGATTATGGCGAAGCACTTTAAAAGTGGGCTCGGGACCAGGCTGGGACTTTTAGCCTGCTCACTGCTCACAACGACTCAAGCAGCGGCGGACTCACTCGAGTTCAACACGCTTTATCGCAGCCCTTACTTTTTGGGCCGTGGTGATACAGCTGTGGCGACAGCAGATAATCACGAAGCGATATTCTACAACCCCGCAGGTCTCGCCCTCGGGAGCGGCATCTACAAAGAAACCGTCCTCGTATCGCCCAGCGCCCAGGTCTCCACTCAAACCAAAGATCTCGTTCGCCAGGCTGTGGTCCAAAAAGAAAACAGTGCGGATCAACTCAAAGCCTTCGCCGGAAAGAACGTTCACCTCGGTGTAAACAACTTCACAGGGGTCGTCTTCCGCCGCTTCGCAATCGGTGTCCTGGCCTCGGCGAATACCAACATCATGCTCTCGAAATCTCCCGACGCAAATGGCCTCGACACACTACACGGAGACGCCAACGTCAACCGTGTGGCTACAATGAGTGCTGCAGAGGGATTCTTCGATAACTCTCTGCTCATCGGCACCACACTGAAATATATTTTGCGCAATGAAGCCAGCATCGACGTCTCAGCTGCCGATGCCAATAACATCGCCGACAAACTTGATTCGAATGACGTAAAGAAAGACCGCAAAGGCTACGGCGCGGATCTGGGCTTTATGCTGCGTCCGAAGTCCTGGCCGCTGTCTCTCGGACTCCATGTCGAAAACCTAGGCACGACCAAACTTAAAGCCGCTGAAAATGGAGTCGAGGGCAAACGCCTCCCTCAGATCGTGACCTTGGGACTTGCCGTCGAGAAGTCGACGAAAACAAGTTCACTCGCCTTCATGGCTGATTTTCGGGACGCCCTGGGATCAGTGGAAACGAACGGCTTCAAAAGAACTCATTTGGGTGCGGAAGTTCGCTTCGGTCGCTTCATCGGACTCACCGGTGGTTTGAATCAAGGCTATCCGACAGTCGGATTTTTCACCAACCTCTACATTGTCCGCATGGACCTCGGTCTGATGACAGAAGAAGTCGGAAGCTCAGCCGGCCTTCGTCCTGATCAGCGCGTGATGTTTCGTCTCATGGCCGGATTTTAAGGAGTATGACTATGCGTAAATCTCAGATAAATATCGCTCTTGTTTGCATAATTTTAAGCTTGAGCTCCAGTTGTCGCAGCAATGTCTTCGAACCGGTTGATGAACCGAAGCCTGCCGATCAGGCCGCTGCTTACATGGATGAGCAGAAGCCCGACGAGGCGATTAGCGTTCTCAACAATGCCTTGAAGAGCAATCCAAACAACTATCAACTCATCTCATTGATGGCGAGCGCCAAGGCTCAAAAAGCTGGCATCGACACCCTCGATATCGCCGTAAAACTGGCGACGGAGGGTGTCAAAGGCGATAACGCTCTGACGGCGATGTTCAGCATCCTACCCGCTGTGACCCCGACCAATCGCCAACTCATGCTGGAAGTCGTGACCTTGCTTGGCAGCATACCCGTCGCTTCCCGAACCAATGCTGACAACTTTAAATCAACGCTCTTTAACGCCGCATTTACCGCCCTACAGGCTAAGTTCTTCGATGCTGATGGCGACGGACAATTCTCCATAGAAGAGCTCTCGCAACTCGACGATGCATCGGCCGATGCGATCATCAATAGCCTGCTCGACGCGCAGAACTCAGCGGTCCTCTTCGATGGTGCTGAGAACAACGGTGTCGCGGCCGGAAAAGTCCAGGAAATCAAAGCTCAACTCGACGCTCAACCCGGTGCCACCAACGCTGAGAAGATCCGTAACATGCTGGCTGCCCAGGGTGTGGATCCGACTCTTCCCAGAGCACCCTGATCTCGAGGTAACGAAGCTCGTCAATTGAATAAGCATCTTAAGAGTTCAGCCGGCCTGACGACGACCAGCAATATTCGCCTCAACTCAGACCGGTGTTTTTTGCAAGCCTAAGCTCAACTCGCCGCGATCAGTTCGATTCCCATTTCAAATTGAAAAGAACTTCAGCGACCGCGTGCCGTTTGGGGTCTTCGTTGCTCCTCAGGGGCTGGAACAAAGGCTCTTTGAGACCGGGATAATAGGTCTCAGTCCACTGCCCCACCACTGATGCCATACGGCCCAATCGCAATTCCAGACCGGCAGACGCTTCCACAACAGCTGAATCAAGAGTCGCGAGCCCATTCTCACGATAGAACTTCTCCCAACCAACCTGGCTATTCAGGAAAGGCGAAACGAATTTCTTCCGCCAGGGGTGCATATCGACCCCGATCAGAAAGCCTTGGCGCTGCGCGTACAGCCGATCCGTCTCATCTGTTTTAAAGTAACGAAATGTCTGTGTAATCGCGAGCCAGGATCGGGGATATTCCATGAGCTTGAGCTGAGCACCGAATCCTTCCTTAATCATGGAGAGGCGGAGCGAGACGCCATAGCCATCAACGCCGTCGATTCCAGAACTTTGTGACACAGATCGCTCCATCGCGGCTGTGGGGGATTCACTTTCGGTATTGGTATCGCTTCGCCTGCTGACCAGACCAGTCGCAGGACTTGGGGCCGGCTCAGAATAGAACTCTTTATCGCTCGTCGCGGGTTCGATGGGCAGCGAGGCCGTGGGCATCGCCGCATAAGCGCTTGGCGTTGTGCTGACCATTAGCCCGAATTTGAAGAGGGCACGTTTTAACTTTGGAGCCCAAAGTGCCGATATGCGGTCGCTTTTTGACACAGCCAAACCTTTCGTCGGGTGAAACCAGAAAGAAGTATTTTAGGTCTAGGTACATTTTACTCGGTTCTGGTCCAAATGGGAAAACTTGGTGGCCACTATCTCAGGGCGCAGCGCCTATAGCTTTTTTCTGAGCAGAGGCGTATAACCGACTGCTGTTTTGCGAAGTTATAATTTGGACGATTTAGGAGTAGGGATCATGACACTTAGAGTCGGCATCAACGGTTTTGGTCGCATCGGTCGTGTTGTAATGAGGGCAGCCCTTAAGCGTAAAGACATCGAAGTTGTTCACATCAACGATCTTACCGATACAAAAACGCTGGCTCACCTTCTCAAGTACGACTCGGTTCACGGTGTACTCGATGCAACGGTTGAAGCGGTCGAAGGTGGTCTTATCATCAACGGCAAGAAGATCTCTGTATCCGCTATCAGAAACCCGGTGGAACTCCCATGGGGAGCGAACAAAGCTGAGATGGTTTTTGAGTGTACCGGTATCTTCCGCGAACGCGCTCAAGCTGATATGCACATCAAAGCCGGCGCTAAACGAGTTCTTATCTCAGCTCCTGCCAAAGGCGAAGATCTTACAGTCGTCCTCGGTGTGAACCATGACAAACTCAAGTCGGAGTTCACTGTCGTTTCCAACGGCAGCTGTACGACCAACTGTCTCGCGCCGGTCGCAAAGGTTTTGAACGACAAGTTTGGAATCGAATACGGCCAAATGACAACGATCCACAGTTATACCAACGATCAACAACTTCTCGACTTGCCCCATAGCGACCTACGCCGCGCTCGCGCTGCTGCGGTTAACATGATCCCAACTTCGACTGGTGCGGCGGCGGCTATCGGCCTCGTGCTTCCTGAGTTGAAGGGCAAACTCGATGGTATCTCCATCCGCGTTCCCACCCCGAACGTTTCGCTCGTTGACCTCACTGTGACTGTGAAGAAAGAGACGACGAAAGAAGAAGTGAATAAAGTTCTGAAGGAAGCTTCGGAAGGTTATTTGAAGGGTATCTTGAACTACACGACCGAACTTCTGGTCTCTTCGGACTTCAATGGTTCGGCAGCCTCCAGTACAGTCGATGCCGACAGCACCATGGTTCTTGGTGGCAAGATGATCAAAGTCCTGGCTTGGTACGACAATGAGTCGGGCTTTAGCAATCGCATGTTGGACGTAGCGGCTTTGTGGGCTAAATAAGCCCAACTGTTTATTTCGTTTGATGAATTGGCTGGTGTCCCCGCTTATTTGGGGCGCCAGCTTTTCAATATAATATTTTTCCCGCGAGCTGAAAATTTGTGAGACATTTATGCAAATGCTTGCCATAGGTATGAGTTTTGATCAAATGGATTCGCGTGAGATATCGATCACACATTCACCCCACGCCTTTGAGTTACGACTTAGAGCATTCTGATGAGGTAGACATGAGCAAGAATTCTGAAAATCTTGTTACCCTGACCCGTAAGGAAGTTCTTGAGCTTCTTGCTGAGACGAAGACCCTTGCCAATTTTGACATGCGGAAAGCGAACTTGGTTAAGATTGACTTCTCGGGTTGTGACCTAAGGGAAGCTAACCTCTCTTACGCCAACCTCAAAGACGCACTCTTTCGTGATGCGGATCTAAGAGGGACTTCGCTTTGGAGTGCCAACCTTGAAGGCGCGGATTTTACCGGCGCTAACTTGGAAGATGCCGATTTAGATTATTCAAAACTACGAGGCGCAATCCTTTATCGCGCTAATATCCGCCGTGCGACGCTTCCTACGGAATTGATCTCTCGCGAAGATATTATGGCTTCTGTTCAGACCGGCTGCAAAGTCGGTGTGAAGAGAGTTTAAGTCAATAGAGAGAATCTGTGCGGGCTTGGTCCCTGGGCTTTGCGCCCGGGATTGGGCTCGTCTGAAGGAGTTGCTCTTGACGCAAAAGATCATGGCTACCCTCGTTCACTTCGAGCGAACTGGCGACCGTTATGTCGTTCTTCGTCTCAAACCTGAGCGCAATAGCTGGAAGCACAAACCCGGGCAATATACCAAAATCACCTTTGCTGAAGGCAACGAGCCTTTGTCGAAGATCTATAGCATCGGTTCGGCTCTACGGGCGGATGATGAGCTGGATTTTTGTATTCAGTGGAACGATCCGCAGCTCGAAGAACTCGCCAAGAGCTGGCAGGTGAACAAGACTGAGTTCTCACTGCAGCCGGCCGCCGGCAATTTTCATGTCCCACCCTATAATAAATCTGTCGTCCTCCTTGCTGGTGGCTCTGGCATCACGCCTTTGAAAGCGATCCTTGAGGATCGTTTGTACAATGCGGGTAAGGAGAAGGATGCTGCAGAAACCGTCCTTCTCTACGGTTGCAGCGACGATCGTGAAATTCCTTTCTACGAGGAATTGAAGAAGCTCGCTGAGCAGAATCCGGGGCGAGTTGTTTTGCGATTCTTTGCGGAGAAAATCCTGGCCAAGGGCCAAAGCCGGGCCGAGCCTGGACGTCCCCTGGCGGTGATTGGCCCTTATTTAAATGCTGATGCTGAATACCTCATGTGCGGACCGCCTCCCTTCCTCGATGCGGCACGGGCAGCGCTCCTGCTGGCGAAGATTCCCAACGAGCAGATTCATCAAGATCGTTATTGAAAGAGGAGTCAGGACATGTCCGTTTACTACGTCCTGAGCGATGCCTCGATTCTCGTCAAAGGGAAGACATATCCCTATCGCGAAGTCATGCGTTCCCTCGGAGCGCAATACAACGCCAGCGACAAGTCCTGGATCGTTCCCAATACCCCGGACAACGTCAGCCGCGTTGGGGAGCTTTGTAAAAGCGTGGGCGGTGGGCTCATCAAAGAAACGACTCACGTGAGCCTGGCTCCGGCTTCACCGGCTTATCCGCCCTCACAAACCTTGAGCACGGGGGCGATGCCTTCTCCCGCGTTGATGACACGCGTGGCGGATCGAACCACAACGCTTACAACCTATGAACCCCCTTCTCTGCCCGAGACGGCAGAAAATAAACTCGAAACCAAGTTATCCGATGGTTTCTCGATCGCAGAACTGATGCGCCAGGCGCAACTTGCAATCGCCCAGAGTTTCCCGCGCAGTGTGTGGGTCATCGGCGAGATCCAGAACATCCGTTGGCATGCGACAGGGGTCTATTTTCAGCTTGCGGATGCCAAGGAAGGCGGTTCTCAGTCCGCTACGGTTACAGTCAACACCACGATCTGGCGAAGCCAGCTCAAGGATCTGGAACGCAAATTCGGCGAGACTCTCAAAGAAATTCTTCAAGATGGGTTTCGCGTCCGAGTCCTGGCGGACCTCTCGCTGTTTAAAGATCGCGGACAGCTCAGCCTCAATATTCAATCGATCGATCCCAATTTCACCAAGGGATCGCTTGCTCTGCAACGTGAGAAACTTCTCAAGGAATTGCGCGCCAAAGGCCTCGATCAAAAGAACAAGTCTCTGAAACTGACGCCATTCCCCTTTATCATCGGGCTCTTGAGTGCCGAGGATTCCCGAGCGAAATCCGACTTTATCGATCAACTGAAAGTCTACGGTTTCCCGGGACAGGTGATCTTTCTCCCCTGTCAAATGCAGGGCGAGGCCACTCTCAAGGATGTCGTGTCAGGCCTTAAAGATCTGCAAAAAGTCGGCTGTGATCTGATCGTCATGACCCGTGGGGGCGGGAGTGCAGCAGACCTTCGTTGGTTTGATAGCAAGGAAATCGCCTATGCGATCGCCGAGGCCAGGATCCCTATCATCGCTGCGATCGGTCACCATGAAGATGTTTGTGTCGCTGAGGATATTTGTTTCCAGCGTGAGAAGACACCCACGGCGGCCGCCGACTTCATCATCTCCCTTTTTCAAAAAACGCGTGAGCGACTGGGTGAATTGAGTCTTGTCCTGGATAAGACTCTGAGCGAGCGCGTGAAGCTCTTTGATGCCTACCTCGCGCAGCTCATGGAAAAGATGCGGGCCGAGGCGCTGAACACGATCAACGATCAACGTCGCCTTATGGATCAGGCCGAGTCGAGCCTCGAATTGAACTGGCAACGCCGGGTGATGCAATGGTCCTCGCGTCTGGAACAGCAGCAGACAGGTTTAAGACAAGGGCTTGATCTAAGAGTGCAGAAGGAACAGGCGCGTCTCGAGCAGGGTCAAACAAGGCTTAGACAGGGCCTTGATCTTCGTGTGCAAAAGGAACAGGCGCGACTCAGTCAGGGGCAGAACAGTCTGCTACAAAACCTTGAGCTTCGTCTTCAGCGTGAACTGGCCCGACTCAATCAACAGTGTGATGCGCTGCAAAGCAAAGCCCAACTTCATATCGAACGCATCGAGGGCCGGACCCGCGACCTCGCCAAGGATATGCAGCGTGCGACCCAGATAGGCCTGCAAAGCCAGGAGCAAGCGCTGATGCGAGCCGAGGCTGCAATCAAGGAGAAAGATCCTCAACCCTGGCTCAAACAAGGTTGGACACAGCTCTTCGATGACGAGGGCTTGATTCGGGACGGTCAGAAATTGAAGCCCGGACAGGACGTCAAAGCGCGGCTCACCGATAGTCTGGTCGAGCTTACAGTGAAAAAAGTTCAGTCTTCCAAAGAAGCGAAAGTTTAAGGAGTTACGATATGCAGGAATCCGCAAACTATCAGAAAATGCTTGACGAAGTTGAAGGTATCGTTCGTTCCATCACGAGTCCCGATCTCGATCTCGACCGAATGGTTAATCAGGTTGAACGCGGTTATGAGTTGATTCGAATGATGCGTCTGCGTTTGGATGAGACCAAGACGAAGATCGATCAGTTGCATCAGCGTTATGAGACGAAAGAGCCGTAAAATTCATCCGGACGATGTGCTCTCTGTGTACGCTTCACAGCACTCGTTTCTATCCTCCTGCTGCGCAACACTCGATTCCCAAGTGTTGGCTAGGCTTTGTTGGGGCTGGCATTGTAGTCAGCTACTCAATTCGCTGCGGGCGTCTCACACCAATCAGCCTTACCTTTGGATCCCGCAGCCCGAACCAGCTTTTCATCCTGGAGCATCGCGGTAAGCGATTGACCATCCACTTCGACCTCAGCACGAAGAGCCTGGGGCTTCACTCGAACCATCTTCGTAATATCGATCCGGTGCGCGGTTCCCAGTGCCTTGGCCACACGGAGCTTAACCTTCTGCGCCGCTGCGCGTTCGCACATCTCAGGAGCTTTCAGTTCGAGTGTCTCGATTCCGGCGAGAAGGATCGTGACCTTCTTACCGGCTTGGGGATGCGAGGGAGGCAGCTCGATAACGATCGATTTCGCATCGTCGTTCTTCACGAAGTGGACACAGCGGATGGCGCTTGCATCGGGTGAGCAGGGCCCATCACGAAGCATGGCTGAGCTATCTTCCGATTCTTCAGCCCCGCCATCTTCATCGAAAGACGGCACTACGAAGGAGGATGGTCGCGCGTGATACTGGGACGATGTACTCTTGCAGGACACTGGAACTAAGAGTGTTAATGCTACTAAAACGATACGCATAATCCCTCGCAATCAAAACTTATGTATATTCTACAGTAATTATACCGACGGGGTCGGCGAAACTGACCACTCTTTCAGTCAATCAAGTATTCAACGGCAATCCTGTGTCGAGAGGTCAGAGTCAATACTCCATTCGTCCAAATCTTACAAAAAATTGAGCAAATTTTATATTTTGCTAAAAATCATCCTAATATACCAATATTTAAGTGCATAAAAGATACTGGATTGGGCGCAATTCGTCCCAAACAGACCAAATCGATAAGAAGCCAAGGTCAACTTTTCGAAAAGTCGGGAAATCGACCATTTTCTCAAAAAAGGCATTCTGTCCCCCTCCAAAAAGACCTTAATTTATCCTGTTTTTATTCAAAGATATTAAAGCATTGCGATATTCCCTTCAAGCCGCGAAAATCCAAACCCGATACGGCCGGTATTATGGGAGCACACACTATGAAGCACAGTTTCAAAATCCTACTAGCACTAGTCGTATCTATAGCCTCGCTATCAGCTTGCAATGAATCGGAAGGCTTTAAGGCAACAGCTAAGACCAAGGTTCTGGGCAAGGCCGCTGAAGCAAATGCTGAACCGGCTGCTCCTGTCGTTGCACCGTCCCCTGAAAAAGCCGCAGCTCCCATTGTTCCATCCAGCACAGTACTGACTGATATCAAACCCGATGAAGAAAAAATAATCGGTGGTATCTGCCGCGAAAAACTAGCTTACGACCCCAGTGAAATTCTTTGTGCGCTCCAGGAAGAAACTTCCAACACAGTTTGGAAGAACGTAGCGCAGTGGAATACCTCTTGGATCAAGAATAAAAAAGCCTACTGGATCTCTCCACTCGCTCCTGCGAAACAGGGAGCCCTGGACTACTGTCCTTTCGTTCCAGGATCCGACAAAGCGATCTACGTATCTCATTTCAAACTCGATGCTGACCAAGAGATAACACTTGAAGCTGAGATCGACGATATTGGTCAGGTCCGTCTCTGGAAAAATGCGGACTCGAAAAAAGAAGTCTTTATTTCACCGCGCAATTATAAAACCACAGGTACGGTCAAACTTGACAAGGGCTTTTACACCGTCGTCATCGATGCGACCGATTCGGGTGCTTTCGCATCAGGAACGATTGCCTCCTTCTTCGACGCCACTGGCAAGGTCATTCGTCAAACCCAATCGAGCAGCGAATGGTGTATCTATCGCGTGACCGCAACCACGGATGTTGCCGACTTCCTCAACTCCGCTGCCGCTTGCAAGTCTTGCATGATCGGTGAGGAAGCTGCTGCAGCCCAAGCCGCGAAGTAATTGACACAGTGAAAATACGACAAGGCGTTCTCTTTTAGAGAGTGCCTTGTCTTTTTTCTGAAATATCCTGCCCTAACGCGACTCCTCTTATGTTGGAACAAATCAACATTCTCAGAGTCATCCCATGCGCAACCTAAAAGTCTCGTTTCTTGCACTGATCCTCACATCCCTCGCTTCCTCTGCCATTGCAAAAGCAGTCTCGACCGGCGGCGGCAAATACGGTCGATGTCAAACCTCCTATGATAAATGCATGGACGCTGTCTTCGGTTCCCCTGGTAGCCAGGGCTATAATGTCGGCAAATCCAATTGCTATAAAGCCTGGAAAGGCTGTGTCGGAATGGGCGCTCTCGCCTTGGATACCGGCAGTCCTGCCAGCGATATCGCCGCTATTCAAGCCTTTGAAAACAGTTTCCTCCTTGAATCCAGCTCGGTTGAAAAATCCAATGTTGGGGAATCTGAGACTTCCAATAATAGTCCTTCTGAAGAATCAAACGATTCTGTCTGGGAATAATCAAGCCTTGGAATAAGAGGCGATTCGAAGCTTCGAATCGCCTCGTTTGCGCTGTCAAACGAAAAAATGCGGAACCCATCGCTGAATTCCGCATAAAATCTCACTTCCCCGGTTACCCCGGAAAACTCTTTTACTGCTTAAAAGCCTTGCAATACCAAGTCGGTGAAGAGGCCAACTCGTTGTTGGGATCCGACCCGAGATTGATCGCAGCATTGGCGTCCGCAAGGCCCGGCGTTCCTTCGGTCGAAAGATGCGAGATCAGGTAGCGTTCAAAAGTTGCGACAGCGGTTCCCACAAAAGGCGCAACCACAAGCACCGCACTGCATATCCCCCGACCACCACTAACGCCCTTACAGCCGCCCAGACCCACCGAATGCATTGGCGTCGTCCAAAGCACATTCGTCCAAAGCACATTCGTCAAATCCACGGTCACATCATCCTTAGCGAAGCTGATCTTCATGATGGGATATTTGTAAGCGCTTGTTCATTGAGGCCCCGAATAGATTCGATGATGATTATCGAGATGGGAAGGACAGGTTCACTATACGGGTCGGTCAAATCGCTGTCGAGCAGCGTCACGGTGCTAATAATTCAAAACTTCGATTCGCCCTTTTTTTTATGTAAAAAAAATCTTTCTGAGATCGATTCTCCTTATGTATTTTTTTACAAAACAACCCAAGATCTCCAAACAATTCAGGCTGTCATAAAATAGATGCCTTATACAATTCGATTTTTCAGGCAATGTTCGCGTAGGATGAGGGGTATAAGTTTCATAAATTCCTGCTGAAATATTTTGGAGTAATTATGATAAAAATGTCTGGTCTCGCTCTGACTTTTGCAGTGGCTTTCGCAGGTTTGCCGCTTCTTATCTCATGTAACAAGGACGACGACAAAACTTCGGGCGTGTCTGCGAATCTTCCGCACCTTACGCCTACCGTTAAAGCTGCAGCTCCCGCGGGCCTACAGGCAGGTCTTGTTGGAACAGCCGTCCAGGGGCTCTCCGATCGCTTCTTCAACGCCGATGGAGGACCCTCAAATATTTTCAATCTGCTCGCAAACATCGATAAGACTGTCGATAATATAAACGTTATTACAGCTGGCGATGAAAAAGCCTGTCGCTCCCAGGAACCCGTTGCGTACACCATTAATCCGGCAGGTCTCGGGCTTGTCACCATGTACGGCCAGTGCTATCAAGTCCTCGCTGCTGGAGCCGTTTCAACTACGGCCGGCTTGCAACAGTACGGCATCAAAGATGGCGTCATCTACCTTTATTCCTATGCAGCGAATGGCGAGAGCGCGGCTATCGTCACACCTTTAGCGGGAAGCGAAGGCAAATACACGGTCAAAGCCTGGTTCTCTCTCAGCACAGGAACAGGCGCGACCTGGGATGTTGGAAGTTACGGATTGATGAATCTCTATGCGAACTCAGAAACCAAAGCCTTTGAGTTCACCGTCGGTGGCATCGCCCTGGGCTACTGTGGAGCCCAGCTTAAATCCGATGGAACCGATATCTTCGCCAGCATTTCGATCGACATGGGAAGCACCTGCAACGCGGTGGAAGACGTCTGTGCGAGCGCTGCCAATCTCGGTGATTCGACTTCGTGCAGCGCAGCAATAAAAATCTTCGACCTTTTTCCGATCGGACGGCGATCAGCAACCGGATCGAACGTCAGTGGCACTTCGAAATATCCTCTTTTGCCGAATCTCGACTTTGATGGAACGGCGACTGACGACATCCACTTCGGGCCAACAACGCCTATTGCCGGTCTGGGATCGCTCTAATTCCTAACATAACTCGACTATGAAAAAGCCGGAAAACAACCCAATGTTTTCCGGCTTTCTTAGGTACAAAAGAAATTAGTTGGAAGGACTCGTACTTGTGTTGTTCGTGGGAACTTCAGAGTTGCTAGGCTCCGACGGTTGAGCAGGAACGGTTGGCTCAGTGGTTGTGGGCTCCTCCGTTGTCGGCTCGGTAGGTTGAGCCGGCTCGGTCGGGGTTGTCGGTTCCGTCGGATGGCTTGATCCCGGCAGGAAATCACAATCATTGCTTGGATAAGATCCGCCCCCACTCGCATCGACGAGGAAGTTTTTCATCTTGCCGTCTTCCATCTCAATTAAAGCGCCTTCAACGGCTGGCTTAAGGAAGCCCACTTTAACGGCAATACCGACGATTTTGCATACTTCAGCGCGTTGACCGTCTTCCGACACGCGGGTGTAGATCTCAAGCTTTTTGCCAAGAGAAACGCTGGGTGTGCCAAGGACTGGAATGCTTACGCCATCGATTTTGAAATCGAGGGCTTTGCCTGCTGATTCGATTTTGCATTTGCGGTCGGTACATTCAACAGAAGCACTTGGATCGCGCGAAGCGACGATTTTGTCGACAAGGGATTTGTATTCAGCGGGAACATCAACTTTCGCAAGTTCGTCCGCCAGGACGATTTCTTTTTTGCCTTCGGTGATGGACGAGCTGAAGAAGTCGAGGAGCTGCTGAGCCTGCTCAACTGTCATCAGGTTCGTGGGAATATTGATGTTAAGACGATGGCCGGCTGGGTCGGACCCACCGAGGCGTACTTGGGCAAAAGCAGCCGTTGAGACGAGAGAGAGTCCAATAACACCCGAGTTGAAGATCTTTTTCATAGCGAGTCCTTCTGGTTAGACTTGGGATTTAGTTTTTTGGGATTGCGAGATATTAAGCTGATACTAGGAAGATGACGGAAGACCGTCACTTCAATATTCCTTAACAACCCAATTTCGCAAAGAAACTTATCGCTTGTAAGCCTTATCCCAAAAGCTCTGGGGCTTGAATGGCGCGTGTGTGTTCGTCGATGATATTAATTTCTCGCAAAGATTTTTTAGGGTCGTCGGATTTTAATTCCTGAAACCTTCGAGCGCTGACCAGGACGCGTGTTTCGAGAGAACCGAGGAGTTTATTATAGGACTGTACGCTGCTCGTAAGACCTTTACCCATATCCGCTAAGTGCCCGCTTAGATCGGCAATTCGTCCATAAAGCTCGCGCCCGAGACGACTCACTTCCTCCGCGTGTTTCGAAATATCTTCCTGTCTCCAGGCATAGGCCGTCGTCCGAAGCAGCGCTATCAGTGTTGTTGGCGTAGCTATGAGTACTCGATTTTCTGCACCGTATTCGATGAGAGACGGATCGGCTTGTAAAGCGGAGCTATAAAACGCCTCACCCGGAAGGAATAGCAAAACAAATTCGGGCGAACCC
>JACMPP010000149.1 GCA_014377445.1 Oligoflexus sp.
TGGCGCTAAGGATTCATGTCCTAGCTAAGGGCTACTCGGGGATATCCCTTGCCTGTCTTGAAGCCTTAGTCGCGCTGTATAACCTTGGGATATGTCCAGCTCTCCCTAAAATGGGCGCTTTGGGCGCCTCTGGTGATTTGATTACGATGGCTCCTATGGCACTTTTAATATCTGGTCAATCCGTTCCAGGCTATGTCTTAGGACAATTCAAAAAAGATCTTTGTATCGAGCATTTTGGAATACAGCCAGTCACCTTAGGTGGCAAGGATGCTTTGGCAATTATGAATGGGTTAAGTGTAGCTACTGCGTTGGGAGCCCTCGCTTTTCTCCGACTTCAATTGATTTGGGATAAAGCCCTGCACAGCACGGCTATCATTTTTTGCGCGCGCGGGGGAAACCGTGAATGCCTGAGTGCCGAAGTTAATAGCGAAAAAGTGCGCAGTTTTAGTGGTCAAAGAGTTATCGCTGAATCTTTGGCTCAACTTGTTATGCATGAGGCGACAATCTGTCGCTCATCCGCACGCTTGCTTCAAGATGAATATTCGATTCGCTGTCTTCCCCAAGTCTTAGGGCCTCTTTATGAAACACTCACTCAGAGCGGGCAATGGATCGCCAATGAGATAAACAGTGTCAGCGACAACCCCATTGTAAGCCCAATTAACGGTCCTTTGTCTGGTGGGAATTTTTATGGTGGATACATATGTCGAGCTGTTGAAAACTTAAGCTGGATCAGTGCAAAGTTAGCGGATTGCCTCGAACGTCAGACGTTTCTGCTCGTCGATGGAAAACATGATCTTCCAACAAACCTTATCTACAACGACCCAGAAGGCCGTCTTCCTTACCAGCACGGACTCAAAGGGCTCCACCAACTGAGTTCCTCTCTAACGATGCGCATGCAGCATCATGCGATACCTGCAAGTCTCTTCAGTAGGTCTTCAGAAATACACAATCAGGACGTTGTGAGCAATGCCATGAACGCAGCGCTGGTTTGTACCGACCAAACTCAACTCTTAGGCTCGATTGTGGTGGTTCACGCTGCTATGGCTGCACAAGCCTCTGAATTGTCCGAGCTGATACTTGAAGGGGAGGAGCTGTCCTCATGGTATTCAAACATTCGGAGATTTATTCCCTTCGTGGCTGAAGATAAGAGTCTTAGAGAACCTCTGGAACGATTTGCCAAAGAGGTCTTAAAGTTATGAATTGCTTTGAGGTGGAGGATCTCGAAGCGCTCATTTCGTCGGAAAAATCCATTGAAAGCCAAGGAATTGCTGTCCGAAGTGGTTGGAACACTCGGGCCTTACTCTCAGAAATTATCAATGCCTGGCATCATAATCACAGTTTGTTCATCGTGAATCCAGCACTCTTCCAGCTCACTTCGTTCCAACCTTTTTTAGATAAAAAGTTCTTAGATCAATTGGCACTCCACGTGAACGGGTTCGCTGTTTTATTGGCGACGTCAGCGACGAGTGGATATCCTAAAATTGTCGCTTTGGATCGGCCGTCAGTCCAAGGGAACGTTAAAATATTTTCTGACCACCTGGGGCTTCGGGAAGCTCGTCACACAGTCGTGCTCCACGTCCCCTTGTTTCATGCTTTCGGCTTGGTCCTAACAGCCTTACAAGCTTTGCTGAACGGTCATCGACTCGTCGTTTTTGAGAAATTTTCTGCTAGGGATTTACAAGAGTTTCTAAGTCATTATCAGCGGGACGAGCCAATATTTTTACCGTTTGTTCCTTCTCAATTGCGCATGCTCGGTGCTCTACCCATAAATGAACCATTGTTTCTTGGCAAAGGCATGACGGTAACGGGAGGGGACCGTTTGATGAAGGCAGACATCGTTCACCTCCAAAAGCTATTTCCTAGCCTAGAGCACACGATTGGTTACGGACTGACTGAGGCAGGGCCTGCTCTCTGTCACACCCGATTAGGTCAGAAGTTGGAGGAGGGGATGGTAGGATCACCTCTGCCGGGTATTAAGCTCATGGATCAGCCCGATGGCATCGCTTTTCAATCTCCGCATGCTGGTCTTTTTACTTATAACACCGAAACTTCCAAGATTGAATTTTTGCGCGATAATCTTGTGCTGACTGGGGATAGCCTGGCCTTGAAAGGTGACTCCTACCACTTTATGGGAAGAATGAAAAACATAATTAAGAAGAATGGAGAAACTATTTTTCCGGCTGTTTTAGAGGCCTATTACTCCGATCGCCTCCCGGAAGGATATGAAGTCTTTTGTCTAGCGTACTCTGCCATTAACGAAGCTCAAGGTGAAGGCATCGGACTCATAACGAGTGGCGGGGGCCCTATTGATCCGAAATTTATAAAAACAATTTCGAGTGATTTGCCAGCTTTCTATCGTCCTTCGCGTTTTCTTCATCTCGAGACAATGCCTCAGAATGCGCTAGGCAAGGTCGTCTACCCCGCCTTGAGAATTAGGCTCGAAAAAGATGGCAAAGACCTCGCCCAATAACTTTGTATCAATGAATGTGAACATTAATTGTTAACGGCCAAGAGCAAACGGCAAGCACGATGTCGGTATAATTGGCCGAAGCAGAGCTCAAAAAAAGCAGACTGCGCACGCAGTATGACAAAGGCTAGACTTCAAAGCGCCTCAAACTAAGATGTAATCTCTCGTGAAGATCCTATGGTCCAGACCCAGCGGTGCAACATATTCCAGCAGCGAGTGGGATATAAATCGCTAAATGCCTGTCTTTGGCCTGGCCAATCAACTTTTATGTTCCGCTTTTCGAGGAATTCTTAGGAAAATTTAGTGATAGAAAAATTTCGTATCATGAAGGTTGGTCTGGAATTGGGAGATAAGATCTCTAACGTCTCTTGAAGGTACGCTTTCTTTTCGGTGAATCGCATAAAATGATTGAAACATTCTTGGAAACTCAAAAACAATGCGAAGTTTTCGATCTTTGATTTCGTTTAGCACACCAATTTTTGGAATTATCGCGGCACCCTCACCTTTAAGAGCGAGGAGTCTCAAAAGGGCAATGTCATCGACTTCACCCAAAAACCTGGGACTTGAATGTTCTGTTTGAAAGATGTCTTCAATCTCGGAGCGAAGGTCGGATAAGATACTGGGTATAAATAATGGGCCGTCCAAATGAGTCTTAAGCGATTTTTTCTTCTTCTCTATGCTCGTGGACTGCACTAAAACGATTGGCGTTTTTCCTAGAAAGGAGGAAATAAAACTGTCGGATGAATCCGAAGGGCGGTTATTGGTGGTTAGGATGACATCCAACCGATACTGTTCTAAGAACTGAATGAGTTGATTGAAAGATCCTGTCAGAATCTCAAAATTAATATCCTTCCTCGATAGGATAGGCTTAAGAAATTCGAGTTGAAAGTTTCTCGACAAGCCAATTAACGCCCCTATACGTATCGTCTTTTGAACAGGACTATTGCCCATCGTCCAATTCTTAAGCTCACTTCCCAGTTTGAAAATCTGGTTCGCAAAATCAAATACGACCTTGCCTTGCTCCGTGACGACAAGGCTGCGTCTTCTGCCTCGTTCAATCAGGGTCATGCCGAGATCAACTTCGAGATTTCGAATCTGCTCACTGATGGCAGACTGAGATATTTTTAAGGTTTCGGCTGCTCGTGTAAACCCCTTCAAGCGCACGACGTTCCAAAAATAGAAGAGATGATGATAATTGAGCCAATTCATTTGATCTGTTTTTCCGATCATAAGTTCAATATTTATCTATTTTACCTAAACTACTTTTTTGCGATAGAGTATTATCCTTAGAATCATTGAGTACCTACTGTTCGGTAGTTCGTTTAAGTGTCTGAAAAAAGGGGGGAAGTTCCTTGAAACAAGTGTTCTTTATACGATCGATCATGAGCGCACTGCTGCTGCTTTTAATAGCTTCGATTGCCTTGTTTGCGTTTTATCTCCAGAATGGCACAAGCATCTTTACTTATGCTTCTCTTCAATCATTTCAACCTAGTATGTCTCTAACGGTACGAGTCGATACCCTTTCGACGCTCATGTTCATGATGATTTCCTTCTTGGGACTGAGTGTAGGCCATTATTCTATACGCTATCTTGATGGAGATTCGAGACAAGTCTATTTTTTCAGATATCTCCTGATAATTGTTCTTGCCGCATCCATGCTTGCACTATCGGGCAATCTAGTCGTTTTCTTCTTGTCGTGGCTTGGGATAAGCGCGGCGCTTCATAGACTTCTCCTCTACCATTCCACCCGTCCAGCGGCTGTGCGTGCAGCTAGAAAAAAAATGCTTCTAAGCCGTCTCGGTGACGTCTGCCTTCTGTTTGGAATAGGACTTGTCTATAAAGTTACGCAAAGTTTGGACTTCGAGACGATATTTACCTTCTTGGGCAACGAAGCGCAACGCAGTGGTACGCCTCAAAACAATGGTCTTATGACCGCAGCTTCGGTATTTTTTGTATTAGGGGCTTTGATAAAGTCAGCCCAGTTTCCCTTTCATTTCTGGCTTCCAGACACGATGGAAGCACCAACACCCGTGTCAGCTCTTATGCATGCCGGAGTGATTAATGCCGGTGGAATCCTCATAATTCGTTTGAGTCCCATTCTTGAACATCACGTGGCAGCCAATCTGATCCTGACAGTTGTGGGGGCCCTGACGGCGGTTTATGGATCTCTTGTCATGGTGACGCAAAATAACATCAAGAAAAAACTCGCCTATTCAACGATCAGCCAGATGGGACTCATGATATTCACCTGCGGTGTTGGCGCTTATTCATTGGCCGTTTTTCACATCATTGCGCACAGCATATACAAAGCACATGCTTTTATGAGTACAGGCTACCTTGTCGAACAAAGGATCAAACGTTCCTTCGAACCAAAAGCTATTGGCTTTGCTCCTTTCTGGGGAATCGTGTTCGCGGCGAGTCTTCTCATCCTTCTGGGAGCAAGCTGGAGGATGGGCGAGTTTTTTCCATATTGTCTCTATATTTCAATATGCCTTTTGGGTTTTTCACAGACCCTCATCAATTTCAAGCCGCCAGCCCAGTCTTTGACCCGGACTTCGGCCATGGTGATAGGCTCGACTTTAGGCCTCTCTCTTTTACTCTGTCTCCTCTTTGAACTTCTTCTGTCGATGGAGTTTGGACATAAAGGCAGAATTGACCTTGGAATGACTTTGAGTCCTTACGCACTCCTCGCCGGTATTCTAGGCTTCATGATTTTCGTCGGCGGCTTCTGGTTGTCACAAAAATTACTGCAACCTTCATCCTCATTCGCGCAGAGGCTTTACATGCGTCTCTGGAACGATTCCTATTTTAGCGTTCGAAGTACAGCGCTCCTTGGCTACCTTTGGCCCGCTCACTATCGTTCGATTCGTTGAAAGGAGAATCTTATGCTCAGGACATTCACAATGAAAGAACGCGCAATCACGGAACGAACGCTAAATGGACGGTCGGGAGCCGACTTGCAGGAAACAATCAGAAAATCGCTTGATCTTGCATTTCCAAGTTGGCCTTTGCAAAATGCCGTCGCAGTGAATCCTTTCTGGAATTTTAGTGATCGTCATTTCGCGGACGTCATGGACGGACTTTCTCCTATTTTGCACGCCGATCTTTACATGTCTGTTTCGTTCTACATGGAAAAGTATCGCGATGGGTCCATAACGGAGACGGCCTTGCTTCTGGCGATCGATGCTGAAGCGAAAATCAATTCCGACTTACCGTGCAATATCGAAACATTCTTGGATTTGAGTCGACAGGACGATGCGCCATCCGAAGATACCCTTGTCTTCTCCGAATTTCTCGATCGGAAGAAGGGAGGAGGTTGGGGTGAGTTCTTGCAGAATCAAGCTGCAAAATATGCAGCAGCGTATTTTGATTGCGACCAGGCTCTCGTGAAATTTCCATGGAAAGAAAAGGGTTTTTGGCAGGCGTGGAAGGCTGCCATGCTCATCGACCGTTCGCTGTTTGTCAGAAAGATAAATGCTTTCGATCAATACCTTAGCGAATTCGATGCGATCGAATCTTTCGATCACATCGGGCCTCTTCTCAAGCGGATTGGGTTAGATTCATCGGCTACGAACTCTGTGTATTTTGCCAGACTTCTCGCTCGTAATATCGGATGGGCGAGCCAGTTTCGAATCAAGGAATGGAGTCTCTCTGATAAAGAACATGGCAAGGAATATCTCCTTGATTTTTTGCTTGCTCTCTTTGCGTACGATTATATTTTGATTCGCCATGCTATGGATCATGATGCGACCAACTTAGATGATTGGAGGCAAACGTTCCGTTCTGGGACAACGGCAGACTACGGCAAACAAAGATCTGCCGTCCGACGGATTTGGCAAAATGCCCTTGAGCTGTCCAATCAAAGATCGGTTGCGGAAAAGATTGTGATTGGGCAGATGGAGGTCGCCTCTCCAAAATATCAAATGATTTTTTGTATTGACGTCCGTTCCGAGCCGTTAAGACGGTCCCTTGAGAAGACCTCGCCAGATATTTCCACCGTTGGTTTCGCTGGTTTCTTCGGACTCCCCATAGAATTTGTCGATGCGACTTCGACGAAAAGCAGCCATCGATTGCCCGTCCTTCTCCGACCCAACTGGAGAGTGAGAGAAGATCGCCTGGACCCTTCCGTTCACACAACTCTCGCTAGCAAGCAAAGCAGCCAATATTTTTTAAACTTTAGAAAAGCATCCTTCGCTTCCTTTTTATTTGTTGAGCTCTTCGGTATTTTTTCACTCTTGCAGATGCTGGGTCATCTTCTAAAAAGCCTTCTACCCACCCCAGCAGAAAAGAGGCTGGCAGAAGATTTTGGGCGACCCGGTGCTTCACGAATGTCGATTACCGACCTCGATGATATAGAAATTGATGCCGACTCACAGGTCCAAGTTCTGGCCGGAATTCTTAAACATCTTGGTTTGAAGGATAAATTGGGAAGGCTAGTCGTTCTCACTGGACATGGCAGCGCGACGAGCAACAATATGTTTGCCGCGGTGCTGAAGTGTGGTGCCTGTGGCGGGCACTCCGGTGACGTCAATGCTCGACTTTTGAGTTCTATGTTAAACAATCCTGAGATCCGAGCCAAGCTTGAGAGCCACAAAATATTCATCCCCAAAAAAACTTGGTTTTTGTCGGCTATCCATGAAACGGTCAGCGATAGCCTGCTGCTTTTGGATGAACCATCTGTTCCCGCGAGTCATCGTGAGGATCTAGCATCCTTGACCAAGATCATGACGCTTGCCTCCAAGGCCTTGAGAAAAAGTCAGGCAAAGTCGCGCTCCGTCGGTCTCAACTCCAGGTTAGCCCGTCGTATGGAAAGCTGGTCTGAACTTCGGCCCGAATGGGCCCTCGCGGGCAACGCCAGCTTTATTATAGCTCCTCGGTCCTGGACGCGAGCGATCGACCTGGGCGGACGATCTTTTCTTCACGACTACATCTGGCAGGAGGACGAAGGATTCAGTACCCTTGAACTCATACTGACCGCGCCGATGATCGTGACCAATTGGATCAACATGCAGTACTACGCTTCCGTGGTCGCTCCCGAAGTCTATGGAGCTGGAAATAAGACCCTTCATAATCTGGTGAATGAAACCGCTGTTCAAGAAGGTAATGAAGGTGATCTTAGGGTTGGACTGCCTCTTCAGTCGGTTCATGATGGATCGAAATGGATGCACGACCCTATTCGCTTGAGCGTTTTTATTGCCGCGCCCCGCGAAGTCATTGAGAGTATTGTGAGAAAACACGAGCTTGTGCGAAACTTGGTCGAGAACGAGTGGCTCCACATGCTTCGCATCGATGAAGACAGCAAAACCATCGAACAAAGACTGCCGTCTGGAAGTTATAGGACTCATTCGAAGCCCTGAAGCAGAGGCTTAGCCGGCCCGGACAGAAATATTTGGAAGGATAGAAAGATATGGATCTTCCGGATAGACAAACACAGATAGTGATCTTCAATGCCCATTATTGTCGAGTGACTTGTTTCGCAGCACGGAGGCTTATGTCCTGCGATATGAGATCGACTCAGCCAGGCGGCCGCGAGTTGGACGAAACTGCCACTCGGTAACTAGAGCTCCCCTTGCAGAACAGAAATCATTGAGCCCTCAGGAGAAGACCCCATGCATGACGCAAAAGCGGAAGACGCTTTAAAACCCTCCTCTAACGCTATGATCCTCGGGATTCTAGGGGGTGGTCAGCTTGCCTACTTTTTGGCTCTTGCTGCGAAAAGAATGGGTTTGAAAATCGTCATTCTTTCCGACGATCCCACACATCTTTGCCAATCGCTGACCGAGGAACCGCAATCGGAATTGAAACCGTCTCGAAAGGTTCTTGCCGAAGCTTGTGAGCTTATCATTACTGAGAATGAAAACGATGTGGCCGGTTTTCTGAATGAGATAAGTAAAGACGAGCAAAAGAAGCTTAGACCTTCGGTTGATGTTTTGAGGATCTTCGCTGACAAAGGTGCGCAGAAGCAATGGTTAGCGGCGCACGGCATCGAAAGCTCGCAGTTTGAGATGTTTGCGGCCAAGTCGCAAAATCCCGTGGGATGGCTTAAACAACAGATGCATAATTTTCCACGTGGCTTCGTTTTGAAATGGACCCAGGGTGGTTATGACGGCCACGGTGTTTGCTTCGCCCGATCCGCTAACCTAAGAAGTACGGAACGAAAACGGCTTTTATGTTTCATGGATAAAGGATTGCAGTCTGGAGGCGAAGTCTACGCCGAGGCTTTGGTTGATTTTTCTTGTGAATTGTCTCTCGTCGCAACCCGTGCGGAATCCGGCCAGATAGTATTCTATCCCTTGGTGTTAAGTCAGCAGGAGGGTGGCGTGTGCCGATTGGTTCGGGGGCCAGCCAATCAGTTTGCGAATCTTCAGGGCATAGAAGAAAAGGCGCGGGAAATTGCTCATAAGATTGGCAGATTGTCGGAATTGACTGGTACTTATGCCATCGAATTCTTTTTGCAAAAGGATGGGCTTCTGCTCGTCAACGAGATTGCTCCCCGTGTTCATAATTCCGGTCATTTTTCACTTGATTGGGGATCGTGCTCCCAATTTGAAAATCATGTCCGGGCCATCTCTGGACAGGAGCTACGATCTTCCGAAGCTGATGGGTGTTTTGCCATGCTTAATATTTTAGGACCAGAGACTTACATTGGACATGCCAGCGCTCCAAGCCTCCAGCTTGATGGCTGCACGCTCCATTGGTATGGTAAATCACAAATGAGACCAGGTCGAAAAATGGGGCACTTTAATTTAGTCGCGGAAGATTCTGAGAAGCTTACGCAGCGACTTTCGATTCTTGAGAATGCATTAGAATTATGGACTAACCACTATGCCGTTACGAAAGGTGATGCCAATGCAGATACAGACAAAAGTAGCCGTAGTTATGGGAAGCGATTCTGATTTTACTGTGATGAATGCTGCCCTTGAAGCCCTTCACGCCTTGGGCATACCTTATGTCTTAAAGGTTGTATCGGCCCATCGCACGCCGTTGCTTATGTATGAGTTTGCTCAATCGGCGGATGAGTCCGGGATTGGAGTTATTATTGCCGGTGCAGGTGGGGCTGCGCATCTTCCTGGTATGCTTGCCGCGCTCACCCATGTTCCTGTCATTGGAGTCCCGGTGCCGCACGGTTCACTGAACGGGCAAGATGCTCTTTATTCCATTGTGCAGATGCCCAAAGGTATACCGGTCGCTACCGTGGCCATAGGGGGAGCTTTCAACGCAGGGATTCTCGCAGCTCAGATGCTATCGATCGGCAGTGACGAAGAGGCTCAGGCTGTCAAAAGTCGTCTCATAGTATGGAGAAAACAGCAGTCCATTCAGTCAGAGGGAAAGATCCTAAAAGACCCTTTTGCAGTTATGGATGTCTAGAGACCTATCATATTCACCAGAACCTTAGCAACGAGGGAGCCATGACTTTAGCCAGCAGCATGAAAGAATTTGGGTGGCTGACTCGCCATCCTCTCGTTCCGAATGATCTTCCGAATCTTTTGAATACGGACTCGCGATCTTTGCAAGCCGGGCAGTGGTTTTTACCCCTTCGGGGGCAACACTACGATGGTCATGACTATATTCCGCTCGCCATGGCAAAGGGAGCTGCTGGTTTTTTTTATCAAGTGTCTCATGCCAAACGCTTAGACGATCAGCACAGAAAATTTGGAATCGAAGTTGCAGATACAACCCTTGCTCTTCAGCAGCTCGCACGCTGGTGGCGGCAGAAAATGGGCTGCACCGTCATAGGTATTACCGGGTCGTCGGGTAAGACAACAGTCAAAGAAATGACGGGCATTATGCTTCAGCATTTTGCTCCAGTTCTCATGACGGAAGGCAATTACAATAACGAGATTGGTGTCGCTTTAACCTTATGCCGTCTCAAATCAGAACATAAATATGCAGTTATAGAAATGGGTGCGCGGCATAAGGGAAATATCGCTTTTCTCTCAGCTATGGTGGAGCAGGATATCGGTGTTCTCCTTAATGTCGGTAGCGCTCATGTCGCCGAGTTTGGAGGTCCGCTTAAGGTTCTGGAAACTAAGATGGAAATAGCTGCAGCGCCAACGCTTGTGTTTGGGTCGGATGACGAACGCATCAGTGCGGCGATGGATAAACTCTCGAATAAAACGGTGATTCGCTTCGCAGAGAGGGCCGCGAGCGAGGTAAATCTTACTCGTGTGAGCCTGGATGGCCGCGGCTCAGTTCAGTTAACTTTCAAGATAGGAGATCAAAACTTCAATCTTGAGAGCAATTTTTATCACAACCGTTTCGCAATAAATATCGGTGCATGTCTCGCTATTGGCTTGGCTTTAAAACTTGACCTTAAAGAATGTATACGTGGATTGGAGGCTTTTCACGGCGTAAAAGGGCGTTTCAAAGTTCATCGTCTCGACGAGCGATTGCTCATCGATGATTCCTACAATGCTAATCCCGAGAGTATGAAGTCGGGACTGAGTACGCTTCACGAAGCTTATGGACAAAGACAGATCTGCCTTGTGCTCGGCGACATGCTCGAGCTTGGTGAGAGCTCGGAAGACTTTCATAGAATAATTGGGGCCTATTCTGCCTCGGAAGTCAAACCTATGCGACTCTTAACGGTGGGGACCATGGCTCGATGGATAGCGGACGAAGCGCTCAGTTGCGGAATGAAAAAGGCTTCGATCCAAGTGTTTGAGAATGTAGATGAGCTAATGGAGGAAGTATCAGATTTATGGAAGGACTGCGATGTGATTTATGTCAAAGGGTCAAATGGCATGAAATTGGCAAAATTTGTCGATGCTTGTCTCACGGGCGCTCTTGGTTCTAACGATCGCACGTCGAACTGAAAAACCAAACATCCAAAAAAGTATTCGGCCACCATGAAAGACGGATAGATAGGGAGAAAATAAGAGGTCCTCGCCAATCGGACCTCTTTTTGGTTTTAGTTAAATTTGAAAAACGGTAAAAGCCCCGTTTGAGATGATCCGGGGACAATGGACTGAGTGACAGCTCCTAGAGCTAAAAGAGCAAATAAAACAATACAGGGGTTTGACCTGCAAATCCTTGAGATGCAGGCCATGCACATGCCCATGCCTAGCGTAGACAGAGTTCTGATTATAACTTCTCTAAATCTGCAGTTTTTTATTGTCCTCGCAACATGCTGACACAATTTCCAAAGTCGATTCGACCTCGGCGAAAATTTGTCCTTTGAAAGGCAAAAACTCTTAGCATCACGCAGCGTGACAAGTTTCTATTTTTTCAAGGGTTTAGTTATATTCAATATCCCTTTCATACCAAGCATATCGGCATGACCTGCCATGACACAAACAAACGGATAAAAGCCAGGCTCACCGGGATGAAATTCAACGCTCTGACTGGCTCCTGGTGGAAGGGCTTCTGTCATAATCAGTATGGAAGGATCATTCTTGATCTTGTCCAGATCATAACCGCTCAACTGTAAAGCGTTTAAGAACTTATCCAGGGAACCGGGTTTGAGAATAGCCACATTGTGCAGAATCTCCGAACCCTTTAAAGCCTGGTTGGCAAAAGTGAGTGTAATTGTTTCAGCAAATGGAATTTGGATTGACGTTTGATCGAATGCTATGTCGTTACCCTTAGTGCTCAGACTGACCGTCACACCGGCCTTGCTCACCACTTTATTTTGTTCTTTGCCAAGCAACTGCTTATTCAGCACCAAAAAACTAAGTATGGAAACGATCTTGATTGTTCTATTCAACATGGTGAGCGCCTTTTTATTTAACTGTTACCTTAATTTTCATTTTCGGATGGATAGCGCATCTCAATTCTGCAACGCCGGCGGAATCGAATTTATGTGCGGCTTCTGAGCCTGGTTTCTGTATGCCTAAGTTGAATTTCATAGGCTCTACTGACGAAAAAACGTTATGTGATGTGTCGTCATCGTTTTTGAAAATCAGATTGTCGCCAGGCGCAAGAGTTATCTCGCTCTCAGAAAAAGCTTTGCCTTTTTGAGTTATGGTGTGGTCTTTAGCAGAGGCAAATTGCGTGATAATGAAAGGCAAAATCAAGAAAAGACGCTTCATAAATTATCCTCGTTATTTGATCGGTTTATCGGGGAAGCATAGTTACTGGGGTGGCCGCATCGTTACTAGTTAAAGTCTTCAAAAATGCGATTAACGCATTTTTTTCTTCGTCGCTGAGCATGAGGGCTTTGATATGCTCAGATTTACTGCCCCTAGACACGTCTCCCCCTTTATTGTAAAAATCGACAACCTTCTTTAGAGATGCTTCAGAACCATTATGCATGTAAGGCGCTCGGTGATCTACATTTCGCAAAGTAGGCGTTTTAAAAGCATATTGGAGTGTCTCAATATCTGGCAAGATTTTGCCCCTGCCTTTATCGTCGCCAACAAGGCCGATATCGTAGAAACCTTCATCCGTAAATCGCCATCCGGAATGGCACTGACTACAAAGAGCCTTTTCGTTGAAAAGCGTAAAACCGTGTTTGGCTTTTTCGGAAATTGCCGTCTCATCACCTTCAATCCAGCGGTCAAAGGGCGCTTTGCCCGATACGACTGACCTTTCGAAAGTAGCAATAGCTTTGCTGACTGTATCCTTAGTAATGCCTTCCTCAGGGTATGCTCCCTTGAAAAGCACCTGATAGCCTTCAAATTTTGAGATTTTTGCAAGCAATTGATCGATCGGAAGATTCATTTCCCCCGTCGATGCCACCGGGCCCAAAGCCTGCTCCTCTAGCGATTCCGTACGACCATCCCAAAACATAAGCTCACCCCATGCGAGGTTCAGGATGGTCGGTGTGCGACGGTTAAGCTCTTTCATTCCATGCCCAATTCCCTTCGCTAATCCATCACCCCAAGAGAATGCTGGGTTATGGCAGGTTGCACAGGATATCCAGTTCGAACCTGAAAGTCTTGGGTCAAAAAATAAGGTTCTGCCTAGAATCATCCTAGCGTCTGAATAGGTATTGCTCGCTGGGTAGGGAATCTGAGTAGGGCGTTTATATAAATCTTTGTATTTAGCCCCGGCTTTCAGAGCGTTAGGAGAAACGAGTAGAAATACCATAGAACAAAAATACAAAATTCGATTCGGAGATTCAGCAAAGCTCATGCGACTGATCCTAAAATTTGTGCGAAGTAAATTCAATTTTGTTTGATCGAATGGATGTACCTTACACGATTTAATATACAATAGACTGAGTGATAAAAGGCAAGTTCGGCAAAAGTTGCCGTCTCATACCATCACAATAGTTAATTTTTAAATAGCAACTTTAATTTCCTTAAGAAAGCTTACGCGATGAAAATGACGATCGCTCAAAAATTCTATTGCTCGTTGGTATTACCTCTTATCGGCGTGTCCTTTATCGTTACGCTTATGACCCACAATGGGCTTAAATCCAACGCATCAGATTTGGCAGATTCTTTACGATTGCAGGGTAAAGCGCACAGCATCTTATCCTTTCTCCAAACCCAAGACGAAGCGTCCATGGCCCTTCTCATCGACCCCAATCAGCTCGAAGTATTTTCCCCCAAAAAAATCGGTGCCTATGACGATCATAAAAGTCTCTTGAACGAGCTAAAACTCGAGGTCAAGTCGGATAAAATCGCTCAAATGGTCAATGAATTGCAGAACTTTGATGAGGAGAATTTACGGCCTATCGATACAAAAATTCTAGAACTTTTATTTGATAATGTGAACGCTGCCAGGTCTCTCTACTTCAGCAGTTATGAGCCTATGCGCATAAAATACGAAGAAAAAATTCGTGCCCTAGCCGCACTTTTTGATAAAAATGTCGAGACAGAAACGGAACGTATGCGTTCGCGCAATTTCATCTCAATTATTCAGATATCTCTCGCACTTTTATTAGGTATCGGAGTGGTGGGCACAGCGATCACTGTGTTAGCCAGACAAATCGAAAAGTCTGATAGCAACACCAAGAGTCTTCTCGGTGCACTAAACGAAGGGCTGTTTTTCTTCGATTCCAAAGGCAATATTCCTGAAGAACGTTCGCAAGCTCTAAAGCGAATAATTCCGGGCAGTGAGAAAATAAGAAATTTAAAAGAGTTTGTGGGAACCTATTCGGACACGCCGCTAGCGAATGTGAAAATTTGTCTCGACATGCTTTGGAACAACGATCCAAATGAATTTATGAGTGATTTTGAATCCACTGTCACCTTCTTGCCGAAGCGTATAAATACTGCGGACTCTAAAATTGTAAAATTAGAATATAGAGAAATCAAAGCTAAAAATGGCAAACTGGAGCGGGTCGTAGTGGTGGCCGCCGATATCACGGAGCGATTGCGCAACGAGCGAGAAGCTGTAGTTCAGGCGGAACGAGTGCGCAAAATCTCTAAAGCGGCCGCTTCGAAAGAGAGTTATCTGAGCTTTGTAAACGAAGCTATCTCTATATTTAAAAGTGCGGATTCAATTTTTAATTCCCCGGCCGATCCAATCATGCTGAAACAATTGCAGCGTGATTTGCATACTCTCAAAGGATCTGTAGCTACATTTGAGTTTAACGGTCTAGCTTCCGAGTTCCATGCACTCGAATCCAAACTTGAAGACGAGGGCCTAGTTACGCCAGCTGTTGTCCAGTCGTGGTCGTATATTAAAGATCAGTGGAAGTTTGAGACAACGGATGTCGCTCAGGTCCTGGGGCTTGAGAGCAATCGGGACAAAGTTAGCATTGCAGCAACCAAGTTTACGGGCCTTGTTGACCACGCCTTTACATCAAATGATAAGGCACTCCAGAAAAAACTCCAAGACGCCTTACGGTATCCGCCGAGCGAAGTCCTTGCCAAATATCAAACGTATCTCACGAAGCTATCCGAAAGATTTGATGACAAAAACGTTCAGATTGTATTTCAGCCTGATTGTTCGGATGTGAGCTACTCCGAAATACAGCGGCTTGACTCCAGTTTTGTTCATATCTTCAGAAATTGTTTTGATCATGGTATAGAAGATAAAGAAGAACGAAATCGGGTTGGGAAAAACCCCTGCGGAACGATATCGTGCGCGGTATACCGAACAAAAAGTGATTGGCTGCATGTTGTTATCAAAGATGATGGAAACGGAATAGATGGCGACAAGCTTGCTGATAAGGCCGTGGTCACGGGAGTCTGGGATAAAGCCAAGAGAATAGCAGCTACCTATCAACAAAAAATTGAATTGATTTTTGAAGCAAATATGTCTACGCGTGATACTGTGACCGAGCTTTCAGGCCGCGGAGTAGGCATGGATGCGGTATCTCAAGCTGTTAAAAGCCTCGGTGGATCCATTTCAATCTATTCGCAGCGCGGACTTGGAACTCAGTTTGAAATTGATATTCCGGCTTACGATGCCTTAAGATCTCGGGCTGAGTTGGGATCAGTTGCTAGCTAGCGAGGCATTCGTGTTCTTTGCGCAACCAGTCGTCTCCCCCTGTTTACGTGTTGTCGAGATGCAGCCCCTGACCCTTAATGCTCGTTGGAGCTTAGATAGAGGCTGAACAGTTACAATCTAAATTTAGGCGGTGACACTCAGGACGTTTTCGATTTCGTCACCAAACCATTTATTAAGGATTTTTTCCAGTGCTTTAGGCTCGACGGGCTTACTAACGTAATCATTCATGCCCACGGATAGACATTTTTCCTTGTCGCCCTTCATCGCACTTGCTGTCATCGCAATGATATAAATACGTGGATTTGAGATGGTTTTGCTAGCTCTAATCGCTTGCGTTGCGTCATAACCATCCATTTCCGGCATATGGCAGTCCATCAA
>JACMPP010000024.1 GCA_014377445.1 Oligoflexus sp.
CAGCTGATCCTGAACGATGGGATGGTCGATGACCTGAACCTTTGACATCTAAACTTCCTTTCTATTAAACCAAAATTCCGAGGACCACGAGGATAGCCACGACTATGCCCATCAAGCTCTCGCCGGCGATAAAGCCTGAGCTGACAGGTACGATGGTTTTCTCCGCCAATTCGGGATTTTTCTTCTCAAGCCAGAGAGCGATCGTGGCACCTATGAACATCGCAATCGTATTGTAAGCTGGCATCGTAAAAGCGAGGCCAAGACCCGTTGGCGACGGAATATATTTCTTCCAGCGCGGGAGATAGTGTTCGATCAGGACGATGACGATACCGAGGACGCCACCGACGAGGATCGCCATCTGAGCGGAGGGATGAAGAGTGTTAAAACCCTTGGCGAGGAGTTCTGCAACGCCTTTCCAAGTCTGAGCACCGGGCGCAGGCCACTGATCGGTACCAAGAAGGTCAGGAGTTGGAATCAAGAGGCGGTAAGCGGGGACGACGAAGACAGAACCGGCCAAAACACCGAGAAATTGAGCCCAAAACT
Organism: Oligoflexus sp.; assembly: GCA_014377445.1. Lineage (GTDB taxonomy): Bacteria > Bdellovibrionota_B > Oligoflexia > Oligoflexales > Oligoflexaceae > Oligoflexus. The sequence goes on from JACMPP010000024.1 coordinate 544, forward strand.
GCTGTCTTGGATCCGCCTTCAAGAGGTAGCCGCTCTTCAAATCGGTGAGAAGGTCTGCGGAGTGAATCCCAACCCCTGCGGTTACGTTCGCCGTCATGAGGTTGGTTGTGACGTTCCCGACATCGAGAGCCCCAAAGGTGATCTGTGTGATCTTGCCCAGCGCGCCCGTAGGGGTCGTATCCGTTTCGCCCGTGGCCCGGCAGGCGACGATCGCAATGAAGAAACTCATGATGACTGAGAGCGCCCCCATCCAAACTTTGATTCCGAAGAGATACCACTCAAGAAAAATAACGAGAGGTGAGAATACAGCGAGGCCGATAAAAAACCACTTCATCGGAACTTCGGCGATGCCGACCGAATCCTGGTCGATGCCGAAAGCAGCGCCGACGCTTCGCACAGCGCGCACGACAGTTTTCCACTGGAAGGCAAAAGCGAGAAGACCGCTGGTCAAGATCATTGAAGATCCAAACCAAACGCTCCAGGCGACAATCATTTTATAGCCGAGTTTAGGGTCGATCACGCCTTGCTCGTAAAGATTCGGGGCAAGGATACCGTAGTTGATGATAGCGCCGAGCAACATGCTCCAGGCGACACGGAAACCCATGATGGCGCCGGCACCGATCAGGATCAGACTGGCTTCCATCGAAAAGGTAAAGTCACCGATAGGGCGACCTTTCAGAGTCCCAGGAAAGGCAAATTTATCTGGAATATTAAAGGGAATCCATTTTGCATGCGCATCGCGGAAGAAACCAACGAAGGCTCCCGCAAAACCAGCCCAGGTGAGATAAGTCGCTTTCTTGTTCTCGCCCGTGTGGTCATGAAGGGCCTGAAGTGTTTCCGCCGCAGCCACTCCCGTTGGGAAACGAAGCTGTTCCACGTTGATCATCTGTTGTTTCATCGGAATCGCCATGACCACACCGAGGAGCGCAATCGCTGTGATCCAGAAGAACATCTGCCAGCCGCCCATCGCTTCACCGGTGATCATCATCAGCGCGGGTATCGCGGCGACCGTTCCACCTCCCGTCATATATCCAGCCGCACTTGCAACGGATTGCATGGCGTTGTTTTCCAGCATGCCAAACTCGGTTTTCACAAGTCGCACTTTTAAGAGAAGAGAGAAAATCGCAAACGCCAGAATACCGGCAGTGATGGAAACGCCCATACTCCAGCCGGTTTTCAGCGAGACATAAAGATTGGAAAGGCTCATGAAGCCGCCGAGAAGCATACCGGCGATGGCCGCTCGCAGCGTGAGCTGACGCGAGGCTTTAGGGGATGATAAAGCAGAGTCCATGAAAGAATCCTGGATGGTGGAAGGTGAGTGTAAATCCTGACGGATATAGCTTTCATGCTGGTTAGAGACCGTCTAGGTATTGAGTTCGGGCAATGTAGCGGTTTGTCAGGAAGCATTCAAAACAAAATCAAAATCCCCGAGGGAAATCAGCTTAAAAGCAGTTTTTCGCCAGCTCTCGGGCATAAATCAATCTCATTGGCTCAAAAAATCAGGTGGATACACCGTCAGATCGGCTCTGAACTAAGGCTGCGAACAGCAGACCAATAGCGATCTATGCAAATGAGCGCAGTTTTCAGTGTTTGGGAAATGCTGGAAATCATCCGTAACTACGGCACGAACGCAGCTACCACGTTGGCTTTGATAACTGTAAAAAACAACCGTTTTTGGCCAGTCCCCTCGAAGGGTAAAGGGAGAGGATCAAAACGAGGGACGCAGGTATTAGCCAAAAATAGCAAAGCGTCATCATGATATCCTTGTGCGACGAAGCATTAGCTTGCATGCAACCTTTATATATCATGTCAGCACTATCGAGCCCAAGGTCGAGATTTTGAAAAAGAGCATAAAAAAATGACGATGCCTTGTTGCCCAAGACACTCAGATCTTGGGGGAAAGTACATATTCGAACTTTCAGGGGCATTTTTTCTGTAACTTTTTTCGAAGTCCCTACGGATATAGCTTTGAGACGATTGGATCGCTTGAGATAAAGATTTTTTTGAAAAATCTTTGTCCTTGAAAACTGCATTGGTTACAATAGTTTAAATTCCGTATATTCTTGTTCGAGATTTTTAGAACGGCACGGCTTCCTGTTGCTCCGAAGGCAGATGCAGTCTCGATTTGGTAGGTTTTAGCTATAAATGCCCTATGTCAGGGCATAGCATATACGTACTTTAGGGAGTTCCTCATGAAAGAACGCGCTTTCGGATCAATCGTTGCGTCTGCAGTTGCTGGCCTTTTCGTAATGTCTGCAGCACACGCTCAAGATGCTGCTCCTGAAGCAAAAGCCGAAGCAACTAAAGCTGCTGCTTACTGCCAAAACGCTTCTTGCAAAGGCAAAAGCGCTTGTCAAGGCCACGGCAATGAGTCTTGCAAAGGTCAAAACAGCTGCAAAGGTCACGGCTTTATTGAAGCTAAAGACGGAGCAGCTTGCAAAAAAGCTGGCGGCAAATGGATGACTAAATAAGTCGTCCCTTGGAGTAAATGAAATGTTCGAGACGAAGGATACGTTCGGTGTAGGCTTTCGACCTCAGCACTACGGATGGGTCACCACGCATTGCCCCCGTGAGGTCGACGTCTTTGAGATCGTCTCCGAAAATTTCATGGGTGTCGGCGGACGCCCCAAATTTTTTCTTGAAAAACTGCGCGAAAACTACCCCATTTTCATGCACGGCGTTAGCCTCTCCATAGGCTCTCAAGGGCCTTTCGATCCTCTTTATCTCAAGAAACTTAAAGAATTGATTCAGTTCATCCAACCAGCCATGGTTTCGGATCACCTGTCGTGGGCGCAGCTTGGCCAACGCAATTCGCACGATCTTCTGCCCATTACCTATACCGAAGAGAGCATGAATGATCTCGTCGGCAAAGTCGGCTATCTCCAGGACTATCTGGGTCGTCGTTTCTTTCTCGAGAATCCTTCGGCTTATGTTGCCTTTTCTGGCGGCGATTATGACGAAGCCGGCTTTTTCGCCGAGCTTTTGAAGCGAACCGGTGCGGGCATCCTCCTCGACGTCAATAATCTCTATGTGAATCTTAAGAACCTGAATCAGGATCCTGAGGATTTTCTGCGTGCCCTTCGTCCTCAAGACTTGGGATATATTCACCTTGCCGGTCATAGCGACCAGGGTGATGTTCTCGTTGATACGCACGATCATCCCGTGCCAGAGGCGGTATGGTCGCTCTACGGCAAAGCTCGGGAATATTTTCCCAACACAGCGGCCGTTGTGGAGTGGGATGACAATATTCCTGAATTTCCAGTGCTGCTCGACGAATGCAACAAGGCGCGTCATTATAGTAGCAACGGAACTTTGCCGATTCCAGCGGCTCTGTCCACGCTTAGTAAGAATGTTGAGCCCGTGTCGGCCAGCAATCAAACTCAGTATGCAAAATTTTTCGGTCAGATCGTTCGTCCCTTCGGTATCGAAAAGGATGGGACGGGCCCACTCAAAACCGATTTGCCGGTGAAAGCTGCCACGGGCCTCAAGGTCTACAATCACGCCTATTTCCTTCGATTGGAAGAAGTCCTGGTCGATACTTTTCCAGGCCTCGCTTTTGTCTGCGAGGAAGAAGGTTTTCGTTATATCGTCGCCGCTTATCTCGAGAACTGTCCTCCCGAAGGCTCAAGTTTGAGGTCCGTTGGGGCTACTCTCGCGGCCTTTCTGCGTGATTCCGAAGCGGAAGCCAGGGTCGACTTTGATTTCGGAGTTCCGCTGGCCGTTCTGGGTGATCTTGCGGCTTTGGAATGGGCTCGATCGGAGGCCTTTGTCGCCGATGATCAGGGTCAGTTCCTGATGCCTGATGATCTGAAAGCCTTTACACCCGACCTTTGGGAAAGTGCTGTTTTCAAAAAACCGGCCAGCGTGCAAGTCGTGCGCTGCGCCTTTGAAATACTCCCCGTCCTTCATGCCCTCGACCGGGAGGAGGTCCCTTCGCCGCCTTGCGAAGCGTCGGCTATCTATCTCGTTTACCGTAGGGATTTCGCTGTCTTTGAAATCAGACTTAGCGAAGAGGAGGCGCGCCTCCTGGAAGCTCTGGAACACGGAGCTCGATTGATGGACGCCTGTGACGCTCTAGGCGCGGATTTGCCCGGACACTACGGCAGCGAAATGATATCCTTGGTTGCCGGCAAACTTCTGGAGTGGGCTGGTCAGGGATTTATCCTGCTCGCTCAATCAAAGGAAGCAGCGCATGCGCGGATCGCAGATCTTGTTTTATGACGGTCACTGCGGAACCTGTCACAAATTTATTCGTCTCATCCTCCGCTCGCCCCAGCGCGAGCGATTTTTCTTTTATTCTCTGAGTCAATTCCCAGATCTTTTTGCGACGACCTGCGACAGCGATGGCTTGGCGGTGACCGGCGAAAGTATAGTGCTGGTTCGCAATGGAATCGCTCTCCAGCGCTCCGCAGCCATCCTCGCCATCGCCTCGGAAATGGGCTCTTTTTGGGCAATTCTCGGCATTTTTCGGCTCATTCCCCGCGTACTCCGCGATGCCGCTTATGAACTTTTTGCCAAACATCGATTTCGCTTTTTCGGACGTGTCGTCCCCGAAAATCTTTGTCCCCTCGCCCCTCCGGAGGTGAGGCGGCTTTTTCCAAGTCGACTCCCCGATGGTTTTCACCTGTTCGGGCAGCGCGATCACTTTCTCTCGGCGCAGTGGAATAATCTCATTTTCTTTAACTATGAAGTCCCCCCTGAACTTCTGATCCCACATCTCCCGAAAGGAACTGAACTCGATCTCTGGCAAGGCAAGGCCCTCTGTTCTCTCGTGGCCTTTGATTTTCGCCGAACTCTTGTCCTTGGGCTGTCCATACCCTGGCACAAGGATTTTGAAGAAGTGAACCTTCGCTTCTATGTCAGCTACCAAGCTAAGGTCGGTAACGCATTGGAAATAAGGCGAGGTGTGGTTTTCGTAAGCGAGCTCGTCCCGCGCTTCGCCATCGCCACGATTGCCAAGGTCTTTTATAACGAGAACTACAAAGCCGCCCCGATGAGCCATGAATGTGGTCCGACGTCGCTCTCTTATTCCTGGAAAGCCTCTGAGGGCATCTGTCGCTTTCAAGTTGAATTAAATGGAGCCCCCCAACTGGCTGAAGAAGGCTCAATCGATGAGTTCATCACCGAGCATTACTGGGGCTACGCCGCACAGCGAGATGGCAGCACAGTTGAATATGAAGTCGAACATCCGAAATGGCTCTTGTGGAAAGTCTCCGCTTCATCGGTGACAGGCCCGTTGGCTAGCGAATACGGAGAGGAGTTCAACCGCTACTTCGTCAATCCCGTCTCAGTCTCCGTCGCTCTAGGATCGCCTGTACGCATCTTTCAGGGTCGAAAGATCAAATAGCAGGCCTTTCTCCAGGAAGAGCCATATGATGGAGGCGCATCTGTTCGAGAGGGGTTTCGCGTGGATTATGCCAGCATTTCTAAATTGACCCGATCTGTTCTTGCGCCTGATTCCTGGTCGTTGCTGGTTTCGGACGGCCGGGCTTCAACCCAAGCTATCAAAGAGGCAGCAACATGCCCACTTTATCGTTGGGTCAGATGGTGGTTTGACTCTGGCGTCGCTGCTGTCGAAGGAACAAAAGCTAAGGCAAACGAAAGCGACGAATTAAACTGTCATCACCTCAGTATAAATCGCGACCTTCCTGTCTGAAGGTCGCGATTTTTTTCGTGAAGGATTTACGAGCGACCATCAGGCCGGAGTTTCTTTGTCTGAGCCCGCGACTTTTACGATCTTGTTGTAGACGCCCAAGAGAAGGAGAGGTGACGCCCACTGGCCAACGAATTGGCTCGCTTGTTTTTTACCAATGATTTGAAATGTTGCCGATACCGCCATCGACCCCAGTGCTGCCCAGAGGAAGAGATCAGAAGGAATTTTTGCTGTTTGTTGTTCGATTGATTTCGCAACAGGACCTTCCTTATGCTCGGTATTGTCGATGACGTTATTCTGAATGCTGTCCTGAACTTTTTTTGCGATAGCCATAATATATTCCTTTGTTGGTCTGTCGGGGAGCCTTCTGCTCCTCGATCTAGACTAAGCAACAATTGTGCTAAAGTTCGACGGCGAAAAAAGGACAGAAAATCCTCTAAAGTGACATAGTTTGAGGAGATTGGGTGAAGGTTTGACGAGACTTGAGGGGATCTTGATGGTTTTTCGAAACGTAGGAATCTTCCTACGCATTATGCGAAAAAAATGTCTTGAGCCGAAGAGGCTTGGCTTATGTCGTCCACCATACAAAAAAGCCGCACGAATTGCTTCGTGCGGCATGCAGCAAAGCAGTCTGTCGGTTGACGTTGATTTTATAGCCGGCCATTCCCTTCTTGTTTTATCGGACTCGATGCAAGTCACTTAGAGATATTTTTTCAAATCCTGGTTATCGCGGCGCCAGATGACGTTATCGATAAAGTAGTGATGAACGTTGATGAAGGTGATGAAGCAGAACATATACATCTGCGGTCCAAAAACGTTGTGATCGTAAGGCACATACTTATCGAGAGTTTCAGGCACGAGGTTAAAGCTGAGATAGGCCATGACTCCGATCAGAGCGAAGAATCCAAAGAAGTTCTTGGCCATCGACATTCGCGATTGAACCGGGTCTGCAAAAGCTTCAGCCTTCGCTGTGTACTGGTTCTTCTTCAGAGTCGTGACAAAGAGCATGTACTGCAGAGAATGGAAGAAGGGGATCGTGTACCAGAATACCGCATGGTAGAGCTGCGGGAGGTACCAGACGTAGATGACGAGAATTGAGATCATACCGCTGAGAGGAGGGATTTTGCCGTCCTTGATCCATTTGCGGCCGAACATAGCGGCTAAGACAACGATGCTGATGCCCATGAGACTGTAACTGGCTGTGACGGTCCAGGCAGGAAGTTGAAAGGTCTTGTAGGCGATGCCGTAATGCATGAGGCTCTGAATCGCCTGGTTGCTGTTGGTGTAGGACATGAACCAAACAGGATAGAGAGTTGCTTTCAGGATCCAGCTTTCAGTCGAGTTGAAATAATAGCCCTGACGCGCATTCGTAACGAGCATCGTGCCGTAGATTTGTTTGATGTAATGCCAGCCGACTGTGAAATACATGACATTCACAACATAACTCAGCTTCTCAGTCCCACCGACCCGGATGAAATAGGCCATGTAACCCAGAACGAGTCCTGGAGCGATTATACCGGCCCAGAGGAAGCGTTTGTCCTTGAGCAGAAGGTGACGCTTGTCCCAGTAGAGGAGACAGTAGGAGGCCATGAAATGCGGGTTGTTGATGATGAAAGCCGCATAGAAGGCAACCCACGCGATTTGATTGACGGGAGCATTCTTATCCACGAAGAGATAAGAGATGGCAAAGAAAAGGAGCGATGCGCCGCCGATCATGAGGGCATCTGTGGTGCGACCCAAAAGGTGAGGGGGTTTCTTTGCGCTCTTGTTTGCCAAGACCTCAGAGGTATTGACGCTTTCAGCAAAAGTTGCTGAATGTTCAAGTTTCTGCGATGTTGCCTGCACGATGGTCCAACCTTCTGGTAAAAGGACTGGTCCTCTTATCGACAGATGGAGGCGGGATCCTGAGGCCTCTCTTCTCACGAATAGGGGCTTCGCACGCAATAGGCAGATCTGTAGTGGCCGAGCGCGGGTTTTTCGAATTTTTGCCAAAGACTTAAATGCCGAAGAAACTGCAAAGAGAACAATGGTCTAGATAATGAGCGTCATCCAGGTTTTGTAATTCAGCATAGTAGCGCTGAGCAAAAAAATTACAAAAAAAGCCAGCCGCATAGCGACTGGCTCAGTTGATCTAGATTCAGTTCTCATCAAAATTCAAGAACTTAAACAGACGCTCGGCTCATTAAGAGCATTGGCGCCAAGTTAGACCCCAAACCTGCTTGATTTGGCCATCGATAGTATCGTTGGTGAGCAAACCAGCTGCATTGGGGTATTTACTTTTGTTTGTGTTCCACACGCGAAGGGCTGTGTTGATGGACAAAGCGCGTTTGATTCCACATGCCGACCAAACCGCAGAGCCGATTCCAAGAGTGTCTGTGTAGACATAATCCTGTGAAAAAGCACCGACGCTTGTCGAAGCATATTTAAGCTGTTGGGGAGCGCCTTGGAGGAAGTAAGTTGCCGAGTGCTCTGCGCTCACGCCTTTATCAAGTCCAACGAAGCCGCGGAAGTTGAAGCTTGCGAGAGAGAACTGCCATCCTGCAGGAATGTCGAGGTCAAGAGTAAGATTACAGTTCTTGCGACCAGCCGACAATGGAATGCCAGGGCCGGATTCCGCAAGGAACTCAGAGAAAGAAACTGTGAACGCTTGTTTGTCTTCTGAGATGTTGACAGAAGCGGTCGATTCATCAGCACAGCCTGTACCTTTGAACGAGATGTTTTCGATCACAATTGGTTCAGATGGAACAAGTAAAGGAACCGTGTCCTGAGCAAATGCAGAGCCGCTAGCCAGAATCGCGAGTGGAGCAAGAATCTTTAAAACTGATTGGACAACTTTCATTGTAAAACCTTTCACGAAGCATTGGTTAAAGAGCATTCCTAATCTCTTAACTACATGAGTCCACTCTCACGAAGCAATATGAAAGATATTCGAAGTTGATGGGTAAAGGTACGTAGAAGGACGACAAAAAACATCAAAAAAATCGTAAAAAGCAGGCGTAAACAGAGCTTTGGTCTTTCGGCGCGGGTAGGAAAAAGCCTGTTTCGAGGCGGAAGGGGTGGGATAAAAATCTCGTTCTCATCGAAAGTTTTTTTACGGGATCTTTTATTTTCTCATCAAAACAGGAGGCTTTGCAGGCTGTACCTTCACCTGCTTTTCCGGTCGCTCGAAGCAGACAGGAAAAACAGGAAATTGCTTATCGTAAAGATTCAAAGTGGAGAAAGGCGTCGTGGGTTTACGGCTGGAGCAGTCGATCAAGATTTTTTTCAACAGTGCGGATGAGTGTGAGGCTTTGGTCGCGGCCTAACTTCTCTTCCGAGCTCTGCAAATCGATAAACATCCTTCCTTGATAAGAGACGAGCGTAAACGCAAAGGGGTCGCGCACAGATTGTGCCGCAGCGGCCCGATGTTCGGTGACTGCGGCCGTGCCCATGAGAGGAAAGGGCTCGACGCGGCCCATATTACTGATGTTGATCGTCGGCCGGCGATCGGAAATATTGGGCTTCACCTCGACGATCCTCGGCTTCCTGGGACCGCTCGCAAGCTTGGCCAGGAGGAAGGGATTGCCCTTTTTCAGGCCTTTATTAAGGGTCTCGTAGCATTCTTTGGCGAGCGCCCAGGTGTCGGTGTTTTTTTGAACTTTATAGACCGCGATATGGCCGGCAAGGAAAACGCCGAACTCATCCACGCTCGCGCCTATGCCTGGCCTCAGGCTGACTGGTGTGTTCAGCGATACAGGTTCGACCTCGCTTTTGCCGTAGAGTTCGTAGACCGATTGGAGGATGACGGCACTGATCACGGCGAAGAGATTGGAGCCGCGCTCGCGAGCCAGTCGATTCAGTTCTTTAGGCTTATGGAAGGTAAAGCCCTGACTGAGGGTATTGTAGGTGAGGTCCGCAGTCCCCACCTGGAGGGAGGGTCCCAGACGAATAAGGCTCCAGATGAAGCGCAGAGTGAGGAGCCAGCCTATCACGCCGCGAAAAATTCGCGGAAAACGAGCCTCCATGGAGGTCTGCAGCGCTTCGGGCTTGATGGCTTCGCCATTGTAGCTCAATAGCAAATTTCGGCAAACAAGGCCGGCCGTCAAGCCATCGACGACGCAGTGATTGACGGTAAAAATAATATCAAACGCATCTTTGCCTCGAAGGACATGAAAATAGGCGAGACCTTCGCCCGGCTTGAATTGACGGATGAGTTCCTTCTCAACAACGCGGCGCCAGTGTTCGTCGTCCTCGCGATCGATGAACGCGACGGGGATCTCAGGGAGGGCGTCCTGCAGGGAAAAACGAAGGTAGGGATCCGCTACAACCGATGTGCGAAGGAGGGGATAGGCAATCGAGATAGCCTTGACTGCTTGACGTAGGCGTTCTTCATCGAAAATGCCTTGAAAGCGTAGCGTCCCACACATGTGGGTGGAGCCGATGAGATTTTGTTGGTGAAATTGTCTCTCAAGCCCGCCTAAGTGTCTTTCCAAAACTGATCCCTTTAATTGTTGCTGGCCTCTTGAGGCCTGGCATTCTGGTCAGTTAGAAAGGTATGGGAGACTTTCTCCGGCGACTAACTGTCAGATATATAAGAGCGAATGACTGTAGCAACAATTAAAGGGATCAGTTTTTAAAGTCTAGTTTATTCGGGTGCTTTGAATTCGCTGAGTTTGGGGGAGAACTCCTGACAAAAAAATGGCCTTCCTCAAACGAGAAAGTCCTCCGGACATTTTCAAAAAGTAACAGCAGGCAAGGTATGAGGCCGCAGTGCCTAAGACATACACAAAGGCGCGCTTTTGCAACTCGTAGCTGATCAAGACTTCAGTCGTGCAAAAGCTAGATTCGATCAAAAGGCACGATGCCTGCGAACTCTGTTGATCGATTGCCGGCAGATTCTCCGACGATCTTGCAGTTCTTTTCGCTTGCCGCGACAATCTCGGAGGGCAGGCAGGCCTCGGTGATATAAAGTTTACTGTCCACGATTTTGTAGGAGAGATAGGCCGTTTCAAAGTTCGTGCTTTGATCGAAGCTTCCTACTTCACCCGGATTAACCTTGGCTGCCGTATAGGTTGAATCCTGACTAAAGCCGTCGATGAGACTCTTATAATAATCCTTCACATCATCCTGAGCCTTCTCTTTGTAGAAGGTCTCCCAGGCTTCTATCGCTTTGGTGGCATCGGCTTCTTTAAAGGGCGTCTTGCAGTTCGTATCGCTATAATAGCTGAACGATACAGTCATATTCTGTTCGTCTTTGATTTGATAGTGCGTGACGCCACTGATCTGGAGTGTTTCGGAAGAACTTGTTTCGCAGGCGTTCCAGCTCCCAATGAGGGGCTCGGGGATTTTCGTCAGTGCTGCGGAGGACGATGGAGTTGAAGTCGTAGTTGCATCATCGCTTTTCTTCTTGTCTTTATGCGGCGTGCAGGCTGCAGCGTTTAAGATAAGGCTCAGACTCACGGCAAGGGCAAAGTATATTTTCATCAGTCAACTCCCAGTGACTTTTAAGCCATAAGCTTAACATAGAACGGGGAGGGGGAGCTACCACGCCGAGTTCAGCTGATGTTGCCAAGCCGCGCCGTTTCTTTAAAGCCTTCAAGTTCGATGTAGGTTGGAAACATGATTTTGCACCTTTATTGAGAGCCTGCCATTCCAAATCATATATGCGAGGACACTATGACTAAATCGCGCAAGTATGTTGTTTATAAAACCCTAGCAGCGGCGGTAACTCGATCTGGGATAAAACAGGCTGCTGTGACAGCGTCTTTGCTTTTGAAAACGTTCATCGAAAACGATGGGATTCTTACGGCTAAACCTATCATCTAGCTTCTAAGTCGTCGCCACCAGCAATAGCTCGTCACCAGGCGAGTCGGGCCACAAGTTTTGAGTCTGCCTTGAATGGGATCTTCGCTGGCTCCGGTACTGTAAGTTGACGCTCGCGACCGAACGGCGTCTCATTGATGTTTAAGTTTTAGGCCATGACCATCATCTGCTCAAGATTGATCACGTCGGCGCAGTTATATGCGAGCAATGTTTCTAGCGCTGTTTCGCTCTTCCTGCGCTTGTATTCTTGCCATAGCGCCACTGCAAGGAAGCCATCTACAGATCTCAAATCACCACGGTCGAGCCCGATTTGACGCTCAATTGCCTTAAGCCCGCCCGCATAGCCGAGGCGCTTCATTACATATCGCAGGTCAATTTGGTGAAGAGGACTTTGGAAGATCCCTGAAGTCGACTTTGAAATCTGACATCAAGACTGGATTAGAAGCCGAGATAACTGTCAGCTTCGCTCATTCTGCCCTGTTTTGGGTGATGACTGAATAGGGTTCGTCTCAAGATAGGATTCAAATTGCTTTTTTTGCGATCAGTTCGATGTCCTTAAAGCCCTTCTTTTTCAGCATGTCACGAACTATAAATATGACAAACATCTCCTCGTCGGCTTTGAGTACGCGGGCGATTCGTTTGAGAGTCGAGGCCGTGGGTAGGTCGTGTCCGTTCTCAAATCGAGAGACAGCGGCCTCGGTGACCATCACTTTTACTGCCAGCTCTTTCTGAGTCAGGTTCTCTCCCAAGCGCCAAGCTTTGAGAGTTCGCCCGAAGGTCAGAGGACCTTTCTTTTTTTCTAAGACTTCTTTCGCACTTGCCATATCGAACCTCAATATTTGTGTTTATTAACTGCCACGACCTCTAAAATCTCTCCGGTCCATAGCCCTTGCCTTGTTGAGATTTTTCAATCGCGAGTCTTGATAAAAGTATGGAAGGTAAAGGGTATCCGGGGAGACCTTGCGCATGAAATGGATCGAGC
>JACMPP010000150.1 GCA_014377445.1 Oligoflexus sp.
AATCTGGGGTAAAATCTGTGGCTTTCCACCATCCGGAGGATAGTACAGATAGAGGGGAACGGACGCGCGACCGAAGGCTGCGAGAGCCGTTGTGATCTTTTCATCGAGATTCGTCCAGTCGCCCCGAATCAGAAGGACGTTGTTTTCGGCAAAGATTTTTTCGGCCGCATCCGTTTCCAAAACGGCTTTCTTGTTGACCTGACAGGTCACGCACCACGATGCGGTGAAGTCGACGAAGACAGCCTGTTTTTTCGCAACTGCATCCTTGATTACCTGCGCATCATAGTCAATCCAGGTGACTGTTCCCACTACATTCTTCGCAGCGGCGACAAGGGGCGCTGTGATCACCCATTTGCCGGTGAAGCTGATCCCGACGACAGCTAGGAGGAGGCCTACGATCTTAAACGCTGGACCACGATCCTTGCCAATCCAGACAGCGAAGGTGAGCAGCAGGCCGAGCGAACTCAAGTAGAGCCAGGCATCCGAACCGATCTGCATGGCAAGAACCCAAAGGAGCCAGACAACGGTTGCGAAGAGTGGAAAGGCGAGAAACTGTCTGAGAGTGATCATCCACATTCCAGGCTTGGGAAGCTTGATGCTCGGAAAGCACGCAAGAGCCAGGAAAGGAGAGGCCAGACCAAGTCCCAGGGCAAAGAAAATCAGAATTGCCTGAAACGCCGGGAGTGTTGCAGCAGCACCAAGGGCTGTCCCCATGAAAGGTCCTGTACAGGGAGTGGCGACGAAAACGCTGAGGCAACCCGTTGCAAAAGATCCGGTGTTTTCAAATTTTCCCGCGGCGCGCGTCAGAGAATTCCCAAATTCAAAAAACCCGAGAAAGCTAAGACCCATCAACCAAAAGAGTACGATCAGGGCAGTGACGATCGGAGGAGATTGCAATTGAAATCCCCAGCCGATGGCGGCTCCACCAGCTCGCAGGCCCAGAAACAAAGCGCCCAGAGCTGTGAAGGTGATGAGTACACCGAGGGTATAGAGCATCGCTTCGCGCCAACGCGTGCGGGGACTGACTTTGGCCAGCGAAAAGAATTTGATGGAGAGGACGGGGAGTACACAAGGCATGAGATTGAGTATGATTCCGCCGACGAAAGCGGAAAGGAGGAGAATGATGTATGTGATCCACCTCTTTTCTTGAGGCTTGCCTTCGTCGGTCACAGTTCCTGCAGCTGCGGTTTGAGATTGGTTCGCTGCCTCCAATTTAGGGCTTATTTCCCACGCTCCCGCCGTCTCCGCGATAACAAAAGACAGAGTCGTCAGATCCTTGTTGCCGCCTAAAATTTTAAAGGCGAGGGATTTGCCATCATCACTCACACGAGGAGCGGCTGGTGACAGAACATCCATGGTTACGGGAAAGATCTGGAGATCGCTGAGGCTTGACGCGTTTTTGGAGTGAAGGCTGAGCTTAAGTTCATCGCCCTCAGCCGTCATGCTATCGATGATCCAGGGTGAAGTGGCTTCGAACTGTGGGATTTTTTGCAAAGACCGATCGAGCTGATCCCCGTCGATCCATTGCGCCTTACCTTTTGCGACGGGACGTTTCAGAGAGAGTTGGCCCGAGCCTGGCAGGCATTCTTCCTGACAAACAAGCCATTCCAGATCAGCCTTGATCCCGATTTCTGTAGCAGTGGACGCAGGGCGTGGCGTCACGAGAAAGGGAAACACCACAATTTTTTCATAGCCGAGATTCGTGAGGCTGCTCACGGGAATTCGGGATGGGACAGGCCAGGCCGGTGGACTGAGATCGACCTGATCAGACGTGAATTTAAACTTGGGGGCTGTCCCGGAGTCGCCAGGGTTTTTCCAGTAAATGTGCCAATGCGGATCGATTTCAAAGCGAATGCCAATCGTTTCGACCTCGCCCGTGAAGTGATCGGGCACGATCCAGGACAGTTTTACATGATCGGCCGAGAGAGTCTCGGCGGCTTGGGCCACAGAACATAAGAGGCCAATGATAAAGATAAAGACCCAGCGCAACCCATGCATTCCCAACTCCATCCGTCTTAAACAATAAGCTTAGAGTCTACAGCATAAGAGTTGAATGAAAAGTCTTGGGATGATCTCCCTCAATTTTTGTAACGACTGGAATTCCAGGCCGACGCTGTGACTCCAACGCATTCGCTGGAGCGCATGACTTGCCCGGCCTCATTTTGCGAAAGTTCCAAAGCCTTGTGGATGCCGGTCTTTTTACGAATAGCATTAAGCGCTTGGTCTTCAAAGAAAGTAAATTCAGAGTCCCACTGCAGGGTCAGCATGAAGGGGTTGAGCAGCGAAGGCGTGCGCCTGGCGAGGATTTTTCCGCCTGCACCGATCGCGCGAGGCAAACCATCGCTAAAGCTAAGCAGAGGGTTATGACATGTCGAGCAAGACATGGTGTTTGTTTCGGAAAGTCTTGGGTCGAAAAATAGTATTTTGCCCAAGTTCTCTTTGGCTGGAGTCGAAGGATTCTCAGGCGGAAAATAAAATTGTGTCCGCCGCTGTAGAGCTGTTTGTAGTATTCGATTTTCGTCGGCTCGGATCGACCCGATTGCGCGCAGAGGTTGGAGGGCAGAGAAGTTGCAAGTAGGAGGTATACGAAGGCCAATCGAAGCATAACGGCACTTTCTGCCAAAAGACTTTCGTCCCGGATCCATTCCTACCTTTTATCCTAGGGCCTGATTGAATCGTCGTGACTGGGAAGCAATTGCCCAGCGCGCTTCAAAGCTCTTCAATGCCGAGAAAAAACGAGAGCACCTTTTTTGCCTAGAGACGTGCACCCGTGATTTTGATCATCAAGCGCGTCAATGTCTCCTGGATAAAAGAGCTTGTTGCGTTTCGATTTCAGTCAAACGTTTAGAACGGGTGATAGCTTTGCGAAAAAAAGGAGCTGACTCATCTAATCGCTTTGCAAAAACAGAAAAGAATGGAACCATTGAAGGGAAGCATTCGTTTCCGAACACCCACCCCAACCTTTGAAGTGAGGAGCAAGTATTATGGTTAAGCCCGTACCTCCAGAACGGAAAACACTCGAAGAGTCGAGTGGAAATGGCGGGGTTGCATCAAGTTTAGAAAGCTGTGACAGCGTCGAAATAATGGAGAACCATCTTTCTCCTGTCGAATCGACTAGAGATGCTGAAGAACTCGAAGCAAACGTGCCGAGGAATTTGAAGCGACTTTCTCGCAAGTCAAAAAGCAAAATTCCAAATTCAATGCAGAAAGTTCGGCAAGTTATGGGAAGGCTTCGTCAGGACAAGGTCAAGCAGCTTGAGCAAATCCAAAGCGAGATTGAAACCGAACTTCAAACCGCCGATCGAACCAACATCAATCCCTGGCATGAATTTTTTTCCGTCACAAAACAAAAAAATTCTAAAAAACCCAGCAGAAACTGGATCGATTCGACTCATCATTAAGACCTGTGGTATTTCACCGCCTCTGTTGCCTGTTCCAGCTCGTCCGCTGCTTCTGCTCTGGCCTGTTCGTACTGATATTCATCTTAATTTGCCGCATTATCTATAAACATCCGACCTCAAGCATCAACTGCTCTCGATCACTTCGTAGATCAAGTCCGCAAAGCCGTAACTCGTCATGGTGGCAAAACTGAAAGGAAAAAACCCTGACGATTTGCGTCGCAGGGTTTAAAACGTGGGATACGACTCGCAAGGTTTAAGTGTGGCCATGATGATGGCGACTCTGGTCACGAGTCAATTTTGCGCCAAGCGGGCCTGGCTCTCTCGAATCCAAGGGGCCGATCGTTTTGCGTAGGAATAGAAGCAAGGCGAAAATGACCAAAGAAATGACCGCGCAAACCGCTGCGATATATCCTTCAGTAAAGACACCTTTGCCCATCCAGTAGGCGACTCCGTAGCTGGCCGCGAACGAAATGAGGAACTGAAGCATCAGGACGAGATACGAGTTCTTCATCTTGAGTGCATAGCAAATCACACCTACGGTAAGCGTAACCAGTATGGCTGTAACGAGTAATCCAAAAATCATGATCAATACTCCGATGAAAATTATCGTTTAGAAGATGGCTTTTGCAATAAGTGCACCAAATCAATCCTGTTCCGGTTTTGTGTGTCGGGCTGCGGGCGGCCGAAGACCTCTCCTGCGCTCGAATCTCTGTGTGAGTCGGGTGCGGTAAGCCTTGAGCCGCTTCTCATAAATAGCCATGAGGGGTGTGACAGAGAAGCCATGGACGACGATAGAAAGGATAATGACGCCAAAGGTGATATCCGCTATGGTTTTCGCAACAACCTCTTCAATCCCGTGATTGACGGCATACGCAAGATAATACAGCGAACCAATGCCTCGGATGCCGAGCCATGCAATGTAACGTTTCTGAAAGGTTGAAACGGTTTTATTCCTGGCGATCACCAGCCCAACTGAAAGAGGCCGGACCAGAAACATCAGGCCGATGGCAAAGATCCAGGACGCGTTGCTGAAGACGTCACGACTTATCATCGCTCCCAAAATGATGACTACGACGACTTCAGCGACACGCTCGAGTTGTTCGTTAAAACTCAAAACTGTTTCAGGAAGTGTCGCCATTTCCTTTGTCTTTTCTGTGACTGCTTCTTTGCCCTTCTCCTCCAATTCCATTCTCACAGATGGTCGACTCAGAGATCTCAAAGCGATTCCCGCGGCAAAAACTGCGATAAAGCCTGAGGCTTGCAAAGAAAGTGCGACACCATAGGATAAAGCGATGAGGCCAAGAGTCAAAAAGTCGTCGAGCTTCTCGCTGTCTCGTTCCTGCTGACGGAGATAAACAATAAAACGGCTGACACCTATTCCCATCGCATAACCGATGGCGACGCCGCCAAGAAACGACCAGATCAGATCCATGCCTAACCATCGTCCCGCATAGCTTCCCAGTTCATGTTTGCCAAGCAGTCCCAGTCCCAACACCACAAAAGGGAAAGCCGTCGCATCGTTAAGTCCGCCTTCCGCAGTCAGCGCAAAGCGGAGTCGATCGCGCTGGTCGGCGGCATCCATTTGCACATCGGAAGCAAGCACGGGGTCGGTCGGTGAGAGGATGGCACCGAGGAGTAGGGCTGCGCCCGGGCTGAAATCGAGAATGAAATGTGCGGCCAGTGCGACCAGCACAACATTGATCAGCATCGTCGCGGTTGCGAGCAGGACTGCGAGTCGCCATTGCGGGTCCGTCAAGGGCAGATTGAGTTTGAGGCCGGCGGTGAAAAGGGAGATCACCACTGCAATTTCAGTCACGTGTTCCAAAAATTCAGTATGTCGAAACAAATCGATTACGAGAATGTCGATACCGAAAGGTCCGATACCGACACCTATCAGCGCGTAAACAATTCCCGTCGTCAATGGCAACTTAGTCACCCACGAGGAGAAACCGGCCATTGCGATAAAGACAGCACCCACGACCAGAAACCAAATTGTCGAGATATCCATTGAGTCCTGACCTGTGCAGAAATTGAGGCGACGCTCAGGAAGAAAGCTAACATGCCGTCTGGCGATGAGCCAGGTTGCAGCTCGCTGAAAAGATAAGGGACTGTCGAGCTTAAGCATTGAATTCCGATAGTTTAGAAATGATTTCGCGAATAGGGCGCTGGGTGAAATTGTAAAATTTCTCCATTTTCCCAATCCTTCCATGGGCTTCCCCTGGTGCATCCCTCTCAAGACAGGGATGTCGCGCATGAATGGCCAAAAATTTGTAAGGCTTGTTGTCACTGTGCTTACCGAGGTTGCGACGGAAAAAATCAGACTTTTTCATCGGCGTCTTGCGTATATTGGACAAGAGTCACAGATTAGGTCGTGTTTGGGGGTAGCACTATGTTTCCATCACTGGCTGAAGAACAGGTCGATCGGCAGTATTTTGTCGAGACACGCAGTCGCAACTTTACTTTTCAACCGGGTGATTTCGGTTACGAACATATAGGTGAATTCGAGCCGACCGGTCTCCTGACATCACCCTTCCCCCACAGCAGTGGCTATACGTTCTATGTCGTCTATGCCAATGCACGTCAAGAGCGTTTGCTCATTCGTTACGAAGTTGCCAAGGATAAATCCGTCGCTGAATACGAGCGCTACCGCTATCAGTATTCGGGAGCCGAAGCGTTCTGAAGCCCATGCTCGATCTCTCAAAAAATCTATGATAGCCTCGCGCCTTCCAATGCCAAATATGCATTTAAGAAGGACGATTCGTGTTGTGAACTCAATCTACGGCGCGGGCGAAGCCAACAAAGGTATTCAAACCGCAGCTTACAATTTGCCGAACGACGAGAAAATCGCGACGGCAATGGGCACCAAACGCACCATGCTCAAAAACATTCAGGAAGCAAAATTCCAGAAGGTTTTGATTCCCATCTCCAAAATCGTGATGGCGGCGAAGGATGGTACCTTCAGCGTGGATGAATCCAAGATCAAAGATGCCGTGAAGACTTTGACCGGCGAACTCCTTACCATTCAAGCGACCGGCGATAAGGCGAAAGCCGATCTATTCGTCAAAAAGTACATGGTCATACGTCCATCAATCCAGGCCGTTTTGAATAAGGTCAAACACATCCCGGTCGATATCGAAGCCGTATTTACGACGGCCGATGAGCTTCTCAAAGCTTATCCTTAAGTCGGCATGGTTATTGCTTCGCTTAGGCTCAACCACAAGGGAGTATCTATCGTGAAGAATTTACTATTGCTTTCAGCTTTGATGGGTTCAACGGTTTTGTGCGGGTTTGCCTGTACGAAAAAGACAGCGGATCGTAACCCGAGTGATGCACCTCTTCCTCCGCCGTCTGCCTTACCAGACGCGACTACGCCAACGGATTCGGGGCTCACGCCTCCGAGCGAGATGCCTGGCCAACCGGATTCCACAAATTCGATTCCAGGCGATTCAACACCGATGGGCGAAGGAACGATGCCGAGGGACACAGATCCAGCGCCGGGCACCAATCCAAGCATGCCGGTACCCAATAATACAACTCCCCCTCCAGCGCCGTGATCTGAGGGTGAGGGTAAAGCCTTCACCCATCACCCTCAAATTTCTACTCACTAATTTCTACTTGCTACTTACTAACTCCCACCCCCCCAAAAAAACCAGGTGTACCCAAACCGCTGCATCGAGTCCCTCACACCTACACCTAATTTGACCTAGAACTTTAGCGCTGGCTCTCCGCTAGTGTCTCAGCTAAATTGCCCTCCCAAGCCTATCTATTGAGAGGGTCGCCTTGACTGCATATGACGTTATAGTTTTCGGAGCCACCGGCTTTACTGGACGCTTAGCTGCGATCCGCCTCGCGTCTGAAACAGGAATCACATTCGCCATCGCGGGGCGAAACAAATCCAAGCTGGAGGAAGTCGCCAAGCTCTGTGCAGTCAAACCCGCAATCATAGTCGCTGATGCAGGCAATGCCGAGAGCGTCAGGGCTATGGTGAGCCAGGGTCGAGTCATCGCAAATTTTGCGGGACCCTTTGCTCTTTACGGAGAAGCAGTCATCGCCGCCTGTGCTGAACTTGGGCGTTCCTACTGCGATATTACCGGCGAATCTCCCTTCATTGCCGAAATGATTGAGCGCTATCAGGCCAAGGCCCTTGAGACTGGAGCCTGTTTGATTCCGATGTCGGGCTTCGATTCGGTGCCGAGCGATATGCTGGCCTTTCTCGCGATGACCGAAGGCGAACGCCATGGCTGGCGTCTTACAAAGCTCACGCACTACTGTCAAATCGGAGGCGGATTCAATGGGGGAACTCTTGAAACGGCCCTGACCTTGGGTGAACAGAAGAAGACAAATATTCTGCAAAACCTCAATAGCCTGATTCCGGATAAAGACTGGGTTCGCGCACCCAGAACGGTGCTGGCACCGACCTACGAGCCTCTGCTCAAACGCTGGTCCTCTCTGTTTTTCATGCATTTTGTGAACGCCTCCGTCGTAAGGCGCTCTATCTTTCTCAGAGATCCAGAGAACAAGAATCTGGGCAATATCGACTACAGCGAGCGCATGCTTTTCCCGGATGGAACCGCGGGCAAATTGCAGGCTTTCGCCATGACCTCAGTCCTGGGATTGATGGGAGCCATGACGGGCAACGCTTTGGGGCGTGCCTTTCTAAGAAAGCTCGGCCCCTCCGCAGGCGAAGGTCCTTCTGAGAAATCACGTTTGGAAGGCTTTTATAAAGGGACTTTAATCGGCCGTGACGACGAGCAAGCGCGCCTGATGGTTAAAATGAAGTTTAAAGGCGATCCAGGTAACGAATTTACCTGTATGAGTGCCATTGCCACTGCAGTGCTGCTGGCTCAGGGGAAAGCGACTATGACCGGGTTCACTACGCCTTCTACGGCGCTAGGTAACGCTTTGATTCAGGCTTTGGAAGCCCGTGGCGTAGTCTTTAGCACCGATTATCTTTAATAACTACAAATGTGACGTATAAAGCGAGAAATGAGGGGTGGAGTCGTCTTGCTTTCTCTGGCTAAGCCGGACATCCCGATATAAACTCTACCCAACTTTTATATGAGAATTTTTGGCGGACGGACTAAAGGTTTTATGAAAATACCGAAGCGATTGAAGCCTTTGATAGATGCACACATGATTGAAGATGTGATCGGCCAACTCCAAAGTGGGAAAGAGGCTGAAGTTTACGTAGTTCGCGTTGAAGGCGTTCTCTGCTGTGCGAAAATCTACAAAGAAGAAAACAATCGCTCTTTCAAACAAAAGGTCCAGTACACCGAAGGCCGTAAGGTTCGCGGCAGTCGTCGCGCCCGTGCGATGGAAAGCAGCAGCAAATACGGTCGCCAGGAACGCGAGGCCGAGTGGCAGAACACCGAAGTCGACGCACTCTATCATCTGGATTCCGTCGGTGTGAAAGTCCCCAAACCTCTCGGTTACCACGAGGGCGTTCTCCTTCTCGAAATGGTTACGGATGCCGAAGGCAATCCCGCCCCTCGATTGAACGATGTGGATCTTACGCCTGAGCTCGCACGCGAGCATCACCTGACCCTCATTCGCGAAGCCGTTAAGATCCTCTGTGCCGGTCTCATTCACGGTGACTTGTCGGAATTCAACGTGCTGGTTTCCGGCAAAGGTCTGGTCATCATCGACCTGCCGCAAGCGATCCAGGCGACTGCGAACAACGCCTTTGGCCTTTTCGAACGCGATCTTGTGCAGCTCGCGGCCTACTTTGGTCGTTTTGCCCCTGAGATTGTGGAAACGAATTATGCCAAGGAAATTTGGAAGTACTACGAGAACGGCAAACTCAAACCCGACACTGTCCTGACCGGCAAGTTCGAGGGCAGTTCAAGAAAAGCCGATGTTCGCGCCGTCATGAGTGAGATCGAAGATGCTCGCGAAGACGAGATGGAGCGTAGGGGCTTTCGCAAATAAATTCCGGCCAAAGACTTCAGCCAAAAGAGATTTTGGATTCATGGCTTTCCCAATACTTTTCTTGTTAGTCAGGCCCATCGCATTCACGATCGACAGCAAAGCCCCTTGGTGTTCGACCCTTCCAAGTTCCAAATAGCGGCCAGTTTCCATGGCTTCACCGGCTTTTCCTGCGATAATAAAAAAACATTATCGGCGGAATGCGTGCTGCCTTCGCCGGTTTCGCTGGTCCAGAGAGCGAGAGAATTATCGAGGATTGTCGCATTTCCTTCTTTATAAGATGGCAATTGATCGACGAGATAATTGAATTCTCCTGCTGGCTATTTGTCCAAAATCCGGCACTTTGCAGGCCAGTTTTTCGGGTCGACCTGTCGGTAGGTTAAGGCGTGATAGGATTCGGCAATGGGCGCATTACAAAATTTTGGCAACAACTGACGAAAATTTCGACAGTTCGTGCGCTGTTGGGGTCAATGGGGAGTTTATTACGGTCAGACATGAAAGGAAGAGCTGGTGGTCAAGATCCCTGAAAGCACCACTACGAAACGATTTGGAGTGCCAATCTAGGTCGTACTTCCGAGAAATATTTGGCTCGAATGAAAATTATTTTTGATGATTTTTAGAGCTTTTGCGGCGACTGTGTCGAGAAAGGTCCGTTCACTCTCGCGGGCTCAAGCTGTCATCCCCACTTTCTTCGAGCTGGGAAATAATTTCCCATTTCCCTTAAATCGAAGTCTATAAGGCCTTAGGTGGGACAAGGCCCAATCAAGCGTCGCAATTAGAATCCAACGAAATTGGCTCAGGCTATGCTTGCATGCTATGGGGTCGACTTATCTGCAAAGCCTACGTAACAGGGACTGTGCAATAATACCAAGCGACCTCGGCAAGACGCGCCTGCCTCTTCTCTGCTATAATAAGACTAGCTGAGGCAGAAGCACCTAACGCCTGATATTCAAGGAAAATTTGTATGGATATGCACCTTTATATTATCGTCTCCAATCGCAACAGCGAACTGCAGCCATACGACATTGAATGGGGCGTTCAAGGCAAGCTCATCAACATCCATGCGACCGACGCTGTGATGGAAGCCGCAGAGCAGGCGCGAACCAAAGGCAGTCGCATTTTCGTTTACGAAATCAATTGCCGCAAACCATTGAAAAGTCATATTTCGCAAGAAGTGAAAATAGCCGAAATTAAGCTGGCCGAAAAAGTCGTGGTTTTTGAAAACCATAACCTGATCTTCCGCAAAGCGCCGTTCGTGGCCAACCAGAAATTGCAAAGCAAGTGGCACGCACTGGAGCCGACAGAGCGTATGCCATGATCGCCGTCCCTTAGTAAAAACCCCGCTGCACCCAAAGGTCCAACGGGGTTTTTACTGTTTAGAACGGTAGTCGTTTCCGAATTTTTGTCCCGAATGCAGTGGCCTCCTCGATCTTCAGGAGGAGACTGAGTCCAGCATAACAGACTCCGAATGCCGCGATCGCAAATCCTCCCGAGATCCAAGGCTGAAGCTGCATGGGATTAAGGATGCGGTAGAGAATAGCGCCCAGAAGTCCCGAGGTGGTCGCTGCGAAAAAGAGTTTAGCGATAAAGATGCCAGGTAAATTTTCGAAGGCAATCGCTTTTTTCAACGCGTTGCGCAGGAGTAGAAACTCCAGGACAGCGGCGAGACTCGTCGCGAAAGAGATACCGGCGGTTGCCATCGCTGGTGACATGGGAACATATTTAGGCAGATAGATTGCAAAAAGGACGGCACCGACTGTGCTCGTCAATACGCGATAGATCGAACATCGGAGCGGCGTTATGGTGTTCTTCAAAGCGTAAAATGTGGTGGCGAGTAATCGCCCCTGGGTAGACGCCAGGAGGCCGAGGGCCGAAGCTGCGAGAAGGGTCCAGATGTAGATGGTATCGTCTTCGCCAAATTTCCCGGTTTTAAAGAGCGTCGCGGCCAGAACATTGCCCATGCAGACAAAGGCCATAGCCGAAGGCACTATGAAAAAGGCAATCTGTCTCATGCCCTGATGCAGTCTCCTCCCCACTTCCTCTCCCTGTTCGTCCTTCGACATATCGATGAGGTTGCTTGCGGCAATCGCTGTTCCGAACAAGCTCGTGGGCAAAGTCGTGAGTATCTGCGCATATCCTATCGCGGCCAGCGCGCCCGTCGGCAGAAAACTGGCAATCATTCCTTCGATATAGGAGCTGATCTGGATGATGCCGCGCGACATGATATTGGGAAAAAAGCGGGTGAGAATGGTTCGGACCGGAGTTGATTTGATTTCGAGGCCTGGACGCATATCTTTCATAAATCGCAGCATCCAGGGGATTTGAATGGCGACCTGAAGAAAGCTGCCCGCCACCGCTCCCCAAGCCAAATTCTCGGCAAATTTATAAGAATCGGCATCTTGAAAAAACATGAGAGTCGCTATCATTGCGCCGTTCCAAAGCACGGGTGCGGTGTAGGAGATGAAAAACTTTCGATGACTGTTCAGGACGCCGAGACAGAAAGCGGAAATAACCAGCAGGCCGATACCGGGGAAGAGAATGCGGACCAGGCGAATGGCGGCATCCCGGCGCTCGTCCTGAAAACCGGGAACGATCCAATCAATAAGCCAGGGCGTGGCGAGGACTCCCACGAGAACAAGGATAGACATGAGAAGACAGAGCAGGGAAAGAATCACGCCGGCGACGCGAGCCGCTTCCTTTGGGTCCTTCTCGCCCAGGCCTGCATAGACTGGGATAAACGAGGCTGAAAGAGCGCCTTCGCCAAATAGATTTTGCAAAAGGTTGGGGATACGAAAAGCTGCACGAAACACATCCGCTGCGGCGCCATTGCCGAAGTAGTAGGCAAAGACACGTTCGCGGAGCAAGCCGGCAAGACGGGAAAGTAAAATACCAGCCGCCACGAATATCGCGCCGCCACGCGAAGCTTTGGGTTTTGTCTGGGGCGCCATCGTTGTCCTTCCCGATCCTAAGGAGTTTTGTATTTCAGATCAGAATAGACCAAAGCGAAACATTCCTTAAGACGAGATTGAATTTTCAGCGAATTACCTATCCAAAAGGGCAGGTTCACCGGGCGTTCGCGTTGCGTGCGACTTGTGACAAAGTCGTGATGGGAGCTGATGAACTGACTCTGTCGTCCGTAAAGCTCCGCAATAAATCTAGCTCAGCTCGCCGATAAACGCTAAAACTAAGGCACGTCTTTGCTCTATAGGATACCCGCTCAACTATGACTACTTCCTCCATACTAGGATCCTATGCCGAACGTCTGGCAACCGATGTCGATATGCCCGAAGTCGAGGCGCGTCTTCTCTCGCAAGGCCTGGCCTGGCGGATACTCTCCTCACGTCCCGCTATGCGGGCCCTCATCATAGGCCTGGCTTGCCTCTCGGCGCTTTGCGGGTTGCTCGGTCCCTACTTTCAAAAGCTCTTTGTTGATTCTGTGCTCGAAGGGAGCGGGGACGGCCTGCCCGTCAAAGATCTGGTGTTTTATATCAGTCTCGCGTTTCTGGCCCTGCTGCTCAGCCAGGCCTTTGGCGTGATCTGTAAGCTCGTCTGCTCACGCGAGGGTGTGGTGATCAACCGCTGGCTTTCAAGGAGCCTCTACGTCCATGGACTCAAGCTTTCCCAGGCCAGTCGGCGCTCACGACCCACCGGTGAGTTCGTCAATATCTTTTCGCAGGATGTTTCGGCTGTGACCATGATGGTCGACGAACTTCTGCCAGTCACCGTGATGTCCTTTATTCCCTTCGTGGCTGCACCCATTGCCGTCGGCTATTATTTTTCGCTGCCACCTCTGCCACTCCTTCTCGTGAGTTCCATCAGCCTGGCCCTCCTTTTTGGAATGGCCTATCGCCAATCGGGATATTTCATCGCCTTCAAGCGTCTGGCCACCGAGCGTCTGGCTGTTGTGAATGAATGGTTACAAAATATTCGCATTCTTAGAATTTTGGGTTGGACCGAACTTTTTGAAGAAAAGATCTTCGATCGTCGGCGCATTGAGACTGTAAATCGTCTCTCCATGGTCACCAATGGCTCGGCAATGAGCGCCTTTGCTCAGGTGGCTCCTGGTCTGATCAGCATCACAGGGATAGCCAGCGTAGTCTTCACGCAGAGATCGGTGACGCCGGGTGAAATCTTCGCGCTCCTCTGGGTGCTCTCGATCTTTTTGAGTCGACCGATCCGTTCGCTGCCTTTCAACCTTGTCATGTTTCTCGACGGGCTCAGCTCCTGCCGTCGTTTGCAAAGCCTTTTTGCGTTGCCGACCGAAGTCCAAACCCATCTGGCTTCAAAGGTCCAAGGTTCGGCTTTGGCCCTCGAAGCCCTTGATATTAATCTCACCCTCGATGGGGTGCATCTTCTGCGAAACTTGAATCTGCGTCTGCGGGAAGGCGAATTCGTCGCGATCATAGGCGAAGTGGGAGCAGGCAAAAGTCTGCTTCTCGATTCGTTGCTTCGGGAAGCTCCGGCCAGCTTTGGGTCCTATTTGATCGATGGTCGGGATGCTCTCGACAAAAGTCTTGAAACGCTCCGAGAGCATTTTGCCTTTGCGCCTCAGGAAGGATTCATCATGAGTTCGACTCTGCGGGATAATGTGGTCTTTGAATACGGGGCCTCCCACTCGAGCGATGCCGATTTTTTGAAGTCTCTGAGTCTGGCGGCTTTTGCGCTCGATCGCAACGCGCACGAGGCCGGTTTGGATACCGAAATCGGTGAGCGGGGCGTGAACCTCTCTGGCGGGCAAAGGCACCGCGTGAGTCTTGCGCGAGCGCATTACAGCGATCGTTCCATTATTCTCCTCGATGATTGCCTGAGTGCGGTGGATGTCGATACGGAGAGGCAGCTCCTCGATCATCTCATCGAAGGCGCCTGGGCGAAAAAAACCCGGCTTCTCGTCACGCACAGGCTCAGTGTTCTGCCGCGCGTGGATCGTGTGCTGGTCATGAAGGATGGCGCCTTTATCCTGGAGGGCAGTTACCACGAACTCATGAGAGACTCCGGCGAATTCCGTGAGCTGACCAGCAGCATGGAAGAGAAAAAGGGCGGGAAGCATGAAACTTGATGCTGAAATAAAATCTAAAGCCGCCGAACGGGAAAAAAGTCACGGGCACGGCAAGCACGATAGCAAGCTCGGGCGTTTTCTCGAAGAAGAGGTGCGCTTCAGCGGCCGCTATTCCAAGAACGTGGTGGCGACCATCGCCGAAAGCTTTGCTCCCTATAAGACACTGACCTGGCTCTGTCTCGGTGTCGGCATCATCGCGCGCCTCTGTCTTCTCTCGACCGCGAATATTACGGGCTACTGGGCCGATTCCCTGTGCAAAAGCGCAAGTTTTTGTCACAAGCCGCCGACTCCCCTCGACAGTTTTCATAACATCGATTTTCTTTATCTCCTGACGGCCGTCGTCACCGTCGGCTTCTTCTGTAACGTTTTTTTTCGGGTCAGCATCTCGCGTATCGGTGCCAAAGCCGTGAGCACGCTTTACGATGAAGTCACTCTTCATGTCTCGCGTTTCCCCATGGAGTTCTTTGACAAGACTCCTGTCGGACGCATCATGAGTCGCTTCTCAAGCGATTATGCCTCGATCTTTCGGATGGCCGGTGGGCCTCTGGGAGAATTCATCGGCCTCGCCTTTGACCTCGTCGCCACTCTGATTCTTATGTCCCTGGCAAGCGTCTATTATGTGCCTATCGTGCTTTTGGCCTGCGGGGCTTACTTCTGGCTCTATCGCATGCATACCCCTTTGATGCGAGCCAACCGGCGGCAATATGCGGCCGCGCGCAGCCCTTCGGTCGCTCACTTTGCAGAAACGGTTCAAGGCGCCCGGCTCATCAACGCCTACGGCAAGACCGATAGTTTTGTGCATCGCTTTGAAAGACAGGTGAATATTTTTGCCAAGGAGCGTTTGGCTCTTTCCTTCTCGAGCCAACACTACTCCTTTCATATGGCGATCGTCACCGCTCTGCTCCTCCTGCTCACAGGTCTGACCGGTATTGGTCTCGTTTCATCGGGTCGTGTCTCAACGGGATCGCTCGCCACAGCCTTCACCTTTATTCTTGTCGTGTCGACGACCGTGCAGCAGTTCTTTGAGTGGCTCGCCAACTTTGAAGAAGCCTTAACCGGTGTCGAGCGCTTCGATAACTATCTGCGCCGCCCTCTGGAAGTCGGGTCGAGTTTACCCGCGAACGCACAGTACACGAAAACGGTTCGCCGTCGATCCACCACGGAAAAGCTGATGCCGCTCGACAGCAAGGGCGCGGAAGTGAGGGTCGAGCACCTCTGGTTGCGTTATGGTCCCGACCTGCCCTGGGTGCTTAAAGATCTTGATTTTACGATAAGGCCCGGTGAGCGGCTGGCGATCGTCGGACGAACCGGCAGCGGGAAGAGTAGCCTCATTCAAACTCTTTATCTCATGTATCCTCCCCAGCAGGGGCGGATTCTTATCAATGGTTTAACGCCGGATCTTACTGCGCCTGAAAAGTCTTCAAACATAAGCGAAGGCGTCGATCTTGAAGTCTTCCGCCGCAGCATCGGCCTTATTCCCCAGGATCCGACGCTCTTTCGCGGAAGTCTGCGCGAAAACCTCATCGCCTCCAATGACAAGGCTCAGGACGCGATGATCTGGGAGATGCTGAAGACCATCGATCTCGATCAATGGGTCAAGGAATTAGGGCAGGGTGAGAGCCAGGGATTGGATTATTTCATAGAGGAACGAGGCGCTAATTTATCCGCTGGGGAACGCCAGCTCATTTGTATGGCGCGATGCTTTCTTTCTCAGGCTCCCTTGATTGTCACAGATGAAGCGACGAGCGCTATCGATCCCGCCTCCGAGGAATTGCTGGTTAAAGCCTTGGAAGAACGCACGCGCGGTCGCACTGTCATTATCGTGGCGCATCGACTCTCCACGGTGAAATCCTGTGATCGAGTTCTTTGGCTCGACCAGGGCAAGGTGCGGATGCTGGATGTTCCCGAAGTTGTGATTCCGGTTTTCTCAAAGGCCGCTCTCAACGATTAATCATTGAAGAAATCGATGATCTCCGCGCGACGATTGAGGGCATCGCTACGGCCGATGCCGCCCGTGCTCAAATCCTTGACCCAGCCCAATCCGAGGCGACCCAGGGTCAGAGGATCAGTTTTTATGACCTGGCTCGAGACGA
>JACMPP010000151.1 GCA_014377445.1 Oligoflexus sp.
CAAAAATTACGCCCAAAAATCGACGCCATCGGGGGGGCCGGTCGACTGCCCCTTTGCGTCATGCGAAGGCTGGAGGTCGGATCGACTTCGAGCGTATACTCATTGATCAAAAAAATCAGCCAGGTTTACCGGAACGGTAGCTTCCATGATGCTTTCTCTACGGATCTAGGACATCCTGCTTCCGCTCGTGTGTATCATAATAAAGGCCTTTTAACATATCACGCTTAATTCGCGCTTTGCGTGAGTGTAATGATCGTGAGATCTTTAAATTTGATACTCAGTTTGAAGCAAGGAAGCCGTGGTTGAATGCTTTGCCAGTTCTTCTCGCCGGGTAGCGACGTGCCTACTATCCCGAGGCTTTGACAAGGCCCCCCAAGGCGCTTGTTTTGTTGAGGTGGTCCGGAAAAATAGCTTTCAAATCCTGGTAATGAAGATGATTCTGCAAAACGTCGGCGAGAATATCGCGATAGTCGACGACCACGGGAATATCACGCTCTTCATAAAGATTTTCAGGCTTTAAGCTGGGTAAGGCGCCGAGGATGCGCTTGCCTAGAATCGAGCCTCCCATCATCAAGACCGTCGACCCGTGGCCATGGTCGGTACCTCGGCTTCCGTTTTCTTTTACGGTCCGGCCAAACTCGGTGATAGCAATCACACAGGTGCGTTGCCATTCGGAACCTAGGTCCTTCCGAAACTCAGCCAGACTTTGGCTTAATTTTTCCAGATTATAGGCTAAAGGGCCATTTGTTCCCCCTTGATTCACATGGGTGTCCCAACCGCCCCAACTGAGGGCCGCAATTTCGAGGCCCACATCAGCTCGGATGACCGCCGCCAAGTCTTGAAAAGATCGGACCTCCGGACCTTGGGGATAGGCTACAGCTCGTGAAGGGGCCTGGGCATTGATGCGCACGATTATAGCTTGCGCATCAAAAGCTTCACGACTGGTCGCCCGAATAAGGGGATCAGATGAGCCTTCATACATCATGCGATAGGAGTTTTGCAGGGTCGCTGCGCCTCCGTTTAGAACAAATTGTTTGAGAGAACTGATACTGAGAGCTGCCGATCGACCTCTCAAACTACCCGGAAGGTCCGACTCAAAGGCAACCGCCCGTAGCGGACTGTTCGGTCCTTTTGAGCTCATCAAGGTTCGATTGAGAAAACCGGTCCCGTCGCCATCGCGGCTACTCGCACGGCCGTACTGCATTGCATCTTGAGATTCAAAATGAGATCGGCTTGCATTGGGTGAGCCAGCCCCGAGGACAAAGCTCAGTTCTCCCCCATCCCACATACTCTTTAAAGGAGAGAGAGCAGGATGGAGATAAAGACCTGAGGAGAGGACCATGGGCTTTCGTTCGTCGTTCAAGTTGAGACCGATGTTGGGGCGAAGCTTCCTATAGTTCGGGTCATCGAGGGGAGCCAAAACTGAGAGTCCATCCATAGCTCCGGGAAGGAAGAGAAAGACAAAGACGGGCTGCATGGCCTTTGCGGAGTTAGCAAGGGCCTTGGGGTTCCAGCTAAGCCAGGGGCTCAGACAAGCACCGAGTCCTAGCGTGCCGGTGTACTTAAGAAGATCTCTACGGCTATGTGTTATCATCTATCCTTACCTTTTTTGAAACTGAGGTGATCCCAAGGCGAGGGCCAAATATCGGTTGAGGTCGATCGGGGCGTTCACGGAATTTTTCAGACCCGCTCGAAGTTTGTCGGTCTGCAAAGCCGCAAGAATAGCTCGTCGGGAGGCATCCTCAAGCCGTGCCTGTAGCACATCATTTTCAAGAAAGGCAATGAGCTCCTGTCCCGTAGATATTTCTTTCTCTTCTGAAGGAACCAGTACTCCAGGCCAATTTTTATGCACCAAGCGATTGGCAAAGATAAGGCGCTGGGTAATGAGATTGGTACTGAGCCAGTAGTTAATGCTATCACTATAACCAGTCGGTGGTCCGTAATGATAAAGATCCTCGCCCATCATCTTCAAGGCTATGGGAAGACTATTGAGACTTTCCATCTGCCCATCGACCGCTCGGACAGCTGAAACCACATAGTGCAAAGGCTTTTTGAACTTGACATTGAAATGCTCGCGCTGCCAAAACTCTGGGCTTTGATAAAGAGTTCGGTAAACGGCGGTAAGATCACCCTTCTTATCGATAAAGGTCTGAGCTAGTTTTTCGACCAGGGCTGGATCACCTTTGTCATCGACGAAGGCCAGAACCAGTTTTTTGGCAATGAACCTAGCTGTGCTCGGATGCTCGGCTAGGATCGTTAAGGCACGATCACCTTCATCTTGCGCATGGCCCGCTGGAAATTTGAGGCCAAGAAAAGTCTTTTCTTGAGTATCATGCCACTCGCGTTTAAAGACAAATTGATTTCCGCCATAGGGCCCGCTTAGGCTCCATCCCGTGAAAATACGTGCGAGTTCGATCACATCTTTTTGGGAGTACCCGCCATCGATGCCGAGAGTATGAAGTTCCAAAAGTTCACGGGCATAGTTTTCGTTGATGCCGCCCTCTTGCTTTTTATTCATGACCCGGCTGTTGGCATTGCCGAGGTAGCGGAGCATCGCCGGGTGCTGGGCCGTCGCTTTGAGAAGATCGACAAAGCTTCCGAAAACATGCGGCCGTATCGCCTCACGTTCGTAAGAAGGCGTCGTATACTTGCCCTGCTGCGAACGTCCATCGATATTGAAATGGTTGAACCAAAAATCGGTGAGAACCGCTTCGAACTGTCTGAGGCTTTCGGCGCTCCGCAGCACCTTGCTTTGCATAAGTTGCTCGGAAAGTTCATTCTGCACCTGAAGTTCCATATTTCTGTCGATAGCCTTAGCAGCAGCAAGTTGGACCTTATCATCCTGCATTATCGTGGCTTTTTGAGTCAGTTCTAAAATAGATTGGGAAAGCCTGGGGAAATCCTTTAACTTTTCTGCCACAGCCTTATCATCAATGAGCTCAGGTTTGAGTTGCTGCTCAAACCAAGCATCGAGACGGGCCTTGGTTTTTTTGAGGTCAGCAAGCATCTGAGCGGCATCCTCTGGTCTTGGACCGTAGGCAAATCGATTGAAGACATGCAGCATAGTTTCTCTAGGAGTGAGCTGAGCTTTCGCCATCAAACTGCTAGGAAGAATCAGGATGAAGGTAATTATAATGGAACGGATATCCATGGCACAGTCTCCATTTCCTTAAGAGGATTCAGAAGATCGAGGGAAGCATCTTGATTATATCCTGAGCCCATGAGGACAATGTAAGAATCCACTCTGGTCTTTTCCAACTCTTGCAAAGCAGCATCGAGACTTGGAATGTGATCGTCCCATTCGAGAGCGGAATAACCCCCCGCATGGGCGTAGTCGTTAAAGAGGCGGCCTTGCTGGCTCCATTACTCGCTCCATTACTCGCGGCATAGCTCGAGGTTTGGTCGACTGCGGCTATGGTCGATCCGAGGTAGTCCTTATAAAAATAGTTCTCCCTGTATTCGGAGCCTTCGGTTTCGATGACCAGAAAATCCCCGACTTAGGCTCTTTCTTTGATAGAAAACTTGCCACTCTTTACTTCAAAGCCATCCCCAACGTTACGAGGCAGCGTGCTCTCGCCGCCTAGGATTTCCTCTTTAGAGAGAACTTTCTTTGAAATGCCATACGGATAGCGAACGAGCTTTTCGCTCTCTTTGATCTCAACGGGCTAATCTGTGAGGTCATATCGAATGCTTCGCTCGCCCGCTTGAACGATATTACCGCGACCGTCGCTACAAAGACTTTTCCCACCCACCGACTTCGGTACGAACGAACTGTCGATCCCACCCTCGCAGGATTTTCCGTAAGAGTACTCACCAACATCGCTTCTCGATTTGATCCGGCTCAGGTCATCGTAGACCATCGTCACGGTCTTCATCGAGGGATCCGTGAAAGTCTCAAGGCGATTAAGCCTGTCGTAGCTGAACGACTCGAGGACTCCGCTTAGATCGTCTTGCCTTGTTTTCAGGTTTCCAAGGCTATCGTAGCTATAGCTTCGCGAAGTCTGAAGGCTTTGATCAGCGGCAACCATCGCCTCCGTCTTGATGCGATCGGTCTTCTCGTCTAGACTTTTGCGACCAATGACACCGTTGCCAAGGAGGTATTCTTTAACCTCCCCGCTCGGGTAAATATCTCGAAGGCTCCAAAGAGCTTTCCCCAATTTTTGATCGAGGATGTCTTTCGTCTGGCTGACCGCATCATAGCGATAACCTATCGCGAGTCCGCTCGGGTAAATCTTCTGCTTAACTCGGCCTAGCTCATCGAAGTGGATGCTTTCGCCGTAGCTTTTTTCTTGAAGGAGGTACTTCGTCTCCACAGGACGAGAAAGCTCGTCGTAGGCATGGTTCATTTCACTGCTGGCCTACGCGACCGCTCTTGCCAACTTCAAGCCTGATACCGAACCGCCCAAACCAAAATTCGCTTAGTCCCATTCGATTCTAAAGCATTTAATATCATACTATAATGCACGGGCGGACAAGCTAAATTTACGAGCTCAAGCTTCAGACCTCGAAACAAAGAGTTGTTTGAATTTGGCATTAAAGGCCCTCAAATCAGCTTCTCGGCACATTTCAACTCATAAATCGTTTCCACAAAGGTTCATTTATTGATATTCTGGGTATATTCAGAATTATCAAAGCAAGTGGCACAGCTCTATGCACCTCTAGGTTCTCCATGAGCTCGGGATAGTTCGTAGACAATTTACAGTCGAGGGTGTGCCGATGAAGATTTCGTTAGGTTTATTCTGCTTAGCTCTCGTAGGACTGTCCTGCCGTTCCTTTCAGTCAGAAAGCGAATCAAAATTCGACTCGGCTGAACACAAGCTTTTGGGTGATCAGGGCTATAAGGCAGCCTGCGGAACTTCCACAGCTATTTGTCCTAACACCATAGTCCGAAAGAAGGGAGACAAGTCATTTACATACGGTGAGCTCGTAGCGTTCTCCGGCGATTTTTATGGCAAGTGGGAAGACATATACGCTGCGACTTCAGACGCCTATCCTTTTCCAGGCTGGCTTTTAAGTAGCTGGGATAAGGTCAAAACGTTGAAAGAACTCGTTTCTCGAGAAGAGACTGCGATAGAAGAGCTCAAGCGGAATCCAAAAGCCGCCTACCCTGATTTTAATATAAATTTTACACTAGCCTTTGGCGCTAGCTATCTAGAACTCCAAACCAACAACACCACTCATTTTGGGTGGCATAATATCAAAACCTATATCATCCATCATACTCGGGCTCTGGAACTAGCTGTCGCCGCGAGCAAGGCCAAGGACGCGGCCCAGAAGCGTGAGCTACTCACTCAAGCACTGTTTGCCAATGGCTTTAGCGATCACTTCCTGACCGATGGGTTCGCTGCTGGACACATTCGCATGCCTAGGGCTCAGTCTCTAGCCTGGGGTCCGAGGCAAGTTAAGGGGTATTCTGCGCAGGGCATGGGAATCCTAGCGAAAGTTATCCATGATAACGATCCCTGTGTCTACAAACCCGGTATTGAGAATGTTTGTCGAGGTGAGCCAGGTACTCACCTCGAGCATGGCGTGTTAAAAGTAGAAAACGCGCGGCATGATAAGTGGACCACACGCGCCGACGGTGATCTCTATCGCGGGTCAGATGGCAGCGAAATTCATGTTCGCATTCCGATCCAGGCCGTCGAAGCTTCCGTAAAAGAGGTTCTGAGGGCATACGCAAGCGGAATGATGCCAGAGGGTGTTTTTGCTGCGACTGAATTCGTACCTTTCGTGAGGCGCGACGAAA
The DNA here is from genome assembly GCA_014377445.1 of Oligoflexus sp. Classification (GTDB taxonomy): domain Bacteria; phylum Bdellovibrionota_B; class Oligoflexia; order Oligoflexales; family Oligoflexaceae; genus Oligoflexus. The sequence continues at coordinate 5,747 of JACMPP010000151.1, forward strand.
TTCCACTTAGCGATGGCTTCGGTCATGCCTTCTCAATCGTAGAAACGAGCAACCTCTTAAATAGCGTGGGATTGCTCGGAAGTAAAGCAGGCCGAATCACCACTGGGCTAGTCGATTCAAATCGTACACTGGACTATTTTAAAGCTCTGCCCGAAATTATGAAAACTTTTCGTGAGGATGTGAAAAAGGATATCCAGACAAATCCTGCCCTAACAGAACGCCTCCCGCCGGCCTATCTTGATGGCTATCTTAACGTGCGTTAGGTATGGTGCTTGGGTGAGGCGCGGCTATCAAAACCCGCAGATTGATCGACTTCAGTGCGACACAACACTCCCAATCCCACTATCAGTAGGAATCCGCAGCACCTGACCCGGGAAAATCATCCCCATAGGGATCGATGTCAGGTCGTTGAACGTCAAAAATCTCATGTGAGGGCTCACTTTATTCATCAGCTAAAGACAATCATTCACCCCAATTATTTCGAGCAAACTATGCTTCGCCACCTAAGTCTTGTCTGCCTTCTTTCGCTCAGCTCGAGCTGTGCCGTACTCCATAAAGTCCAGCTCAGTGATCTCAGTGCGGGAAAAAAGACGACTCCGATCAGTATTCGAGTCAGCGAATCTACCGTCGACTTTGGCGAGCTCAGCACCTTGGCCGGTGCCGTTGGCAAGAGCAACCCTCGATTCAAAGGCACCGATGATGCCCTATCCACCTACAAGGCTTTGTTTCAGTTTGGGCCGCGCACAGGCACTCCTGTGTTCAATGATGCCTACGCCCACCTTATACCTGAGGCTTTGGCCGCCAAATGTCCCAAAGGATATCTCAGTGATATCACATCCGTCCGCGAGACGAGGAGCTATCCCATTATCAAAGGTGAAATCGTTCGTGTCGATGCTCTCTGCAACAGTAAGGAATGAGCGATGAACCATGCCTCCAAGATAAAATCAGGACTGACTGTAATCCTAATTTTAAGCGCTATCGGCTTACAGGCGAGCTGTACCTACACGGCTGCCGTTTCGTTGACCAATATACCGGCTCAACGCCAGGCGCCTATCACCGCGACCGTCGAAAAAATGGTTTTCCTGGGCCTCAATTTTGATAACGAAAACGTCTTTCAGCTCTCATCCAAGCTTCGCAGTCAATGCGAAGGCGGTCAGGTCAAGGGCATCCTCACCAAAGATATGCGAACCTATTACTTTTTTGCCTTCGTCATGTCACAGAAGACGACAGCCAGTGGCTACTGTGTGCGACGCGGTTCCAAAACTGCCGATGGTTTTGAACAGCATCCTGAGCAAGCCGGCCTCATGGCCTCAGCTCCCGGCGATGCGTCGGATCCAAAGATAGACTCAGGCGAGTCTGATGCGGAATCATCCGAAGACGATACGATAGAGGTGGCCCTATGAAGCGTTGCAGTCCTCTGCTTGCAATCAGTTTGATCCTCTTGCTCGAAGCCTGCACAACCGTGGCTTCAGTTTCTATCAGCCAAATCCCGCCGCTAAAAAAGCGCGGAACTATCATCCGCGCCTCAGGGAGTTCGCCCATAGTCCTTGGCATTCCTTTCGGCAGCAATTTTATCGATGACGCCACGGCCTCACTCCTCCGGCAATGTCAGGCTCCAGGAACTATCACTGGCGTCATGGTCAAGCATCAGAACAAACACTATCTGGGCTATATATATGCCCAGCAGCAGGTCTTTCTCCAAGGCTACTGCACTAAGAAGAAGGGTTGAATGATGCGCTTTATGATACTTCTCGGAATCTTGATCACCGCCCCATCCTGTGCGCATTCGATCAATCAAGTCTATGTGGGTTCGATGGATGCTTCTGCTCGCTTTGGCAAAGGCAAATGGGTCGAGGTTGAAACGAGTGATCGGGTGATCCTTGGCTTTCAAATGGATACGAATTACGTCGACAACGCCTATGCTGAGCTTCAAGAAAAATGCCCAGGCCGACTCTCGCAAGTTACCTCCGAGCACATCACCAGCTACCTTTTTCTCTCCTATCGGCAGAGACTCCTGCTCAAAGGCCTTTGCATGCAAAAGTCTTAGATTCCGAGTCGACGGGTCTTAATAATAAAAAGAGCGCTCAAAACTTCGATTTTGAGCGCTCTCAATTTTTCGGATCAGATTCTTAAAGCGGAGTCGCCAAAGCGGCTTTCACGTAGTTATCGATCGTTACCTGACCGGCAGCACTGGGGTGGAAGCAGTCGACAGCAAGCTCTTTAGGTTTCAAAGTCCAGCCGTTCATCGCCTCGACATAGACCACGTTAGCGCCAGCTCCCTTGAGGCTGACGGCCGTCGCCTTGGTATCGGCGTTGATAGCGTCGGCGAGGGTTTTCACGACGGCCGCGTCTTCGTTGATGCGTTTGCAGAGCTTATCCCGGAATTTCTTGCAGCTCAGCTCTTCACCGGTGACCTGATTCAGAGTAGGTCACGTAGGTGAAATCAATCGATGCTAACTGAGGGATCGGCGCGGTCGGGGCGATCATGATTTTGGAATTCGGGGAATCCTTGTGGATGGCCATGGTCTGTTCGCTATAATTTTTGATGATCTCTTCGACGGTAAAATCCGAGCAAAAATCGTTGCCACCCATCATAACGAAAATATACTCAGGTTTTTTCTTTGCCGTGTTCTTCTCTTCAAGTTGCAATTGGGTGAAAATAGAGACAGTGAAATTAAACTGGTTGAAAGTCGGAGTGCGATCCGCTAGAGAGGACAACTACCGAATAGTTAGCTGACATCTGTGCGACAACTATCCTGAAATTCTCCGATACCAGCATCACGTCACGGCCAGTTATAGACATAGTTGCTTGCTAACAGCCACACCCCTGTTGCTCTCGTTAAAGCTTAGTTTTTTAGCTACTCAAAAACCAGTTTGCACATGAAGTCGGACCAGTGGCAGTTGAAGGTTCTTTACTAAGGCTGCTGTTCAACTCTTCAAGCTTCGTGCTCAAGTGGGGGTCTGTCACCATTTTTTTTACATGGCTAACAATCTCAATTGGACTTGGTCCACCGATAGCGTCAAAGCAGAAAAGACCGTTTTTAACTCGCTCGGCCTCTTTAGATGCAAGGCCCTGCTGCAACCATTCGCTTGCGACGTTAAGAACGAAGCCCTCGATTAGCCCCTGATTGTCTTTTGGAATTGTGAGCTGATCGCCGGTCTTGGACAGTCCTTGCTCCCAGGTCTGCACTTTGTCTGCAGTAAACGAAGCGGTCTTGTATACGGCAAAACCAAGTCCGACTACACCAAGAATCACAATCGTTGCCAGAGCGATTCCAGCTATCATAATTTGCTTACGATACCGATAAATTAGGGTCCTAGCATTAAGGTTTCTGTAGTCATCCATCACCGTCCTCCTCCATGGCGGGGAACACCGCCTGATGGGACTATTATCGCCCGTTTGACCAGTTTGCTAAAATAGATAATAAGAATATGTAGATTTGTTTTTATTAAAGTGGAGATACTATGCCTGCTAGACCATGGGTGAATTATCACCACCTGCTTTACTTCAAAACGATTGCTATTCAAGGCGGAATTGCAAACGCGGCCAAAAAACTTCGACTTGGCCAGCCAACACTTTCGACGCAGATGAAGCAGTTTGAAGAGACCCTTGGTCATGAGCTGTTTGATAGATCCAAAAGACATCTCCAACTCACCGAAGCGGGCCTTTTAGTTTTGGGCTATGCGTCAGAGATTTTCAAACTTGGGGATGAGATGGTGGACGCTCTAAACGACCAGCATGTGTCAAACAAGGTTCAAGTTCAAATCGGTGCAGCAGACACCGTAGCGAAGCATTTGACGCTTAAGGTATTTCACAAAGCGCAGGAGGCATTTGACTGCATTGTGTCTATTTCTGAAGGTCATGGCGATGAATTACTACGCGAGTTGAGAGCGCATCGATTGGATCTGGTGATCGCCAACTATCCACCACCGGTAGGTGAGGCAATGGGATTCTACGCCAAAAGTATTGCTAGGATGCCCGTGGTTGTTTGCGGTGCTGCAAAGTTTGCAAGTTTGAAGCGTAGTTTTCCAGAATCCCTAGAGGGCCAACCGTTCGTGTTTCCCTCTTTGCAAAGTAAGGTGCGGCACGACGTTGAGCACTATTTGAAACTAAGGGATATCCACGTCGTAATGAAAGCCGAAGTGCAGGATAGTAGCCTTCTAAAATTGATGGGATCTCACGGGGACGGCTTGATACCAATTTCCTTGCCCGCTGCTGAAGAGCTCATAGCAAAAAAGGAATTGTTATTGATTGGAACGCTCCAAGATGTCTATGACGAGTTTTGGCTGATTGCGGCCCAGAGGCGCATTCAAAACCCAGTGGCAGCGAAGATCATGAAGGAATTTAAAATCTAGCTGGAAGAAAAAGTCTTTCGAGTTCTCCTAGGGAGAACTCGAGGTTAAAAAATTAGGCAATGATCTGTGCACCTTGCTCACGCCAGGGCATTTTATTTGCTGGCCTATATTGATGCGGATATTGCAGATCTTTAGGGATATCGATCCACCGCAAAACGGCCACAATTGGGTAATTTCCAGGCATTTGCGTACTCGGCAGGACGGTGATCTTCCCGCCTTTTATCATAGTAAGCTCGGCAATATCATCCAGCAGATCGTCAGAGGTCGCGTCGTTGCGTTGTTCTAGAATCTTTACAAGACCATTTTCTCGGTCAAAGTGCCCCCAAATCTGGCGGTCCTCGGCAATCAATAAGCTTTGCACCTGACCCCTTGCAGCTGCTTCGGCAATTTGGCGAAGATCCGTGGAAGCGAAGCCTGAGCCCTTAGCCTTATGGAAAGCCACAATTGCTTGAGCTTCAAATTTTGAAAAATACTGCTCCATAAGACTGGTACTAAGACCTTCCAAGGCATTTAGATCGAGCTCATCAACGTGGCCGATCAAACCGCGCTCCATCAGGTTCGTGTGGGAGCATGCTGTTCGGAAGGCATCCTGCTGATGGAGGGGGCCTGCAAGGAGAAGCGGCAGACTTTCTCCCTGCCAGTAGCTTTCGAGCTGCCGATTGAGCGTCATCATAGCTTCTCGCAGATCTTTTTGACGACGGAGTTTGAGACCTTCGTTGAACCCGCGTTTGGGAGCCTCGTTTTCTGGGAAAGGGCGCTCCTCTCTGACGAGCAGTTCAACTCGCTGGATCAACTTCGTTTCATCAGCCGTAACGGAAATCAATTCGACAAATTTCTTTCGAAAAGCCAATATGCGGTACCTGCGACGGATCTGCACGCAACGAAAGATGGGCTTCAAATGAAAACTTTCGGCAGCTACGGCCAGATTAGACACCGTTGTAGGTAAACGCACGACTCCAGAAAAATGCTCGCTGTGATAGATGGCGAGGCCACCCTTTGACCGCGTTAGCCTAAGTGCTGCTAAGGCCTTTTTGAGAGGCACAAGTAGGCGGTCCCTAGTACGACTGTCATAAGTTTTGGCGATTAACGTTTCGGCTGTCCGATAAAGGCTCTGAAGATTTTTTTTCATCCGAGTGACACCGTCGCGGTCTTGGATGTTCGTTCCGAGATAAATTGAAATTGCCGGTGCGGCCTTCGAATTGACAAGCTTCAAAGCATCATTGATGGTCATTTCTTTCATCGTTAGGGCTCCTTGTGGGGAAGTTGAATCTGGCTCCCCTTTGTTACATTGAATTATGTCAGAAAAATCTATGTTTGCTAAAATGGATAAATGTGAACGATAAGTTTGCTTTTAGTAAAGTGATTGTAGCGGTGTAATGGGAAAAGGGTTAGCGGGACTACGGTGTGTCTTTGGCGTTCCCAGTTACGACGGCATCTGTAGCTCGTTGCAGTTCTCGAATGGCGCCGTCGAGCTTTTCGATTGCAAGCCTTGCTTCCGTCGATCTCATCAAATCTTGTTCACTTGCTTTCTCAAGTCCTTGCACACCATTCATAATTACGCCGACAAACAAGTTTAAAATAATTATCGTACCAATGATGATAAAGGTAACAAATTAGATCGACTCAGCGATGGGAGGAGAGTCCGACTAGCATCTGTAGCTTGGGCACAATTGTTAAAAGCCTGAGGCGCCGAAGAGTTCTGAACAACCGCTCCAGGTCATCGACTCTTTAATCGTTACTACGTGACACTTCTTGTGGAATACACCAAGGTCGAGAAGTAACCCTTGTTTTCGAGTCGTAGATATTCAAGAACTCGCTCCATTGCCGTTTGATAGGGAATTTGACGCTTCTCGCATTCTTTCCTCGTCAAGAAATTTATCGGCGGCAAGGTAATGTCCTTCTCGTTGATTACCAACAAAATATTCGTCCACTGGTGGCCAAGCTTGAAGTCTTGTCCATGATTGAATCGCTGGGAGTTCTCGACGTGAACTGATGATTTCGTATGGAGTGTTGCATCAATGATGATAGCTGTTTTCCAAGGTGATTTGGGGCATAATGGTTCGAACCTTTTTCCAGCAGACCGGGCGGCCGTAAGCGCAAGATCTTGTAAACTCGCTATCGCCAAGTCCTTATGATTCACAAGAAATCTCGAAATTTGTGATACAGAAAAGTTCGATAACTCCGCAGCTTGACTCATGGAATGGCGGGCGGTATCGAGCATCAGCATCAACAAATAATTTACCGCGAAATTTTGAGAAAAAAAAGACGAGTATTAAGGCCAGAGCCGGAAGGCCTATAGAGCTAACTTTGCCTAAAGATACGTATTGGTTTGAAAGTTTGCAGAGGAGATATCACAAACATTGATGGACCTGTCATAAGAAGCTCGGCCTTTACTGATATACGACAAGAGCATTGATGGACGTGGGTTAGGTCGAACTTGGATCATAGATAGAATCAAAACAGCTACTAGGCAAGCCACTGGCATAGAGATACTAAGGCAAACATCAGCTCTTTTCCTCAAGCGGGGATACGATGC
>JACMPP010000152.1 GCA_014377445.1 Oligoflexus sp.
CAACCAAGGAGCCACTGGAAGCTGGGGGCTCCTCACATGATCTTTGAAGATCTCCTTCGCATTGCGAAGTCGGGATAGGATATGAGCGTATGAACTTGCGGGTGAACGCCACATGTTAATCCGCTCATCCCACTTGATGAGATCATCGATTAGAATTGCTGCAGCCGATGTCAGTCCATTTAGCGCGATTGTTCCACGATCGTATTCGAGAGATATTGACATCGCGATCAACCTGTTATCAATCACAGCTACCTCACATGTGGATAGGTTGCTAGGGGGGTAATATTTATTTGCGAGGCATTTTCGACCCGTAGTTTCTTCTATAACAACGAATAATGAACCGCCGTCTCATATGTCTTCGCTCCGAATCTAGCTCGTAGCCTGAACTGACCACGATTCAAAGCGATGAGATCGATCTCAAGGAGTTTCGATCCCACACTTTTGGTCCAGGTCTCCAATGTTGTTCCAAAGGAGTTTTCAACCTCTTTCCACAACCCATACGCTGCGGAAAACCGAAGAACCTTTTTCTCACCCCCAATTCCGCGCTCACTATAATTCAATGGAAAATAGAACGCGCTCCCGACAAACTCATCAAAGGATCGATCTTCAATTGTGCTCTTATGCTTTTCAATCCATGGGGCAAAAGATTTCACCCTTGTATAGACCCCAGGCCGACCTCTTGAACCGCACCCTACACCCCAACTGACAATCCCGTAGAGCCGAGGAATCTTTTCTTCCGTCACCAAAGGTCCACCAGAATCGCCAAAGCAGCTATCCCGCTCCCCCTCTGCCATGTCTCCAGCACATAGTTCATTCTCAAACACATGCCCATAGGGACCGCCCAGACTTTCACATTCATAATTAGGAAGAACATCAACACTGACTGAATGAATCCTATCTGGAAAGCGAGGCTCCGAACTGCTCAGCGAGCCGTATCCGAAGACTCGAAGGGATTCGAATTTATGATCGTTCTCTTGATAGGGAATGGTCGAATAACTGTTAGACCCTTCATGGGAAGCAAGATGGAGAAGCGCCAGGTCATATTGAATTGAATTCTTGTTGTACTGTGGATGGACCTCAATCGCCTCAACCTCAGTAGAGGCGGGAAGATGAGATAGGCTCTTTACCCCAAGCCAGACCTCGATCGGCATCGAAGCCCCACTTGCACAATGGGCTGCAGTGAGAACCAGATTCTTCTCGATTAGGGTTCCCCCACAAAAAGGAGTGGGGTTATCCTTGTAATGCAGCAAAACAAAATACGGAGGTGCATCGTCCTCCTTCCCGCCGATAATCTTCGTTTTTGAGGCAGCGTTATTTCTCCCGCTTCCACAGGATGACGCAAGAAATAGAGCAAGACTCAAAATTGCTTTCCAAAATAACGTATACTTAGACATTTTCGACTCCTCTTACGTAGATCTGATGCCACTCTTTTCTAAGGATATTGAAAAAAGAGCCAGAGACATATTCAAGAGTGCGTAAGATCTGAGGGAGGTCCCCGACTCACATTAAGTCTCTGCCCATTCGCCTGCGGGATGGATAATCTGAGGTTTCTGAAATGAGTGAGCACAGGCTCGCCGCAACCCTCCTCCTTTAGAGGGAGGTCAAGGCGAGCAGCTAAGGTTTCACGCGAGTGAAGACCGCCGCTAAACTCGTGAAGTTCTCTCTGTCTCCCGTATCCAGGTTTTATCCGCCCCTCTTTTTGCGTTGCCAAAACGCTTCGACTGCTCCACCTGATTTTTCTCTGAAGGTTTTCTTTGATTCTCGACGTAGGCGCGGATAATTTCTAAAGGTGCGCCACCGCAAGATACCACGCAATAGCTTGGGCTCCAGAAATGTTATCCTCAAAGCTTTTTCTTAATTTGCGGCCAGAATTTTTGCCGAAGCACATAGCTCGATTTCCCCTTAAGCTTACCAACAAGATTAGATACGGCTATCATTGGGTGACAGGCGACAAGAAGATGAGCATGGTCGTCCTCTCCTCCAAACTCCAAACTTCAAAAGTTCGCCATTCACGTGTTTCATTGTTTCTGTTAGGACGTCTTTTACTCTTTCGAGCATTGCATCAGTAAAAACATCTCGACGATATTTCGTGACAAAGACTAGATGGATGTGATTTTTAATTACGCAGTATCTAGCAGTTCTCCACTCATAATCCTTCTGCATAAGCTTACTTTCATCGATCGTTTTTCTTAAGTTAGTGAAAGAAGTTACGAAAGGTAAATCATGCTTATGGGAATCAGACTAAAAGCGAATCCGAGCAGTCATCAAAAGTTGATCTTAAGTCAGTGGATGGGCTGCACTCGCTCGGTTTAGAACGCAAAGTGTGATGAAAATCTTTATTATTCCGCTTTTGCCCGTAAGTACTGCCCGATCGGGACTTTTGCTCCGATCGATAAGACCGACTCTCATTTTAAAGATGATGAACTATCGCCATGGCTATCAGATTGCCCTAGTAAAATCATGGCAAATTCGGCCTGTAACTCGTTCGATATCTATCAAGATTTTATGAAAGGCCGCTGCGGAAAGCCGAAGCGAAAGAAGAAAAATAGTGGTGGGAGTATTTATTTCACCCGTGATCTCTTTCGTTTTGAAGTCTGCGAAGATGGTGTAAAGAGGCTTTTCGTCGGCGCTCAGAGAAATAATATTGGCTATCTTTCTTTGAAACCTCATAAGCACTTTAAAGCGCCAAAGTCTATATATGTAAAAAGCGGCATAGCGATATCGAGACGACCGCTCTGTATACGCGAAGACCACTCTTTGACAATAGTTTGGATGCCAGCACCTGGGATCTGTATTAAGTGCATCTTCGACTACAATCGCTGGCTTCGCTCTTCGACAATTTGAATGTATCTGACTTTCATCGCATCGCTAAGGGCCGACACTGCACACAGTGATTTAGCTTTTGAGACCCAAGTCGGCACTTCTAAAAAAGTCTTTTGGACAATGAACTTGTTCAACCTAAGAATATCAAGGCCAAATTTCTCAAAGTCAGAGCGACTGAAATCCGTTCTTTGTTCACCCAAGGGAAGAATCATTTCAACTTTCTCAGAAGGCATGGACGCTCTTACGTTTAACCAATCATAAACTGGACTCAGTTTGTAGAGTTTGCTGGAAGAGTCGTAGATCATGGACCAATTTTTCAAATGCATATCCCCATTGCCAAACACAAAGGAGAATAAAATCCGTCGAAAGTAGTCACTTTTTTCAATGGCCGGACTTGACGCGTATGTGTCTATAGCGGTGGCAATCTCTTCCATGCTTCCGTCTTCTTTGTCAGACTCCATGTATTTCAGAATCTGCGCGAAATCTTCTAAAAGAATTCTTTCTCCGGAGACTCGCCGATCAAACCGCTTGATGACATAGATAAGTCCCAGACCATCCACTCGAAACAAGCCCGTGGCTGGGACATTGAACCTATTATTCCTGGCGATTGTCATGGTAAGATGCTCATTTGCAGGCATCTCTGTGTAATCACCTTCAGGCTTTAGGATGTGAGTCGACGGAAGTTCAGGGCGAAAGATGCCTCGGGTGACCTTAAAGAGGCTCTTATCTTGGGCGCCTGAAATCGACGCGCCCAAGGGCAGCCTACGAAAGGTGGATTGGCGATCGAATTCATTTACCGCGATCTTCATCGTCATTTGTGAATTGATCAATTGCGTTGAGCAACGGGGATGAATACTGCCTGGCTTTAGGCACACAGGGCAATGGCCTGCATAGGCAGAATGCATGGTTTCATAAACTATGGCTGTTGGATCTTCAGAAGGAAGAGTTTCATCCGGCAATACGTTGCCGCCCTCGTCAAGCGCCTGAATGGTAACTGCACCGGTGGTATCCTTAGCACTCAGTAAGAGAAGCTTAAATCGATCGCTTTTCGTTCGTGCGTCTAAACCATGTTCTCGATTCATTTGCCGGAGCGCTCGTCCTTCCATCAACAAGTTGTCGAAAAAAGGCGGGAGTTCTTCCGTAACCACCGGCATATTTTGAATCGGCAGGCTAAGTGAGAGAGGTATGGCATCCGGGGACGCAAGATAGGTTTTGTCATAGGCAAACCGATACTCATCAGAAGCTATCTTTTCTAGATACCCAACCGTTTTGCCGTCTACACTGACCTGAGCTCGCTTGGCATTTAAAATACGATCATTCATCCGAGGTCATCTCTTTCTTTAACTCTCTGACCGTCAGCTCGCATCCAAGTGCCAGAAGGATTTTCGAGACTGTATCAAGCTGTGTCGTTTCATTACCCGCCTCAAATCGTTGCAGAGCAGGAAGCGACACTCCAGCGATCTCAGCAAGTGCTGACTGAGTGAGTCTGTGCTGCTTTCGGAGAGCTTGGGCCTTAAAAGCGATTGGATTGGAAGAATCGGCCATGTTGCTTCTCAAGCTCCTAGTTCTTTAAAATATATCTTATAAGATGTTTCATTAGGAGATATACGGATAAATATACCTTATAGAATATATTTTTTCAATTTTACCGTATTATATATCTTATAAGACAAATTTTTTGGGTGTTTCTGTCATAATGTATCCCATAGGATATATTTAATCATAGAAATATCAAAAATACATTCTATAGGACGTATTTAACCTTCTTTATAAAGGACTGTTTAGGAGGAATGCTCCAGGACGATCAATCGAGAAAATCACCAATAGCAAAAGAGAGGAATACAGAGAAGCCACTGCCGAAGCTTCCAAAGGACATTGTCCACCTCGGCAAATCATTTAACACGCAGTCGCTAGCTAGGCTTCAAAACCTTCTGAAAATACTGAATCGCCTTATCCAGCCCTTGATCCAAGGTCACCGAAGGCTCATACCCAATCACGTCCCGCGCCACGTTAAGGTTAGGCCGACGAAGCTTAGGATCGTCCGAAGGCAACGGCTTATAAACGATCTTGGACTTGCCGCCAATTTTGTTCAAGACCAACTCGGCAAGCTCTTTCACCGTGAATTCCTCGTCATTCCCAAGGTTCATCGGCCCGATGGCTTTATTCTGATCACAGAAAGCCACGATCCCGCGCACAAGATCATCCACAAAGCAGAATGAGCGCGTCTGGCTTCCATCCCCATAAATGGTGATGTCTTTGCCCTGCAGAGCCTGAACGATAAAGTTCGAGACCACGCGCCCATCACTCGGATCCATGCGAGGGCCGTAGGTGTTGAAGATGCGGATCAAGCGGATGTCCACCTCATGCATACGATGGTAGTCCATACAGAGCGTCTCTGCCGCTCGCTTGCCCTCGTCATAGCAGCTACGAATCCCGATGGGATTCACATTCCCCCAGTATCCTTCGGTCTGAGGATGTTCCAAGGGATCGCCGTAGATCTCTGAGGTACTGGCTTGGCAGTAGCGCGCGCCAACTCTTTTCGCTAATCCTAAAAGGTTCATGGTCCCAATCACGGATGTCTTCATCGTCTTGATTGGATTCGACTGATAGTGCGGAGGACTTGCGGGACAGGCAAAGTTGAAGATCAAATCCACTTCGGCGTGATAGGGATTCACGATATCGTGACGAACGAGTTCAAACTTCGGATGACTCAGCAGGTAGGCGACATTCGCTTTGGTTCCCGTGTGAAAATTATCCAGACAGATAACATCCCAACCCTTGTTCAGATAGACTTCACAGAGGTGACTCCCCAAAAATCCTGCACCACCTGCGATTAAGACAACATTGCGATTGGTATGATGTGTTTTCACGTTCACTCTGTGCTTTCTCAATTCGTATTTTGAGTTTTGTTGCCAAACATCTGTTTTAATAAATTTAGGTTTCCGTTGAATCGGATTGATTCTATCCAACTGCCGGGATCATGGAAATATCTAAGTTGGGATTTATTGACTTGGTTTTGCGGGTTTCAGACAACTGTCTCAATTGGACACGTGAAGTGCACGACTATTGAGCTTCATTATTAGCAGTAATTCCACACCCGATAAGGATTCCGTCCCAAAAGAGATTTCCTTGTCTTGAGATCACCCTGCGTCCAGGTGCATGATCAAGCGTGTCCGTGCCCAAACGCTCATTCGACCCGGGGACCTACGAAAGACTTCACCAGCGGCAATGCTCAATCCCTTGCAGCCCAAAGAGGTTGGTTCGTCGGCAACTTCATCAATCGGCTGCAAACCCTGCCGGCCACCCCCGACGTCGAAGTCAAATGAGCATCCACCCGACCGGTGACAAACGCCCCAACTGGGCCATTAATAAGCAGGCGACAAAGCCATGCTCGGTCAACCCGGCGACTACGTGATCTGGAGCCCCGAAACAGCGCACAGCTAGCACGCGCTCGAAGCCTCAACTATCCTCACGGTGCGTTGGCCCTCGCTTCAAGTCGATAGCGTTGATGTTTCTGATCCTCGCTGACACAACCAGATTATGTCCTTCGCATTCTCCCCCCAACTTTAGCAAAACACCTTCAGGGATAAACCTTGAGGGCAAACACCATGAAAACTTCCGACTCCCCCATACTCAAATCTATCCGCGATGATCTTCAATCCTTCTCCTCTCTCGAAAATCCTCAAGGCTTCCTGCCCGACTTCTTTGATTGGGTTGTGCGCGAGTGGAGTCTTCGTCCGTTCTATGCGACCGAAATCGTCAACTATGGCTACGACCTCACCCATTACCCACAAAAAACAGACTATCTCCTCCGCGAGAAGTCGAAGACCTATCGCGATTTTATTCACGCCAACAATGGACATCACTATGTTAATTTTCTGCCCGACCACGGTACATCCTGCGCAACGATGGAAAAAAATCTTTACGAGTTCTTTCATGAATCCATGCGTGTCCGCGCTCTTGCCTTCCTCGAAGAGAACTATCCGGAGATGGAAGCAGAGGTTTTTTGGAATCAAATCTTCTGCGAAGACTTCACTCGGCGAGAAGATCTTTTGATCTGCGAAGAGATCAACGAAAAATTTGGGTTCTACGGCCTCTCCGCTGAACCCTATCTTTGCTCCTACCATCCAGAAGACGGAGAACGTGGATTCTACTTTGATCATTGGGAACTCAAAGACTTCCGGGCTGCATTGAAGTCTTATAAGAACAATGGAGGCAAGATTTCTCCTAGTGAGAGAAAGCGCTACCAAATCATCCTCAAAGCCTTGTCCCCCAATGCTTTAAAAAAGCCCCTATCCCAAAACGGAGCAATTGCCTAAAATGGGGGGGAACACTGCAGAGGAGTACGCCGTGGACATGCATAGGCCCGAGCAAGACAGCATTCAGCATGCTCCCATGACCCAAGACAACAGTCTGCGCATCGTCTTGGCCCGAGCGAACGATCCCCAGGTCTGCACCTTCTGGGTAGGCCTCTATAAAAGCGGTGGAACCGGGACCAGCAAAGAATTCCTGCAAATTGAAAAACTCGACGATGCCTTTAAATACCTGAGCGAGATCGGTCTTTCTGAAGACCAGCCCCTTATGCTTTCGGACAACACTGGCGCGACGCATAGACAGTTCTTTCTCTTACCCGAGAAGGTCTTCGCTCTTGATCCCAAAGCCGGTAAGAATCTGATTCTGAACACGCTTGAAGCACTGGTGCAGAAAAAGGCTGGCATTTACCTGGCGCCAACGCTCTTGAACCATCCCGATACAAGAATGCTCTTGGGAGAGCTTGTGGTGGGACTTGCGAAACTTAAGACTGAGGAAGTTTACCTGCTCACGACGGACATCGGGGTCAATCAACTCCTCAACATTTCCTTGTCAGTGAAAGAGCATTTGAAGAACACGCGCGATGTGTGGATTTTTCATTAAATGAGGCAGTTTTTGCTGTTGAATCATTTTTTTAGTCAACTTATCCACAGGTTTTAAAAAAATCTGTGGATAATTTTTTACAAGCCGTTCAAACATATGATAATTCAGTAGTTTAAAGCCCAATGCGTAAAATACCTTTTTGGAAAAGGCACCAAGCCTGAGATGCTTGCTTGAAAGCCTTTCCCACCATCAAGCGCACCCGCCTTTGAGCCAAACTAGCGTGCGTTATGAAAGATAATACCTAGCGTGAAACGCTCGCCAGATCGAACCTCAGCCACGCCATGCCGCATCGGTGCGCGATAATATCCTTTCGTATTGTTCTCAGGATGGAAGTTAGTTGTGGTTATCACGGCCGTGCCTTTGGGGATCGAGATGACATAGGGGATGGTCCGCAAACACGGCCTCTGCTTAGTTAGAACGAGTTGACCGCCTTCGTAATATTGTCCTTCCTCCGAAAGCCCGAAGATCACCTGGAAGGGAAACCAGACCTCACCATAAAGGACCTGATGGAGGCAGTTGTAATCGCCTGTTTGGTAGCGAAGGATAAGCGGCGTGGGAATCGTTTGCGCTTCCTCTGCACATCTGCACAAACTCCCTGTGCATCTCAGGATAGGTTTGCACCAGGCCCAACCTTTGGCACCATTCCTCGGCCGCAGGCCTTAGCTGGACATAGAGATTCTCTCTGAGATCCTGAACCAAGGAGGGGACGGGATCGGCAAAATACTTATACTCTCCCCGTCCCATACTATAGCGCTGCATCACTATCGTTTTTCGGTAGAGGCTTTCGTTGCCATAACCATCCCGGAGAGCTAGGCAATCCTGATCTGAAAGCACGCGCTCAGTCAGGGCAAAGCCTCGCTCAAGCAGTTCCTTCAAGATCCTTGCCCAATCCATGCCCAGCAATTGCTCCGATATCTCTTTCGCTCCCATCATCACCTTCTCCGCTTAGACATGACTGTCCTGAACTACCTTTAAAAAGCGATAACCCTCAATCTCAAGCAACCTCTTCTTAATCGCCGCCCCCCCCGCATAGCCTGATATCTTGCCGTTCGACGCCAGGATTCGATGACAGGGAATGATGATGGAAATAGGATTTTTCCCGTTCGCCGAACCAACCGCGCGAAAGGCATTTTCCCGCTCAATTTTCTTCGCCTGCTCGCTGTAACTCAAAGCCATTCCAAAGGGAATTCCCCGGAGAAAATTCCAAGCCAGCAATTGAAAGTCGGTCCCGATCAGGGTAACAGGGACTTCAAAGGTCTTTCGTTTGCCTTCAAAGTATTCTCCAAGCTGCCGCATCGTCTCTTCGATGAGCGGCGAAGTCTTATCGAGATGATCTTCCAGCCCAAGCCTCGCCGCTACCTCAGGATTGTTTTCTTTGAAGGTCACGGCCAGAAGGCTCGTCTCGTTCGCGTAGAGATTGATTTCTCCGATTGGGCTCATCCATTTTTTATAAAACACTGTGCCGTGGTTCATGTCTTCTTACCTTTCTTTGTCAAAAGATGCGCTTAGGTCTTCCAGATCGCGAGAGCAAGATAGGCTCGCCAGGGCTGCAGAAAGTCGGCGGCAAAGCTAACTTTCTCAACCGCACGCGCGATCATCAGATCCTTAACCGGAAAAGCATTGGCATCACAGAGACATCTCAGAGCGATGACTTCAACCGTCCACGGACCGATGCCTTTGATCGCCAAGAGTTTCGCCCGCATCGTCTCGAGGTCACTGATCTGAGACAGTTCAATCTCACCCTCATCCACCAGACGAGCCAGCTCCCGAATCGCCGCTGCACGGGCTCGTGTGAAGCCAAAGCCTTCAAAGTCTGCATTTTTTAGCACTGAAGCCTCGGAAAATTATGGGTCAACTGCGTGAGAGCAGGCTCAGGCACCGGATTACCATAGCGAAGAATCAACTTTTTTAAATTCTCCCGTGCCCGCTCGGTTGAAACCAACTGAGAGAGGATCACGGAAATAGCGACCTCAAAGGAATCAAAAGCCCCAGGCACACGCACATACCGAACCGCGTCCATAAGATCCGCGTATTCGCCTTGTTTCGTTCCCTACTCATGCTCGATAAAGTGTGGGTTATGACCGAGATCAAACTGCTGCCGAATCTTCTCAATCGTCGGCCGCAAATCCAAGAGCGACGCGACTTTGAGAGTCAGTTCCAAGCGATTGTCCTTCGCGATATTTCGCAGGGAAAAATAATTCGTTCCATGTTCCGTTGTGAAATGTCGGTGATAGACCTCGCCATCGACCCACTCGACCCTAAAGACTTCGTGCCTTTTAAAGAAGCCCATGGGCGTCTCCCAATCGTAGGGAGGTGAGTAGGGGAGATCGAATTTCAAACCATCGCTGCTATCAACTTCCTCTGCCGCTTCTTTCCGAGCAACAGCTACGCCTCACGAAAAGACATCGGCGACATAGCGAGTGTTCTTCTCAAGTTCACTAAACCAATGATCCGCTTCCGCTTGGGAAACCTGCCGGCTATCCTTGTAGATTCGCCCAAAGGTTTCCTTTACCGCCGGGGCCATGCGTCTCCCATCGCCACAGACATAGAACTTCGCGCCCCGATCATACATCTCCATCACCTCGTGGCGGTCCTGCCAGATCCGGTCTTGAACATAACGAATCGACTGCCCCGGGACTTCGGAGAAGGCCGGCCGCAGGCGCACGACGCCTTGCTCCTCCCAGGCTTCAAGCTCAGATCGATAGAGGTAGTCCACTTCGGGATGATCGCAGCCAAAATAGAGGATGGCTTCCCCCACTTCATTGCCCTGGGCCTTGAGAATAGCCCGTTCCTGCAGAAAGCCACGGAAAGGCGCAAGGCCCGTACCCGCACAGGCCAGGACGATCGGAAGCCGCGCATCTTGCGGCAGATGAAAGGCCTGATTGGAGGCCGTGGGCATGATCCCAACCGAGCTGCCAACCCTGCTCATAGCCAGAAAGCGTGACGCCACACCGAAATGCGGTCCTGATCCGGACCAGGCTTCTCCCTCCACCACGGCCACCGTCAGCGTGCAGCGATCCTTCGCCCAAAGGGGAGCCGAGGAAATCGAATACTGACGCGGCTTCAGACTAGGTAGCATCGTTAGGAACGCGGCCAAGGAGAGGTTGCAGGATATATGGCGTTCCAAAAGATCGAGTACACTCACTCTCTTTTCGAAAATCTCGTTGGTATATGTGCTGTCGTCCTGAATCAGTCCTATCAATGCCTGTTTCTCGGGAGGACAAGGGCAAAGATCGGCTAGCTTTTGAATCTGTACGCATGTGGCCGCTCGGGCCAGCTCCACATAATTAGCCAGAATATCTTCCAGCGATAGAGTTCGATCCAGGGGGAGCATCGTCTGCAGCCCTGCCGAAGATCGGAGCTTAAGCAGAGTCGTCGCCTCGAGTCCAAAACGCTTTAGAACGCGGGCAATGGTCTCCGGCGGATTTTTCGGGAGAAGTGCGAGATAATCTCCGGCTTGATAACTCGTTCCGGGAGCTAGCTGCAATTCGATGTGCCGCTTCGATCGAGCCAGAGGATGACTCATCGCGACAAGCTCTCGGTTCTCCAGGATTAATCCGAGCTGCAGCTGATGATTGTTGAGGACATGGGATTCGGTGCCTTCTACAAAATCGATCTCAAGGTCACTCGAGCCCGACACGCTTTTCAGCTCCTGTCCTAGGGCTTTACCCACCGCGGGCCAGAAGCCTTCGTACCAGCGATCAAAGTCGCCAAAAAAATCTCCGCGAGCATCCGCCTCGCCGCGCGCCATAACTCGTGTCGCTCCCGCTTGTTCCATAAGTTGATCGAGCTTCGTCGGCACGGCCTGGTAGGTCCGCGACCAATCTTTATTGCCGCAACCAAAGACCACGTATCGAACACCCACAAGGGATTGGGCAGGAGCCTTCTCAAGCCACGAAACGAAGCTTCGAGCATTGTCGGGCGGCTGACCTTCGTAGCTCGCTGTAACGATAACTAGGGCGCCTCCAGACTCGAGTTTGCCCGTCGCAGCATCTAGCTTGTCCACTTTCACCGCGTAGCCTTGCGAGGCGGCATCGCCGGCAATGCGTTGGGCGAAGGCTTCGGAAGACCCACTGTTGGAACCAAAGAGTATCGTCAGGGGCAGAGATTTTTCAAGTTTCGACCCTGCTACCGAAGTAGCCTGGGCCTTCAGACCCTCGAATCCGCCTCGGGAAACCTTTTGCCTATAGCTCTCCCGCTTTCGAAAACGCACGAAAAGTCCTTCAGGTTTCAAAGTCAGAGTCTCTTTTACCTTCAACTTATAATTAGGATCAGCGAGTTCCAAATCAAAACGCTGCAAAGTCATAGCCAAAACGAGAATGGCCTCCTGCATCGCAAAGGCCCGCCCGATGCATCCACGTTGTCCGTTGCCAAAGGGCTTCCAGGCATTGGGCGGTAGGGCATTAAAGAGTTCGGGAGCCATGCGATCGGGATTGAAGAGCTCGGGATCCTTCCAGACCTTGGGATCGCGATGAAGGAGAGGAGCGATGATCATTAGCGTCTCGTTCTTCTTCACCTCATACTGTCCGCCGATAACTGTATCTTCATGCGAGGACTGCACGGCAAAAGCTGGAGCTGTGGGCCAGATTCGAAGAGTCTCTTTGAGAATCTGATCCAGGTAACCAAGCTTGGCCACATCTTCAAAGCGAGGTGTATCGGTGCCCAGGACTCGATCGATCTCCTCGCGGGCCTTGCGGAGAATCTCTGGGTTTTTCAGGACCGCGTGCAACGCAAAGGAAAGCATGCCGCTGGTGGTCTCGTGACCGGCGATGAGAAAGGTCACCATCTGATTGCGGATATTCGCATCGTCAAGGCCTTCGTCCGTCACCGGATCCTTAGCCTCAAGCATGATGCTCAAGAGGTCTTTGAGTTTGTCTTTGTTTGGATTGGCTTTCCGTTCGGCCACAAGTTGATCGGCGACCTGATGGAGATAGCGCATATCCTCCTCGTACTGGCGCGCGGTCTGAAACTTAAGCTTGGTACCAATCGCCGGACGACGCGCCCTTAAACTGGATTCGCCCAATCCGCGTATCATCGCATCAACAAAGGGATGCATTGCCTTTTCATAGAAACTATTGAAACGAAAGCCAAAGCCGGTGAGGGCAATGGTATCAAGGGTAAGACGAGTCATGTTATCGGTAATATCGACCGAATGCCCGTCCCCGAGCCGCTCCCATTTCAAGAGCATCTGCTCCACGATGTCGAGCATCCCCGGGACCATACCGCGAAGCGAAGTTGGACCAAACGCGGACATCAGAATGCGATGCGCTTTGCCCCAGTTCGGTTCTGTGGTTTTCGCTGTAAAGAGTCCATCTCCTACGATGGCTCGCATGATTTCCAGCGGCCGCGAAATTTTCTTGTCAAAACGCGACTCGTCGCAGATTTCGTTGACCAGTTCTTGGGAGGTGATGATGACAAGATTGTTTTTGAGAATGGTCAATCGCCAAATTCCACCAAAGTCCTTCGCGATCTTCTCAATCGACTGGATAGGAGCCGTGGTATCCATGAGATGAAGGTTGCCCATAATCGGGATACGCCGTGGTTCAGGAATCCTGGTAAGGGTCTTTGTGATCTTGCCCATAGTGCTTGTCCTCCTGGTCGAGTTTTCATAATATGAGCAAGTGCTCAGGTTTTAAACTCGCGTTTGTCGATTTAGAGGATTTGTGTTCATGGCAGCCCAACCCAAAGTAACAACAAGAAAAATCCCCCAGCAAAGTCGTGCTGTTGCCACATCTTTTGACCTCATCAATGCAACCGCTCAGTTTTTGCGAAAAAACCAATACTCAAAGTTAAGTACAAACAAAATCGCAGAACTTGCTGGTGTCAGTATTGGCACCCTATACCAATACTTCTCAAGCAAAGAGGCTCTGGTTGTCGCGTTAGTGGAGCAGCAGTTCGAAAAGGACTTTAAAAGAGTGCAGGCCATCATTGAGGAAGGAGAAACTGATTCCTTCGAAGAGGGTGTGCAGAAGATTACAAAGGCCGTGTTGGAAATGTTTTCCGATCAAACACAACTGCGCGTGGTCATCTATGAGCAAGCCCGAAAACTATCCTTTATCAAGACCCGCGAATCCTTTCAACAGCGCATTCGATCTTTGCTACTGGAGAACTACGAACGCTACAGCCACGGTCGCTACGAGACTCCAAGCGAACTCTCGATGTATGTCGTGACCACGGCTGTCATCGGTGCACTCTTTGCGGCTGCGCAGGAGCATCCGGAATACTTGACACGCAAAGACTTTGAGAACCAAATCACTCGCCTGATTCTTGGCTATTACATCAAAGCCGATCATCCGACCAAAGGTGCCATCCCATGAATAAGAAAACGATAGCCTCAAAGTACAACACCTCCGGCGATTAACGGGATTAAGAAACCTCAGAAGCCTGGGGGCTACAGCGATGGTGGGGCGAATATTGCCTTTGCATTGCAGCAGGCGGGCGAGAATGTTCTCACACCCGTTACCAAGCCAGATCCCAACCATCCCATGGACTAAGTTTATCCTGTTACGGATATGGGCTACGGCAGGCCTTTCTCGATAGGCCCAATGTTTTTTGGATGAACACAGTTCTCTTCGATGGTCATCCTATCGATCGCATTCGCTCTAACGATCTATGGATTGTTGGGCAGGATGCTGAGGCGACTCAGCGTTATGATGATAAATTTTTCCGAACACCATGCTGCGCGACGAAGGCCTCACTGTAGCGAAGTCGTTTGTGATTAAGGGTTCTGCACCCCGATTCCCTGTAGCCATGTCCTTTCCGGCGATTCTAAAGCCTATTCGTGGACGCGGCAGTGCGGGTGTCACACTGATTAAGACTGAAGATGAGTTTCAGGATCTTACATCCAAATGGGTTGAGACAGATGAATTCGGATCATCTTTTATGCTCGAAGAACTGCTTCCTGGCGAGGAGATCACTGTTGCAGTGATGCCTCCGGGCACTTATCTCATAAAGGGTGTGGAGGAGGTAAAGTCAAAGTGTTGGGCGTTGCCTGCAGTGAAGCGCATGAATCACGTTGATTTGGTAGCGCCTTACAATGGGGTGGTCGCGGTGGTTAATAATAGCTTCGTTTTGAATGCTGAGGAGTTAAAAGACCCTGATGTTATTCGAATCACGAAAGCCTGCGAAAAGGCGGGAGACCTAGTCGGCTCTAAGGCTGTCATACGGGTCGATTGCCGGCACAATACCAAAGGCCTCTATGAAATATTCGATTTGAACATGAAGCCCAACCTCACCGGGGCTGGAAGGCCGGGAAGGTCTGATCAGGATAGTCTAGTGGCACTGGCAGCTCGGGCTATTGGAGGGAGTATAAGGATCTGCTTCAGAACATACTGAAGAATGCCTGGCCATCGAAGTGAGAGTTATATGGGAGCCGTTGGTGGACGCGCCAAGATCCTGTCGTAGACGTGCTCGTCCAAAACCACTTTCCATTTCTCGATGATGTCTTCATTCGAGTTCTTGGGATTGAGGAACGGAACCGCCCCTTTGATCTCTTTCGCTGGGAAGCATTTGAGATAGACATCTTCGAGAAAAAGAATAGGGTCCGATAGACTTGCTCGGTTTTCGTAGCCCCAAGCTGCGAGCAGCAAAGATGCCTCGGTCTTGCCTTCACCACTGAGATCAAGGGCACTTAGTATCTCAGCAATCCTGACCGTTTCGCTGTCATCGAGGCCTGAGAGTTCGAGCTCCAACTCATTTGGTTCCGAGGAGACCACCTTACTTGCTGCCAATTCGCAGGCTAATTCTGTTTCCAAAGGACCATTTTGCACGAGTATTCTGAAAGTCGGCCAGGTGAAGTCCATGAAGCGGTACACAAATGACAGAGAGAATGAAGCGACGGCGAGTGGGTTGGAAATGCGTTTGTAGGTCGCTAAGGCTTCAGGACGTTCATTCGCAAAATCCTCCCAAAAGCCTTCTTTCAGGAACTCTTTCGAGGCAAGACGAGCCTTGCGTTCGCTCTCAACCGCCATAATCCAGTCGGCATAAAATCGTGCATCGATAACGTTGAAATACTCGCCGTCGTAAATAGCAGGAGTTATAGTGTCATCGCATACGAGCCTGTAGCACTTGGAGCCTTGGTTGAATATGACTTCCAAAGGCCGGTAAAA
>JACMPP010000153.1 GCA_014377445.1 Oligoflexus sp.
AAAGTTTGTCTATGCTTTGGCGACTCCATCATGAGGCTCAGAAGATAGCCTGAAACGACTTCTTTTGAACGGCTGGGAATATTTAGCTGCGAGGTCACAAGCTTTTTGATAAGGCCTTTAGCAACCATGGCATCTTCCGTGATGTTCTTGATGGATTTCGGGAACTTAATCACAGAAGACCCGCCATGGGGTATCTTTTTCTTTCGCAAATCACCGAATCTAGCTAGCCCCAAGCAATCCGCGACGATTTTCTCGCAAAAACCTTACTGCAGTGGCGTTACCTGACAGGAATCATTTCAAATAGCTGCACAGCAAGAGTTTGACTCTGCCTTCTTAAATCGGCGCATAATGCGAGTTTAAGCTCAGTTTAAAGGCAGAGAAAAGTTCAAATGATACGGCGCAATCATGAGCTCGTTTAAGGCTGAGTGACCATCCGTGCAGTGAACGCATTGCGCACCCATGCGTTCGACCAGGAACTTCAGGGCAATGGCAGTATCCACCTGATCTTCGGCCAATAAGAATTTGAGACAAAGCCGCCGCTTTGGATAAAATGCCTTCGATGAAACGGAAGAGCAGAAATTGAGTCGATTCCTCGTTTTCGTCGCTCCATGGAAAAGACCGGTCGGGAAGTTTCTCAGCACCAACTTCAGCCTTCACCATCAGCGGCTCCACTTGTTTGAGCTATCTTTGCAGGACAATGCTGAAGAATCTTATCGATCAACTTCTGAGTCGACACAGGTTTCAAAAGATACCCATCAAAATCGAAGGCATTATCCTGCTCCTGCGCAAATTCCACGGAGTGTCCGGTGAGAGCAATAATAGGGCCTGAAAATCCTTCCGCCCGAATCAGAGGCGCGGCTTCATGTCCACCCATGATAGGCATCTGAAGATCCATCAGGATAATATCAAATGCACAATCCACATCCGCACTCTTCACTTTTGCAATAGCATCCAGACCGTCCTCAGCCCCTACAACGGTGGCCCCTTGTCTTGCGAGTAATCTTGTTATAAGCAAGCGAATATCACTCGCATCTTCAGCGATCAATATACGAATAGAAATCAAAAGTTTTTCTTCTTTGAGCATAATAATCCCTTCAGGTGGAAGGCCTGTCTTTCGTTTCTAGCTGAAATAGCCGCAACTTGTTTGTTTTGAGATTCTAAGTCCCTGTATGATCATCGCTACAGATAGTGTAGTAACTTCAACAAAACGGATAAGTCGAACTGAAAAATCCGAGACTTTTTAGCGGGAAACACGGCGTGATGGAGGCCGAAGCGATCCATGTGCTGGAGAAAGAATGATCGAATGTTTCATATAGCAGTCCCCTTTTCGTTGAGCTTGAGAAGCTCATAGGGGTTATAAAGCAAGGAATGTGCCGCATTGCTGGCAGGTCTAAGCTGCGGATTTTTGACTAAAATCTTAGAGGTTCACGGCAAGGGGATGAGTTCCCATCTCTGGCTATCAATATTCGTATCCTGCCAGAGTTGAATTTTCGTCCCGTTGATTACAGCAGCTCCCGTTACCTCCATGTTTAAGGCACTGCCGCGACCTGAGATCACATAACGGCCATGGTCTTTCTTCGTAAATTTAAACTGCTGATAATTCTTAGCCTAATAATCAGCGGTCTGAATCGCATTTGATGCGCCATAGACCCATCGCGAACTTCGAGAGATTTACCATAATAGTTTGTGATCTTGTAATAATCGTCGCTCGTGTAGCTGATCGTCCAGCGTTGAGCACCGCTATCATTGCATTCCCAGATTTGGTCTTGAATACCTGCGTTTGGATTGCTTGAAGGGATATCAAGACAACGTCCACTGCCCACGCCCTTAAGATAATATCGGCCACCTATCGGGCTAAGTTATCGATAAAATAAGCCGAAATCCACATTGAGAATCATTGGAATTTATTTCCAAAAATTTGGATACTTAGATGGGGCATCGCCCCTTCCTGCAAGGGGAATAAAGACATGAAAAAAGCGGTGAAACCGGATCTGAGTCCGAGGTTCCATCGCCCTGTACATATTTTGCGAGTTTTGAAGGTGAAAACAGAAGAGAGACAGAGATAATAATTATTGACCGACGACCATGCGGACTTGTTGAACGTTCGCAAAGCGAGCCAATTCAAATTCCATTTGAGGAACAAGGAAGTTGAAGTAAGCCTTCGTTCCGTCTTGTACACCCATGGTAAATCCTAGATAGATCGAAGCTACGATGATCGCTCCAACAGAAACCTTTTGACCGACGGCCCAATCGATCAAATCCTGCAGATTTTCAGGAGTGCAGTTGCTGCGCTGCCAGCGGGAGAAACGGCCTGATTTGCCGATCGATGATAGGAATTCAATCGAAGCAATCGTTTGGCCTAGTGGAAGAGTACTACGAACGAAGTCACGACGCTTAAGTTGAAAACTGGCATCGCTTATATCCATAAGACCGTCAGCTGTGAGGTGAGGAATTTTAGCGATGATTTGTTCAAAAATTTTGCGGTTCATAGGACACCCTCTGATGGATTCGATTTTTAGCGCTTCGAGTTGCGCCAAAAAAACTAAGTTCGTAAACACATACAAAACTTCGTGGACAACTACCTAAAGCAGGATCCATGCCGAAGTTTGAATACCAATTAATCCATTACTAACAGCAACCTACAATTCAAATACACCCTGTATGAAAATAACTACATGAGTTTTCAATTTCCTACATCTTGCTTTTCTTGCCGAGACGTGCATCGTATTTGGTGAAATTAGTTTTGAGGCGGGGGGAAATTCTATGGGAGCCCTTTATTTTAAAGGCTTTCGATGAAGATTTGCGCAAACCCTTTTAAATTTTCGTTAAATAAATAACCACTTTTTTCTTGCTATTTGTTTTCATTTAATCTGCATCGCGCACAATACATAATGCTGACTATATTTATTTTCCTTCAGTTTGAGCCAGAACCTGTCCTTCTGACTCAAGACGATAGGCTTCACGTTCAAAGGGAATGTTCGCGTAAGCCTTGTCATGATTCCGATAAATCCAAAGCCACTTCAAATAGTCCTTGAGGTAGATTAGGTAGAACAAGGTCACACCATGTCTGTCCATCTGCTCCTGGTGAATCATCTCATGCCGGATCAAACGCTCCGAGGCCCAAGCGGCTTTGACAAAACAACGCCGTCCCAGGACGAGAGCTGAGTAATGTCGGAGGAGGGGGAGGCGAAAAAGCCTACTGCTGTAATACATCTTCATGACAGCTCGCTTCCCGTCCTGTCTCATTCTCACCCTCATGCTGAAGCTCCTCTTTATTCCCTTCAGCCCAGAACCTCTCTATCTCGGAAAGAATCTGTTTCGGGACTAGCTCTCGGGCTGAAGTCTCAAACCAGTCGATTGGCATCGTTTCGGCGTAGTCTTTTTCGAGAAAGCGAGGGTCCATAAGAATAATTATGCCTCTTTCGCTTTCATCGCGGACAATACGCCCAGCGGCCTGGATCGATTTGGTCATCGAAGGGTAAACATAAGCGAAGGCAGCCCCATTGCCGCAAAGTTTTTCAAAATGTTCCTGCATCAGCTTTCTTTCGAAGCTTGCGCTTGGTACGGCAGGCCCCACGATAAAGACACCTCTTAAGCCAAGGCCCCGGAAATCAATTCCCTCCGCCAGAGAACCGCCCTGCACAGCGAGAACAAGTTGAGTCCCCGTATCCTTTTCCAGAAGATCCGTGACAGTTTGGAGGCTGTTCCCCGACAAGGCTCCTGTCTGGGCGTAAAGCTCCACATCCTTGCCCAGAAGGAGTTCGGCCTGAACCGCACGAAGAAACTGATAGCTCGAGAAAAACACGAGGTAAGGCCCCGCTTTGAGCGAAATGACCCGCTCGATTATTGTCGCGATGCGTTGATAGTGCTTCTGCCGTTCCCGATAGTTGGTCTGCACCTGCGGAATGATCATGATCTTCTTATGAGCCCTCGGGAAGGGCGATTGAAACTCGATACAATCGCTCAATTCCGTTCCGAAACCATTCATGTGCCTATAGAACTCAAAAGGCTTAAGCGTCGCCGAGAAGGCGATAACCCCCTGAAAATTTGCATAGAGCGGAGCGATAATAGCTGAAGTGTCGATACACTGGGCCTTCAGTATTTCATCGCCGTCTTCCCTTTTGTAAATGAGCGGCACAGTTTCCTGGCTGATCCCAATCATTTCGTTCAGCTCAAACCACTGACTGTAGAACTGAAACAAAGGGTCTTCCACCGTCGGCAATCCCTCCCCACCCCAGCGCGACGTCATCAGAATAAGACTGAGTGCCAGAATTTCTTTGATCGCATCGGCGTCGATTTTAACTTTAGCGCTCCCGGCCCGACTGACGTTTTTCAAAAGGATGATGGATTTTTGAAGCAGGATCTTGAATGTATCGTCAGCGTTCGCAACGGCATTGGCAAGAAACGCCTCCAGAACGGAAAGTCTGATTTCAGGTGAATAGTTTTCGATGACCCTCTCATAGAGATTATGCGCTTCATCGATAACCAAAACCGGCTTTCGCATGGGCAGGATCGGATCAAGGTAACGATCCAGGAAATTGGCTCGCGGGGAAAAGACATAATTGTAGTCACAGATGATGAGATCAGCGGCGCGAACCCTCTCCATTGCAATTTCATAGGGACAGATTTCAAACTGATCGCCCAACTTTTGAAAATATCGATAATCCCAGAGGTGCTTCTTCTCATCACGATCGGCAAGGCCCGCCGCCCCAACCTTTTCATAATAGCCGATCGCATAGGGACAACTTGAACTCTGACAGTGGAGCGTATCCTGACTGCAGGCTTTCGCTTTGGAGGTCAAAACGAGGACCTTGAGAGGAATACGACGTTTTTGAAACATCTTACCGAGATCGATTGCGGCTTTGAATTGACTGTTTTTAGGCGCCACATACAGGACCGGACTGCCGAGAGAAAGGGCGTGCACGAGTGATGGAAAGAGAACACCTGCGGTCTTCCCCAGACCTGTCGGCGCCTGAAGGAGGAGCAGTCGCTTGGCAGCAAGGCTTTCCCGCACTCTCTCGACCAATTCCTCCTGATTCGCCCGCTTGGTTGCGAAAGGAAAGAAAAGTCGGGCCGCGAGACGTTTTCGCTTCTTGACGAGCTGCGCATAGCGCTCGAGGCTCTGCTCGATTTGCTTTTGCCGCTCATTCACCCATCGACCGAAATCTTGAGGATCGAAAGGAATATCCAGAAGGTCTTCCTTGAGGGTTCGCGAATCGACCAGGCGAAGACGCAACTCCGGTCGAACACCCCGGCGGAGATAATAGATGTAGCCGTACATCTTGGTTTGCAAAATGTAGGGATGATCGAACTGCTGACCTATGGCTCTTTTGAGCTGAGGCAGGCCAAAGGTCGATTTGATTTCCTCGATGATCGGAGTTTC
Organism: Oligoflexus sp.; assembly: GCA_014377445.1. Classification (GTDB taxonomy): domain Bacteria; phylum Bdellovibrionota_B; class Oligoflexia; order Oligoflexales; family Oligoflexaceae; genus Oligoflexus. The sequence continues at coordinate 5,384 of JACMPP010000153.1, forward strand.
CTGATCGAAAATACCATCGCAACGCCCACTCACCCGAAGCTCGCCACTTTCGCCGCGAAGAACTGTTTGAAGGGCAATCTCCGCGCGGTAGTTCGGGAACTCCTGACTGAGGCGGGCCTGAATGAGGACATGAATGTCCTGTCCGAGGTCGATAGGTAAGGCAAAATAAGAGGACGTCCCTAAATCCCCGCTTCGAGACAATGGCAGAGCAAAGTCACGAACCGCGACTTTCTTGATTTTTTTACGGGCTTTTGCCTTGTCCATCGTTACATATGCTCCTCGAACTCACGACAGTCTTGAGTTTTTCGAAGACTTCGGCAAGAGCTTTTCCATAGAAATGTCTAGGCCCGTAATGGCGGGACCATGACTATGTCGATATCGCGGGATTTTGATTTTGAAAAAAAGAATGCCACAGTCTCTCGCACGAGAGAACTGTGGCAACTCAACATAAAATGAGGCCTTAAGGAGTGGGCATTGGAGGAGCCGCATCAGCCGGAGACGTTTGTGTGGCATCAGGGGCCGGAGCCGCATTCGTAGGTTCGGTCGGAACAGGCTCGGATACTGGAACAGGGCTAGCCGCACCCTCAGCAGGTGCTGCACTGGGAGCCGAATCCTGACCAGGAGTCGCATCGGGACTTTCGGAGAAAGCACCATGAACATCTTCACTCATTTTGCCGAGTGAGCCGATCGTTGCGACAAAGGCAGCGATTGCAACGGCCGTGATAACAATGGCTGCTAGGACCATCAGGATTTTTCGCTTTCGATCGGAAGACTCGTAGGATGCAAGGTAGGCATCCGAATCGTCCTGCTGGCTTTGTTCTGGATCCATAGCAATACTCCTGAAAAGTAACTCACTAGTTCCTGTTCACTTATCGGAACTTTTATCCAATTTCTTGAATGGGAAGTCCGCAAAGGGCAGTCCTCCCTAATTTTAGCTATTTTCCAAAAAAAACTCCATACTAAAGCCTGCCGAGGGGGCTGACTTTTTCGCGAAACGAAAAAAGGGAGCAGGCTAGGCCCACTCCCCGATTCAATTTTGTTAAGAAACGAGTCAAGAATTAGTCAGCTTGTTTTACAAGTTTGAACAAGTATTTTGTCGGTTTATCAGCTGGAAATTCAGCAATACAAGCAGGTTTGGTAGAAACGTTGGTTTCTGTCTGAACCATCTCTCCCAAAAGGTCATTCGAATTGTCGATTTTCTTCATAGAGAAGGAGAAAACGCTGGCGATTTCACAGTCTGTGAAGTTGTCGCCTACGCGGATACCGCGATAATCACGCTCTTCACCGCGAAGGGAAGCCGATGTCGCTGTATCGTAGTCGAGGAGTTCGAATACGAACTGAGCTTTAGGCTTGCTTTTGCCGCCGCTGACGAATTCTAAAGGTGTCTTAGCATTCCAGTTGGTGCGAACTTCGCGCTTACAGACAGACATGTCTTCGCCGCTTTCGCCGCCACCACCACGATTGGCTTCAGCATAGCAACGGAGTTGAGCAAGCTTGCCTTCGGCTGTGGTTACAGCAATCGTAGAACATTTTTGGCCCGCTATGGCGAGGACATCGAAGTCTTCCGGGAAACGAACCATAGCATTCTGAATCTCAACGCCAGCCAGCGTAAAGGTTCCGCCGATGTTGGTACAAGTAAGTTCTTCGCCGTTGACTGTTTTTGTACAAACGTTCTTACGAAGGCCCTCGCCCACTGTGGTAGGGGTACATTTCATGTCTTTCCAGTCATTGAGCTGAACGCCTTTGCCAGCAGCATTTTTACAGCCCGCATCGTTGGTGTCAGCGTTGAACATAAAGCCGGTTGCTGCAACGGGAGTGCCGTCTGTGCAAGGAGAACCTGGGATACATGTGAAAGTACGGTATTGCTTGAAGTATTGTTTATTTCCCGGAAAGCCCTTGAAGTTATCCACGCGTTCTTGCTTCATCAAAGGATATTTGACTGTTGCATTTGCAGTATCTTTCCAACCATCTTCGAAGCCAGCGGCCCATGTGAATTCGCCTTCGCCGACACCAGAGGCAGAGAGATCGATGCCGTGTGCTTTCGCGTCAGCGAAAGTCACGCCCAATTTCGAACCGCAACCTACGTCCGCCGCTTTTGATGCCCAGAAAGCCATCGCATAACGGGGTGTCGTCGTACCAGCCGCAACACCTTTGATACGCTTCATGTAGATAGGCATGTCCAGAGACGGACCATCACATTTTTTAGCCCCGGCTGCAGGTTTGCCGTTACTACCGTGCGACGCTTCTTGCTCTTCACGTGTACAAAGGTTTGCATATCCTGAAGGAGCATCTTGGCCTGAAGCTTGAAATTTATAGTTACCGGTAAAATCGTAAGCACCTGTGAGGACGGCCGTTGTGTCCTTGGCCTTACCAACAATTTTCGCAACGTCAACAACAGCTTTGCCGGTTGAGAGGTTGAGCTTGATCGCGCCGAGGTTGGATTCACCGCCAACTAGAGCAAACTTATCAGACGCTTTCGCGTCGCCGTTCAAATCTTTTGTCGCTGAATCTTCGAATACCATGGTACCGAGGATCGCTTTGGCTGCATCGAGGATGAAGCAACCAACTGAAACGCCGCTTGTATCAAGAGTTACAGCAAATTTTCCATCAGCGTCGATGGCACCTGTGCCGGCAACCGGAGGAACAGAAAGGGAAACACAGTACATACTGAGATCAGTGAGAGCTGGGTTCGCCAACAAACCAAGTGTGGTCGCTTGGCCTTCAAGCGCGAGGGTGCCCGTTAACTTGATACTTGTTTCAGCAGTAGCAGCCTTATCGCTACTTTTTTTACCGCACGAGAAAGATGAGGCGAGCACTAAGCAAACGCCCAATCCAAGGATCGGCTTAGAGAAATTGACTTGCATTGAAACTCCCGGATGATAAGAAATGTGCCTTGTTAGAACACGCTTCAATTATAGCATCCTTTAAGAAGGCAGGAACGACCTGCGCGTCATCTACATGAAATTTTTATGTCCAAGTTTTGCGAGAACAATCTATATTTTCCCCAAAATTGATGTTAAAAATCCAGACATCTAAGGATGATAGGAGAGAGAAAATGTTTCGTTCGGCTGCAGATTGGCAAGGCGTGTGGGCTTCTTATGAAGGTCATTCTCTGGAGAAAATTGAAAAAGCGTTGATCGCTTTATCCGAGCAACTCGGGATCGAACCGGAGGTGGAGGACGGGAAGAGCGTATATTCCCAGCACGTCGCTCAGTTCCTGGATAAAGTGCTTGAAGAATCTAAGAAAAATGACTAGGGCTTTCCGCATAGAAAAATGGGAAGGGTTTCTTTGCGTAAACTATGATCTTTTCAATAAGTTTTTTTGGATCGAGTGGTTTTGTCAAATGCGCATCGCAGCCCGCCCGTCTCGTCTTCTGTCGTTCCTCCACCATCGCATGAGCGGTCAGAGCCAGTATAGGTTTGCTATAGCCTTGCCGCCGGAGAGACTCCGTTGCTTCATAGCCGTCCATCTTCGGCATCTGTAGGTCCATAAGGACGATATCGAAGTCCCCATGAGAGGCTTTATATACCGCCTCAAGGCCATTATTTGCAATTTCGACACTGGCCCCACAGCCAGTCAGGATCGTATGGATGAGAAGCTGATTATCGAAGGCATCTTCCGCAACCAATATCTTCAATCCTTCGAGAGGCATGTCTTCAATATTCAATCGATCCTGATCAAAGACTTCGTGACCAAGGTAGGGTTTGGCCATCTCCGCGACAAAGTTTAATTCAAAAGTGCAGCCCTGCCCCAGATTGCAATCACTGAGGGTGATATCCCCTCCAAGCGCCAGGGCAAATCTTTTGGCCAAATAGAGGCCGAGACCTGTCCCTCCAAAGCGTCTTGTCGTGCTGTTGTCAGCTTGCGTAAAAGGCTTGAAGATACGCTGTATCTGCTCTTCCGTCAGGCCAATGCCGGTATCATGAACGGAAATGATCAAATGGAGCAGATTGTCTTCATCAAACTTGCTTCCCACCTTGACCGTGATTCCTCCGATGTCGGTGAATTTCACGGCATTACCAATGAGATTGATCAGGATCTGACGAAGACGCGTGGGATCCGAACTTATAAGAGTCGGCACACATTCTTCCACTTGCAATTCAATGAATATATCCTTGCTTCGCGCCTTCTCACGGAAGAGATCGGTGATTTCCTCCATGAATTTATAAAATGGAATATTTACCTTCTCTAGATCGAGATGCCCCGCCTCGACCTTCGACAGATCCAAAATATCGTCGATGATATGCATGAGTGTGCGGCCATTTCGAATAATAGTCTTGAGATAGTGTTCTCTTTCCTCGACGGTATAATGATTATCGAGCAGGAGATCGGAGAAACCAAGAATCGCGCTCAGGGGCGTTCGGATTTCGTGACTCATGTTGGCAAGAAAGGCACTCTTCGTAGCATTGGCCACTTCCGCCGCATTCTTAGCAGCTTTCAAAGCCTCTTCCATTTGCACCTGCTCGGTGACATCTAGAATGGTTCCGAGCAAACGAACCGCACGACGCTCCTCTCCTTCACCTTGAAAATGTGTTCGTCCGATGGAATGCAGCCATCGAATCGATTTATTACGCGTCACGAAACGATTGGTAACGTTGAATATTCCTGGCCCTTTGGGAACCATGGCCTCGCGATAACTTTTTTTGACGAGAGGCCGATCCTCAGGAAGGATGTTGCGAAGGATCTTGATGGAGTGACTGCATCCGTTGCTGTCAAGACGTAGAATTTCCCGCGCCCTTTCCGAAAGAGCAAGAGCTTGCGTGCATGGGTTCAAATCCCAGACTCCGATCTTTGCAGCTTCCGTTGCAAGACGCATGCGCTCTTCAAAAATGCGCAGACGCTCTTCCCCACTTCGCAGTTCGTCTTCTATGCGTTTTCGTTCCGTTATATTGATCGAGGTACCGAAGAAGCGAAGAGGACGTCCGTCGGAATCAAAGGTCATGTGCCCTTTGAGATCGACCCAAACAATCTCACCATCGGGTCTTAAAACACGGCACTCTTTTGGCCCGGTTTCATCACCTTTTAGGAACTCCTGAATCATATCGGACAGCTTGACTCTGTCATCGGGATGAATGATATCGAGCAATCCCTGCAAATTGATGGGCTCTCCATCGAGACCAAAGTCCTCGGCCACCTGTTTGCTGAATTCGACCTTATCGCCAAAAATATCCCAATTAAAAAATCCGACCTTCGAAACACACAACGCCAGCGCGAGTTTTTCCTGACTGCGATGCAGACCTTGCTCGGCCAGCACCCGACTGGTCGTATCTTCCGTCACGGCTACAAAATTAATGGGTTTGCTGTTCTCGTCCTTAATAATGGACAGGGTATTTTGTGCCCAAAAGTAGCTTCCGTCGTTTCTGATGCATTTTTTGTTAATGCGAACGAACGTGGTGTCACTCGTGAGAAGTTCCTGACAACTTTGTGAGACGGCATCCCGATAATCAAGATGAGTCACATCAGTGACATTCAACTTTAACAATTCTTCGCGCTTGTATCCAAGCATCCTGCACATTGCTGGATTCACATCTTCAAAATTGAGATCGAGATCCATGAGACTGATACCCACAGAGGTGTAGGTTACTGTCGCTCGAAGACGCGCCTCCGCATTCCGAATCGTAATTTCGGCTTGTCTTTGCTCTGTAATGTCTTCAGACACCGTGACAATATTTACCGGCCGATCCTCTTCGTCTCGACAGAGGGCAACAGTGTTTCGTACCCAGACGATCTCGGCGGTCTTCGCAATGATGCGCTTTTCGAATCGGAAATTCTTGAGCTCGCTTTTTACCAGCTTTTCGAGGAGGTACTTATTCTGAGCGATATCATCTTCATGCGTAATATCGAGGATGTGAAACTTCTTGAGTTCTGATTCGGTATATCCGGTTAATCTCAGAAAAGCTGGATTGGCTTCTTTGTAGTATCCATTGAGTCCAACTATGGCGACGCCAACCGGGGCAAAAGCAAAGACTTTGCTCCAGAGAGTTGGATCCGTTGAATTCTTGTGACTGCCTTCCGTTGCCAGGGACTTCTGAAACCCTTCGACTAGAGAGTGCGTGTTGATTCGAGAGTCTTCCATGAAGGCATCCCGTCTATTGAAACCGAATTAAGTAAGGATATAAGACTGTGCAAATTCTAACGTTGAATCTGAGCATGCACTGCTGGATTCGTAGTGTCAAGTAGGTAAGGTGACCCACTCTGGGGCCACCTTTATCGCAATTTTTATCTTAAATAACGTCCTGCATAATGAATGGCATTTGAAGCTCTGCCTTAGCATTCGAATCAAAAATCTTTATGCCTTCATACTGATTCTTGACGTTCACCGCGACAGCTACGAGAGTAAATTCGCTGACGGATCCTCACTCGGATGGCGGCAGCATTCTCCCCAGTCTTTTTTAGCTGGTTGCGAATTTCTATCTGGAGTTTCGGTGAAAGAGTGAAATTGGAAAAAATCCGAGCTGCTCATGATTGCATGCGATACTCGAATCCGTATAATCCGGCCTTATTTCCGCCAATAAAAAAAGGCTGAGGATCACCTCAGCCTTCACTCAAACATACTTAACCGTCAATCAATATCAATATCAATCCAACGCCATCGTTACGAACGGAATTGCTTTCTCAAGCGGCACACGCGCAACACGGAAGGGAAGAATCTTCGCCTTTTGCGTATTCATCAGCTTGGATTTGCGCTCCAGCTTCTCCCTCAAAGTCAATGCGCCACGCTTTCTGCGAAAGCCTACGCCCGAAAGATACACATAGAGACTATCTTTGATACGCGGTGTGAGGTCGATAACATTGTTTTTCATAAAATCCTGGCTCCAAAGGTTACCGTTCATTGTGCTGTCGAAAAACTCGAGGCCTTTTCTCTCCGAACTAAGTCTCTCTCATCTCGAATTTCTTCCGCGGCGCGACTGAGTCGCTGGCCATTCGGGTTGTAAGTACTGTGGCGATACCGCTTCCTGTGACCACCTGTCTTAGCTCTGCATTTCAACACAAAACCAATCCTAGTGCCATACATTTGTATGGCTTGGTAGTGTCAAATTTGTTAGTCTTCCTTGTGTTAGAGAAGATGTCCTTGGTTTTATGACTGTGCAAATGAGTTGTGAATCGAATACATAAGGAAGCCTGAAATCATCATATATCGTAGTGAATTAAAATCGAATGAAAATCATACGCGACAAGCTTTTGAAGGCTTTTTTTGAGGCATGGTATTGCTAACTTATGAATAAGATCACCCTTTCGCAAATTGATTTTTTTGTCAGAAAAGACGAGTTACGAGTCCAAGATTCTAGTCCATTTTGGCACTATAAACCCTGAGCTTTCCAAACCCTTGGTTTTGATCAGCTCAGTCAAACTTCCAAGCCAGTTAAGACTAGATTAAATTGTTCAATGGCATAAAGTCTCGAGACTATTTCCCTCAATTCGAAAAGCCGATCATCGGCATTCTCGCATCCGAAATGGCATTGAGATCCCATTTTTATACGCAGAAAAAAACCAATCCTTTAGACATACCTCTAATCGATAGGACTTATTCGCCTAGACGTAGAAAGAGGAAAGAGCGCGGGCTCTTTCCTCTTCCTTGTCACCTGGGCTGCTACAGAATTTTATTTGAACGCAGTACGGGGAACCACTGAGAAGTCCGCATCACCCGGTTTCTGCCATTGCAGAACGAGAGCGATCTTGAAGCGGGGACCTTGGAAGTAGTCGAGGGTAAGAGTATGGTCGCCCTTCGTCAGATTCACCGTCGCATCTTTCGCAACGGTTTGGTGGGGGCCATCGTTTTCGATTTTAATCTGTCCATCGATCCAGAGTTTGGAACCATCATCCGAGATCAAACGAAATTTATAATCACCATCGTTGGGCGCGACAATCGTCGTGCGAGTGTTCAAAGCAAACCATTCGAAGAGCGAAGGAACATCGGGAAAGCCCGTGGTAAATTCGCGCTCGGGGACGTTATACTGATCCATACACACTGTCGTAACGTATTTTTGTTTCGTCCAGTCGCCCGGTAGAGCAGCCGTGTTAGCTGCCAATTCAAAAACATCGGCCACGATCGGGAAGATCATGTTCGCTTTCGTACAGCGTGCGAAAATAACTTCTTCCGGAATGATCGTGAGTGGCACCGATCCACGGACTGATTCATCGGCGATTAGTATCGCTGTGATAATGACCGGATATTTTTCGTTGCCAACGCGTGGACTGGTATAAACGCCGTTTTGATCGATTGTCCCCGGGTCTTTGCCGACTGGCCCCATCACCACCCATTTCACAGGTGGTTTCTTGGTTCCGTCTTTGAGAACCGCAACCGCTGTCATCTTATTCTCGCCTACTTTGATTTCAGGCGAAGGCAAGGAAACGATAAGTTCGGCCTTGGTCATTTCGAGTGGCACGACGACCAGAGAGGTCGAACCTTTGATGGTATCGTTCGCTATGAGTGTGGCTGTGATGATGACTGCGAATTGATCGTTGCCCATAAAAGGGCTGGTATATTCGCCTGACATGGGATCGATCGTGCCCGGGTCTTGGCCGGCAGGGCCAGTGACGGACCATTTTACAGGTGGGTTCTTGGTTCCGTCTTTGAGTGTCGCTGTGGCTGTCGTCTTGTTACCGCCGACTTTCAGTTGCGGCACAGGAACGGTCACGATAAGGCCTATGCCTCCGTTATTCTCAGGAACGATAATCAAGGGAACCGTGGAACGAACCGCAGGGTCGTTTTTCAACGTCGCCGTGATCTTGACTGTATAGGGAGGCGTGCCGGTCTTAGGACTGGTGTAGACGCCGTTAGGATCGATTGTACCGGGATCATGACCTGGCTCTGCGGTTACGGTCCAGTCCACAGAAGGAATCGTTCCATCTTTCATTTTCGCGGTTGCCTGTGTTGTCTTGCCACCTATTGGAAGTTCTGCGACAGGAACAGTCACGATAAGATTCGGGTTGCTGTCACCCGACTCGCCACCGCCATCTCCACCACCGACTTTCCCCAGCTTATTCGCTGATCCATCGACGCTTTCAAAAGATGCTTTCTTACAAGCGCCCAAAAAGGTCACCAGAATCAAAAGGGAAGACAGCCACGCTTTCATAAAAACTCCGTCGAAATCTTACAAAGAGTCGGCCTCCTGTTCGGAATTCGAAGGCTGATTCTTTAGCAAAAATTTAAGTATAAAACCTTTTGGTCACTTTATCAGCCGTTTAGACCGCAAATTTGAGGTCTAAAACCAGGCTTTAAAGGGCAATGGCGATTTATCCAAC